>DAIRCK010000001.1:0-222140 GCA_036796695.1 bacterium
CTTTTATAAATTCCGCTTACCATATCCGTAGGATAAAAAAGATAGCCATATATAGGTGAAAGAACAGTGATATTGAATCTATCACATTCATCTTCATAAATCCTTACATTGAGAAAGCCTTGCTTTATTTCAGATGGAATTTCATCAATTTCTATAACTTTTGTTTTTCCAAATCCTTTACTTTTTAAAGCTCCAAGGTGAAATTCCAAGTCTTTAAATAATTCCGGACTAATATTATTATTTTTTACAATATAAATTTCTGCTTTAATTTTTGAATTTCCCTTTGGACTTAGATATTCTGTCACAAAAGGCAATTTTGCTGTCTCTAAAAATTTATCCTTAACAGAGTATACAAAATCTTTAATTTGATATGTATCTTTGACAAAAATTCCTACTCCATTTATTTCTAAGCCTAAGCAATTTTTAAAAGCTCCTCTTATAGTTGAGGATGGGATAGTTTCAAGACAAGGTCTATAAATACCGCCTTTAACTCTTTCTCCAATTATTACAGCATCAATTTCAACATTAAGTTTTATGAAGCCCATTCTCCACCTCTATAATTCGATAAAAATTAAGAATTTTTTCTGGAGAAATTTTTATTTTAGAGAATAAATCTGCGACATTTTGCTGTGATTTCCTGTTATCCATTATTTCTGCAACAATAATTATATTTGACTTTGTTTTTTCATAAATGGAAGCAAGTTTATATAAAAAATGCAGACTCTTTGGTTGTAAGTTATTTATAAGACATTCTATTTCCTTTTTTTCATAACTTGAATGAAATATATTTTGATTTCTAATATTGATAAACCCTTCGGGACTTTCAAAATATCTAAAATGTTCTCTTATTGGATATTTTATATTTGAAATACTTAAGGACAATGAAATTGGTGACAAATAACCACCCTCACAATCAGGAAAATACTCATTATAAACTTCTAAAAATGTATCTATTATCTTTTTAACATTTTCACCAGAATATAAAAAAACGCCGAGTTCTTCATAATTGGAAATCGGTTTCTTGATTGCCAAATTACTTGCTTTATTCCAAAATGCTTTAATCATATTTCGATAGTCACTCACAAAATCTGATTGACAAGCCAAAGATCGAAACTCTTCTTTTAGAATTTGCTTATTTTCTATATTTGATAAACTATCTACATAATTTTCAAAGGCTTTTTGCAGCCAATTTTCCAATTTCTCGCTATTAAGATTAAACTTGCACCAGACTATTTTACGTTCTTGCCAATCATCTGGATACTTAAAACTTTCTCCACATTCCCTAATTTCATAACATTTATCGCAAATCCATTCTTTGATATTCTCTTTAATTCTTTCTTTAGCAGGTTTCATTTGGCAAATATCACAAATTGGTGGAGAAATATTGCTTAAAATATCAGATATTAAAGTCTTTCTATACACTTTAGTATTTCTGCTATTAAGAACCCGAATTATATTGCTCATATTATTTTCTCTGACTCTTATAATTTTTATATCAAGGTTTGACCGCAAGATTCCTAAATCTGCTATTGTTTCAATGTATTCAATAAAAAATCCATTATCCAAAAAATCTTTAAACATTTCTTTAAGTTCCTTCCCTATAGGAAGGAAAAGAGAAATGAAATCAAAGGTATGAAACATTACATAATCTTTATATTTAGCAACAAAATCCTGAACAAGTTTATTTCTTATTACAAGAAGATTGATATCCTGAAGTCTAACAAAAGAGTGTGGATATTTTATATGACATTTAATAAATCTTGCTTGCCATTTTCCTTTATCTATATCTTGATTACCTTCTGTTCTTTTACCACCTTCCGCATCTTTAATTGTTGTGACAGCTTCTCCATTCAAGTTTAGTTTTATTACATTTACTTCTTCTTCAATTACACAATGTTCTTTTAAGACCATGTAAATTTTTCCTACCAACTCAATATGCGTATAAAGAGAAGTGATGTTTCTCGGTTTAAACTTATCCTCTGGTGTTAGAATAAGGTGGTTATGATATTGACTTAAAAAATCTTCTGGGGAGGTAATTGTATCAATTATTTTGAAAAGCTTTTTTAAATCATCCTTATTTTTAAATGCAGCCCAAGAGTTTCCCTTATTCTTTTCATCTTCATAAAAATTACAGTTCCATAATTTTAAAACCCCTTCTGATTCGCCAGCACTACTTAACTGAGGCAAAACCCTTGAAATTGAGGATGCAAGGTGGTCTGCAAGTTTAAGCAAAAATAAATCAGGTCTGTATTTTTTCGGGATGTCTTTCCAGGAATCCCCAGCGTTTAAATCTTCTTCATCTTTTATTTTATGATGATATTGAGCCCACCAAGATGGTGATTTTGGTTTTTCAATTTTAAACCTCACAAAGTCAAATTTTTCAAATGTATGACCAGTTAATTCATATTGTTGAATTTCAGGAGAGTCCTTATCAAGAAGCTTTCCAATATCGTGTAATTCAGCAATAAATTCTCTTTCCATTCAAATACCTCTTTGTCTTATATTCTCTACGTAATTTTTTATGTCTTCAACCATCAACCAGCCACCGTAGTAGTTTCCATTATTTTCTTTTTGATATTCTTTTCTTTCGGTTGCTGCAGATATATCACAAAGTTTGAATATATGATGAACAAGAGAGGCTTGCATCCTTTTCTTATGCTGTTCTAAAAATCCTCCACTTCTTGCCCAGACCCTCAATCCTCTTGCCATATTTTTTAAATCCTCAATTGTTAATTCGTTTAAATCTTTTGGGGAAAATTTTTCTTCTAAGTTTTTTGTCTCATTTGCCCAGTCAATTTTCCCATCATTAAGAGCTATCCCATCCAATATTGCTTGAACATCTGGTCTTTCGATGTTATCTCCAAGAAGGCCACTGTCAGTATGATGAATAGCAACTGCAAAGATAATCGCATTTTTTAAATCATCGAGCCTATTTTCTTTGGCGAACTTTCTATAAAGATATGCTGCTCCTATTGGAGCATGAGTTGGAAGTTTTTTATTTTTACCTAAATTCTCCTGCCATCTTTTTGTAAGCTTCCCAAGGTCGTGAAAAGCTACCATTTCTTTCAGTAGATATTCCATATTATTCTTTTCCGTTATAGAGAAAATTTTTCTAATAGTGTGCTCCCAAATAGGTAATATAATATTAAGCTTTTCCAAGCACCTATTAATATGTTCAATATATCTTTCCTCTGGTGCACTATATAAAATAGGATGCATCATTTTTCAATCCTATGTTTTCATTATAATCATTTTTTTCCAAGATATACATATTAAATGGTTGAATTTCTTTTGCTTCTTCAAAATCCCAATTTTTTGCCTCAACATCGTATTTAAGTCTATATTTTAAAATCCCGCTCTTAAATAGTTGCCAAGCAACTCCGATGTCAATATCAATAGAATTTTCTCTTAAAGTTAATGCGCTTTTGCGGATACTACTCCTGATTCTATCTTCCTTCTTCCCACCTTCTCCAATTGAAAAATCAACCACTACAAGGGTTACTGGTTTACTATCTCTTATCTGAATGTTCTGAGGTTTGGTGTCTGCGTACAACACACACTCATATAAATCTACTAGTGTATCCCTTGCCTCAAAGTCATTTGCTTGATAATCCAGTATATTAACGAAGGAGCAGATTTCAGAAAAATTTTTGATATTAAAGTTGGGATTATCTTTCAACCACTTAAATGTATTTTCTAAATGCACCTTCTCATAAGGTTTAAATCCTTCATTCTCGACTGGAAAAACTATCATTTCTCCTACCTCCCCCTCATACCTTGCACACCTACCTGCTCTTTGCACTAAGCAATCTGCTGGTGCAAATTCGGTCAACAGGAGTTCTGCTGAAAAATCTAAACCTGCTTCAAGAACTTGTGTGGGAATCACTATGCCAATACCTTCTGGAATCTTTATTATTCCATTCTCTTTATGCGGTATTAAAGATAGTGCGGTATTTTCGTGCTTTTCGCGATCTTTTCTCGTAAATCTTGAATGAAGGAGAACAATTTGCTTTTCATTTAATCCTAATCTCTTTTTTATTTCTTCATAAACAATTTGCGCTCTTTTTACTTGATTAAGAACAATAACGGTTTTCTTCTCTTTGATCATTTTCAAAAGGTTATCATCAATATTGACTTCATTGTTAGCATATAAGGGTTCATTGCAAATTTTGATTTGTATTTTTGAGTTTACAATATTATCTCCCACTATCCTGGTATAATCTTTAATATTATCAAAAAGACTCGTCTCAAGACTTTCAGGCATCGTAGCAGTCATCAAGACGAAAGGAATTTTACTTTCATAAAGGATTTCCATCAATGCCCTCATAATTGAAAAAGTAAACCCATCCCTATACATATGGGCTTCATCAAAAACTACCAGTGATGAAGCGATAGCACCTGCTGGCAAATCTATATGGTGTCCGACTTGCTGACTTGCTCTTGCAAACCCATAAACAAACTGGTCAAGAGTTGTAACAACTATATCCCCAATAAAAAATGGGGCATCAGGAAAATCACCGTGCTGGATTCTTACGGATATAAATGGAGAGATCTTCTCTGCATATTTGTTAATTCTTTGTGCAATGCTGTTTACGAGAACCCTCATCGGCAATACATAAATTAATCTTGGGGCAATATGAAATCTATTTTCTAAAAATTGAGTGAGAAATGGAGCCAATATAGCTTCAGTCTTCCCGGAGCCTGTTGGTGCCTTAAGTAAGATAGGAAAATTCCCTTCAAGTATACATTTTGATACCTCTATTTGGAATGGGTAAAATTCAAAGCCAAAAATTTTTTTAAGTTGTGCATTCATCTTTTTTTATATCCTTTATACAATTTTAATTATACATAAATTATATAGAATGTCAACAATTAATACATATTATCAATCATGCTTCAATTGTGGCTCGTAAACTTCGATCATTCCAAACCCCTGGCTGTTTTTGGCGCCGATGCCGCAGTCAAAGGCGACCTCTAATAATTCATTCGCACCACCAATTTTGTATATTCCAGACCAGGCTTTTATTACAGTGTATTTATAAAAAATAATATGCTCATTCCTTTTTGATACCTTTTCTGGCGCGATATGAAAATCAAAATTTTGAGTGGTATTTTTGCCAAACAAAGCTGCATATTTTTTTAATAGATTGTCCCTAATCTGTCTGTTAAATTCTTCTTCAAAAGGGGTATAGTAATAAGTCTTTTTCTTTCCTTCCTTTGTTAATAGTGTAGAATAGACAGTTATCGGCGAAAGGGTTTTTACATAAACTGGTGATTCATATTTTCTTGAGAATAAAACTTCAATTGAACTGACCTGTAGGTTGTTGTTTCCGATTTTTATGTTGCCTTTTTTGGCGAGTGAGGTGGCAAATGATTCAAGAATTTTTGTAACCGGTGAAGCGATGTATAATACACAATTATTTTTAAAAATGAGATTTTCCCCAGAATTTTCAAATTCTCCGAACAAACGAGAAAATGTAAAAAGGCGAAAGCTTCTTTTCTCATAAATAAAGCCCTCGTTGTGAACTTTTTCTGCAATTTGTCTCTGTAGATTTTTGTATATGAAACTTTGAATTAAGTAGTTATAATGACGTGGCAATAGAATTTTTTTATCTTTAAAAGGTTCAATCGTTATCTTTATTTTCATTTCTGATTTTATTATACACTTATTTAATTTTTAGTCAATACTGAGTTTAAGGCACATTAAACATTAACTTTTAATTAAAATTTTTGGGGAATTCTCGGGGACGGGAAGGAATGTGCGCTTATGTTTTTCGCTATTACCATACTTATATCCTTTATGCTTTGCTTATAGAATTTATCTTTCAAATGACCCGCAAAAAGAGAGAGCTGGATTGAATCTTTAATAATTTTCAATTTTCAATTATTTCTGGAAAAAGAAATAAAACATCTGGTTCCAGAATGCCACGCCCTTCTACTAAATCTATCAATCGCTGTGCCTCTTTTTTTAGTGCCGGGTATTCAGAATTGACATATTTTTGCGCAATTTGGGCAAGTCGTTTTTTTATCTCTGCACTCTTATCTTTCTTTTCCAGTTTATCATATGTCCGAGATATGGTTTTTAATAAAATTGTCCTATTTTTGTCTGTTTTTGCCTTTTTCAATTCAGATTCTACACCTTCCAACCCTTCCTTACCGAGATTTGCAATCCCTTCAATTGAAGCAATTTTTACAAGATAAGAGGGATCAAAGAGCATAGGTATCAAAACCTTGAGTCCAAGTGTATCTTTTATATTCTGGAGTGCCTCAGCAACCCTTAATCTCATTCTTTCATTTTTGTGTGTGTAGTATGAAGATATTTCAGGCACAGCAAGTGTGTCTTTTAATTTGCCCAGTGTATATATCAAAACACCAGCAATCTTATCTTTGGGTTTTTGGCTAAGTAAAAATCTTAATGTATCCCTTGCTTTGGTATATTCCAACTGACCGAATAGATAAATACAATTACGCACAATTGTATCATTTGGAGAATGCAGGCCCTGATAAAGATAAAATGCAGATGTATCCTTGAATGCCTTAAATATTTCTTCTATTGCCCTTAGTTTAAGCCCATCAAATGTCCGCATTTCATTTTTAAAGATATACTCAACCGCCTTTTCTTTGAATTCGTTTATCAAAATCCTCCTTCCGGTCCTTGCCTTTGCAATATCAGCACGAACCTCCCATAATGAACCATAGTAAAATAATCTTGCCATCTTTGCAGAATCACTCTGCATTGTATCAATTTCAGGAAATGTTGTAATGGTATCTTCCCAGGGTTCTTTTTTGGGTTCAACTGCCTCAAGGTCCATTCCTAATGCATATGTCCCTGATGTCCAGATGTGATTATTCCTTCCCTTATCCTTTTCAGCGTATCTATCTTCACCCTGCAAATCAATAAACAATCCAATCCCACCTGTTCCTCTTGTCCAGTTTGCACCTCCCTGGCTCATCCCTTCCCTTGAGCAGTAGTCATCATTACCCCTTGTATCAATAAATATTCCCACTGAATTTGTAAGCCCAATACCCTGCCCTCCTGATGCATAATATACATCGTCTCCGTCCTTATCAAGCAAGAATCCAACTGCAACATCATGACCCTCACCCTGTGATGGCCCAAATCTACTAAAATAATGGTCATCACCTTCTAAATCCAGTAGGCCTCCAACTGATAAATGGATACCTGCACCCTGTGAATACTGTGCTGCAGAATATAGATCATTTCCCTGTTCATCAAGGAGCATACCAAGTGCGAACCAGTAGGATGTTGCCTGTCCATATACTTCGCTTATATATTTATCATTCCCTGTGCAATCAAGTAAGAATCCAATGCCGCCTGATGCTACATCACGAAAACCAAAACCAAAGCCCTGGGCAAATGAGCGAAACTGGTCAGGGTCTAAAGGCATATGGAAATATTGACCACCAGCATAATAAAGGTCATCGCCATCTTTATCATATAATAATCCATATCCCCATACACCACCCATCCCCTGTGCCCAGGAATATGAATGATAAATATCGTCTTGCTGAAGATCAAGCAGAATCCCTGTGCCAAAGTTCCCTGCACCCTGGGTAAAATATCCACCGCGATAATTATCAAATCCCTGTTCATCAATTAACATCCCAATACCATAAAGCCCTGCACCCTGAGAGATATGGAATCCTGTATATGTATCATTACCAGATAAGTCCCATAATATACCAGCGCCAAAAAACCCTGCACCTTGATTTACAAGTTTCTTTTCGTTTCTGTATACATCATCACCTGAAAGGTCAATGACAAAACTCACAGGTGAACTCAACCCACCAATCGCACCTGCACACCTACCCGAATATGTGTCATTGCCACCGGGTTCAATGATTACTGCAAAATCTTCAATATAAACATTATCATCAGGGCTACCGATAACACCTTTAAAACCACCAGGCAATTCAAAGACTTCATAAACAGGTCCTTTGACACCAGGAATTTCTTTATAAGAGAGGTTCTCCTGACTGAATAGTTTTTCTACAATTTCCTTTATCTTTTCAATACCCTGGGCAAGTGTTGAACCTGCAATGTGTAATTCATAGATATCAATCTTTTTTGTTAGATTCAATAATTGGATAGTTTCAAGGATCGTACCTGTATCTCGTTCAACATTGAATTCTTTATGCAATGCACCAGCATAACCACGCTCAAGCGAATCTGCTTCGTCTGCCCAGAGCGATGGTGCAGTATATAATAGACTATCAATTTCAGCAAGGTTAAGTTTGATAAATGCATTATCAAGATGGGATTTTGTTGTGTTAAATATTTCATTAATTAAAGGAATCAATTCTTTGTTTTTAAATTTTGTGGTCGTGCCTGGTTTATTTAGAATCTCACTCGCGCAAAAATCAATGTAGTCAGGCAAATGGCTCAAATTCTTTATCTTCCAGCCCGAGTAAAGGATATAATCGGGTACTGACATTGGATGATTCATCAATTCAGTTACAACCTTTATTCTGAAACTATCCTGTATCCAGTGTTTGTCGTATTCAAGGTCTATCTTTGAAAGGTTCAGAAGGTTCAAACCTTCGTAAACATATTTCTGCTCAATCTGCCATAGGGTATCAGGTTTTTGCCAATGTAGTAGACAAAATATAATAAATAAAATCATAAGACCCCCTTTATTGGTAAATTCTAAATTCTAAGCAAAAAATCCAAAACAAATTTTAATCCGCCATACGCCACACTGCTTGGCGGATGATTGGCAAACCAAATAATAAATTCAAAAATATTACCACGTTTAACTGTAAACGTTTCACAATATTCACCCTCTTCACCCTTTTTTACCCCTATTTACCCTTGTTTACCCTTTCTTGTCGCCTTTTCGCCCTTTTTAGCCCTCTTTAGCCTTCTTTAGCCTTTTTGAGCCTTTCCTTTTTATGCTTTTTAAATCCCCTTTTTTAAAAGGGGAAATAGGAGGATTTTTTGCCTTTTTATTCAAATGTCGCTATCCAGTCACCAATGAAATGGGTTATGGCAATCACAATTATTGTAATCAGAAGATGCTCTCCTACAATAGGTAAAGGATTTGTATTCTGTTCTCTTCCCATACGATAACTTAATAAGCTAATGAGTGCAAGACCCCAGATTATACTCACGATTATTGCTGTTGAAAGGTTAAAAAGTAAAACCGGGACAAGAAAGGTTAGGGCAAAAAAGAATTTGCTAAGAAAGGTCATTATCGTTGATTCCCATATCTCTTTTGTAGTATGTTTATTCTCGGATTCTTCAGAGATATGGATTCCCAGGGCATCAGAGAATGCATCCGCAATAGCAATTGTGAGGATTCCACCAATGATAACAATCTTGGAATGGGTTCCGGAATGCAGACCAACCATCAGCCCCAGGGTTGTAATGATCCCTGAGGTGGAACCAAAACTAAACCCGGTCTTTAATGAATGCTTGAGCAACCTTCACCACCCATTTTTTGCCCTTTTTTTCTATAATATGTCCTTCTGCCTTAAGAAGTCTTTTTTGATTTTCCGCGCCGCCAGGATATTTTTCATTCAATTCACCATCGCCCTTTAATGTGCGCCACCAGGGTGTAATATCTTTATCTCCCTGTAATTTCCTTTCTTCAGATGCGTATGCAGCAATCCAGACAAAGATACCCGTAGTGATAGGGCACCCAATTGTAGTATTGTGTTTGCGCGCAAGTATTTTACGGATTTCATTTATTGTTATTACCTTCCCTTTTGGCACCTTGCGCATTATCTCATCAACCTCAATCGGTGCAGGGATAACAACTGTATCACCTTCTTTCGTTCCCCATTTACCTGCCATCTTGCCTGTTATCTTCTCCACCCTGGGCAGGTCCTTCTTATCAAGCAATTTTTCCTGCCAGGTCTTTTTTGCCTTCTGTCGTCGATTAGACATTAAACCTCCTCTTCCACCCATCCTTTTTTCTCCGCCTTTAAAGGAGAAGGTAAGGGTGGGGTGTGTTGTTTTTTTATAAAAAATTTAGTCTCTTTCATTCTTTAAATATCCTTAATGCAAGGCTAAAGCCTTGCCCTACATATATTTCTGTATAGCTTTTCTTCTTCATAATTTTTTCCAAATTGCCTTCTTCTTTTCCGTTTCACTATTCACCCTCTTCACCCATTTTTACCCCTATTTACCTTTTTTTACCCTTTCTTGTCGCCTTTTCGCCCTTCTTAGCCCTGTTTAGCCTTATATAGCCCTCTTTTAATTATATATCTATCCCAAAAACCCTTCTCATCACCATACCGATCAGAAAATTTATTAATGCAACACCAAGACTTATACCTGCCATTTCAAAAAATCTTTTTTTGAAGTCCAATTCCCGTGCAACCGAAACATAATAATTGAAGAAGAATATTAGTAAAAAAACAGTGATTATCGTCATAGCAAGACATAAGAATATGTTTTGAAAAATGAAATAAGGCAGAATAAGGATAATGATCGTTCCAAGATAGGCAAGTCCTGTATAAGAACCAGCCTTCATAGGTATCTTTTCAGAGTCCTCCTCTTTTGCTGAAAGGTATGATGATGCACCCATCGAAAGGGCACCCGCAATACCAGTGATAAGACCAACTATGCCCACAATCTGTGCCTTCTGAAGTGCCAGAGAAAATCCTACGAGTGCACCGCTTATTTCTACAAGGGCATCATTCAAACCAAGAACTACTGAACTGACATATTTGAGCCGTTCTTCTTTAATTAGTCCTATCAGTTCATTCTCATGACGATTCTCATCTTTTATCACTCTCTCAATTTCAGGTGCGACCTGTTTTACCTCATCATAGGTCTTCTGGGCAAGGTCTTCACCATTTTCCATAAGTTTGAGTCCAAAATTTAAGCCAAAGAATTTTGCAATAAAACAATAGAAAGAAATTTTAAGCTTATCGGGTTTGAGTTCTTCTCGGGTAATTGCCTTAAAGAATTCATAATGTTTGAATTCTTCATCAGCAATCTTTGAAAGTATCGGCTTCTGTTTTGGGTCTTTCACAAATTCAGCGAGATTCTTATAAATGTGATACTCAGTTAGCTCTCCTCTCTGACTCTTGATTATCTTATCTCTCAGTTCAGAACTTATTTCCATAGTTTCGTCCCATAGAGATAATTATATTAAACATTTTCGTATTTTCAAGGGAGAAGCGTAAAAATCGTTGATTGGTAACTAACATGGTTTCGCAGCCCCTATCTTAAATAAAATACTAAATTCCAAACACCAAATCCCAAACAAATTCCAAATCCAAAATCACAAATTCTAAACTCCAAACTTCCAAATCCGCTTCTTCAACCAACTTCTATCATTTCAATAAATACACTGTAGGAGGGGTTTCTAACCCCGATTTTTATCGGCGCTGGAAGTATTTTCTACAAAAATTGTTAGTCTTTATACGGTGTCGCTGCCCGTATCGGGGTTAAATCCGAAATCCGAAGCACGAAATCCGAAACAAATTCAAAATTATTAACTCTGTAAACAGTAGTGAGAGAAAAATCTGGAGTAGAGACTTCAGTCTCGTTTTTTACGGGAATAAATTCCCTACTCCAATAAATCCCCTGTTTCCTCCTTTATAAAAGGGGGAGTAAGGGGATTGATATGGAGAAAAACATTTGTCGCATAAATGCGACCGCTACAGATATGATAGGGCAAGGCTAAAGCCTTGCCCCACATTTTCACAGATCAATGTTTACTCCTCCAACTCCGATGTGCAATTATAATATCTAATCCATTTATCGGAATTGCAGTAAAACATAACGGACATTCCTCAAATCAATCCAAGATCCTTCTTTTTTCTGTGGATATCAGGGAGTAATCTACGAAATCTTTCCTTTGTGGTCAAGATCCACTCATCAAAATGTTCTTTCATTTTCTTTGCTGTCCATCTATGCTGGTTCAAATCCTTTGCATCAAAGTAAAAACCCTGCTCAACAAGCCGTGCAGGTGTTAGACATACAGGACAACGAAACAGGTCTTTTTCAACCCGCTGAAAGATATCACAGTAATCAACTGGACAATATGGCGAAACGACCGAAGTAAACGGTTGAGGTTTATATCCAAATAGTTTTTCTATTGATTTTTCAATCTTTTTTAATCTGTCATCAAGTAATACTTCACCCTGTCCTGCACCATAGACAATAAAACTATCAACTACCCTGAACCCTAATGCAAGCAGTAATATGTTCATCATTGGCAACTGGTATTGATTCCAATCAATGGGCGAAGATACACCTATGCTCAAGGCAGGTTTTTCTGGATTATTTTTAATCATTGGATAAAGGCATAAGAATCTATCAAGAAAGACTTTTAGTTTTCCCGGGACCGTAAGCACATAGGTCGGTGCCAATAAGATCAATGCATCTGACTCTAATATAGCATCAGCGAGTTTATAAAGGTCATCATCCAGTTTACATTTTATATTCTTAAAGACACAGGACATACAACCCTGGCATTGCCTTATTTCAAAATCCTTCAGATATATAATCTTAGATTCATTCCCTTTTTCTTTAATATATTTATCGGCAAATCTTGCAAGAAGTTCACAATTACCATTTCTTCTTTCCGAGGCAACGAGTATACAGATATTTTTCATAAAAAATAAACCCCTTTTTATCTTCTAACATTTCCTTTCCTTGCTGCATAGAAGAAAGGATAGAAATAACTATGCCATAATTTATCAGAAGAGCCATATTCATTATCAAAATAAAAATAATCAACGAGTGCCTCACGGAGTCGGAGCAATTCTTTTAATCGTTTTCTATTTTTAACATCTGAAACAGTCAAATCAATGAGTTCAAGTGCCCGTTCAATCGCCCCTTCAAAGTATTTTTGATTTTTTGGTCTCCATATTATCGCCCTCTCAACCTCACTCCCAATGTTTGCGAGTTGTTCAATCAAAGTAAGTCGAAACCATTTGCCCTGGGCAAGCCCTTTATGTTTGTAGATCATTTCTTTATCAAACCATACACAATATCTATTATTCTTTTCCTTAATCCAGGGTCATCAATACCACGACTCTTATTACCTTGTGCAGGCCTCAAATTTATTAAAGAATCAAATTCAATGAAATCTTCATCTTCAGCATCTAAATAAATATTTATTCCCCAGAGATTCTCCTGTTTCGAACCCATTGCAAGTAGTTCTGCTTCTTCATCGGCATGGAGTTCACTCCCAATAGCCATTATACCTTTTTCTACATCAACAACTGCCTTTACTAAATTTCCAAATGTTTCCTGAGCAATTCTTTTGACATCCTCAATATCAATTTTTTCTTTTACAATCAACATCTTAATTTAAATAACCTTCTTTTATACTCCTGGTTCAACGACCCTGCCGATAAAAAGAATATTTCCAGTGGTTTTCTCCTGTATCACAAAAATGAATGGATGGTCTGCACGGAATACAGGAATTCTCGGACCTACAGAAGTTATACCCACAACAACACCGGTCGCAGCCGCTGCCTCAGTCCCTTCTTCATTCACATCAACATAAGCCTGATGAACAACCGAACGGATATATAAATTTTTTGTCCCATCTATCCCGGAAAAATCACAATGCGGAGAAAACGCATTTGGCATTCCGAGTTGTGATAGATTTGGTGTCAAAGTATATCTGGTCCTAAATGTAAATTTAGGAAGATATACCTCCACGCGTGATTCAGTTAATAGATTTTTCCACTCTTGGAATTTTTCTGGGGTCAATTCTTTTTCAACTATTCTAATGTCGTTCTTACGCGGAAGTATTATGACCATTGATAAATCATCACCTTCATAAGCCATCTCCAGGATTTGTAACTCATCAGTCTCTGCATAATTGAACTTCGTTTCAGGGTCAATCCTCTTCATCATTTGAACTTTTATTGATTTTGTCTCAGTAACCCAGAAGTCTTCTTCTGATGTCAGTGATTTATCAAACTGCTTTATCCATCGTCCTTTAAAATATATTGCATTAGTAACAACCAATCTTGATTGCTGGTCAATTGAACCAGGCGGAAAAAGGTCCTTTATTTTTTGGTTCGTCTTTTCTTCTACCCATTTATTTATTATCTGCCGTGTCTGTTCTGGAGCACTGATAAAATCCACATTTCTTGCATAACCATCATAATATCTCTGGATTATCTTTAGATATGCGGGCAGAATTGAATAATCTTTTTGAATCCATAATGCATTGGCAATATTTAATCTATACTTTGCATTCTTTCTATTCAAACGCTGATAAAGTGAAAGAAAAGATTCCTGGCGGATTTTATCATCCAGAGGGAATTTAAATACTGACTGCATTTCATTCTGAACCCAGCCTCTTGCACCTTCAAATACCATTGCCATCGCCATTGTAATACTGAAAGGTGAATAAAAAATATTGCCTGTCTCACTCTCAGTCAGATTTTTATAGAGATTAAAACAAAATTGATTATTGCCCTGAACGATTTCATCAAATTTTTGTGACATCTCTGCCCTTCCTCCCATACCATATAAAATCGTAAGCATTAGTAGCCCGGCTAAAAGAAATCTTATCTGCATAAAACCTCCTTATTTCTTATATTATCCATAATTTTTTAATAAAGTCAATATTATTGGTAAATATACAGACCGGTTCCAATTACATCTGCGAATCTAATTGAGAGGCAAAATAATTGTAAATACTGTCCCCTTTTCTTTGCTACTCTGGACATCTATTACCCCATTATGTTCATTGATTATCTTATGGGCAATGAATAGACCGAGACCGGTTCCACCCTTTTTGGTTGTAAAATACGGTTCAAAAATCTTTTTCAGAGCAGGTGCAGGGATACCCGGGCCATTATCATATACTTTTATTATGATACTGTCTCTTTCTTTTTTCAAAGAAATGCCGATTTCAGAATTAAGACTTGATACAGATGAAACCGCCTCCATTGCATTGAGGAGCAAATTCATCAAGGCACGCCTTATATCTTCCATATTGCCTTTGATAACAGCACCCTTTTCTATATCCATATTGAATTTAATATTTTTCTGTTTTGCCTGTTCCTTTATTAAAATTCCCATTTCTTCAATCAATTGGCTTAAATCAAATTCCTGATTTTCTTTTATCTGTGGCCTGACAAGACTTAAAAAATCATTGAGTATTCGGGTCATTGAATCGATCTCTTTAATAATTGCCGAAATTAACTGGCTATATTGTTCGTTTTGTGAGGGAAATTCCCTTTGCAATCGTTGTGCTGCAATTGCCAGACCATTCAATGGATTCTTTATTTCGTGGGCAAAGTTCGCCACAAGATTACCAAGAAAACTCAACCTCTCTTTTTCTTTCTGTTCTTTTTCCTGTCTTCTAATTTCGGTTACATTATGGAGCACCGAGATTGTTCCCACAAATTTTTTATTATCATATAGTGGATATGTAGTATATCGCACAATTTTCTCGAAAAGTTCTTTTTCTTCTTCCGCAAAACTCTTTATCTCCTGAACGATTTTTATAGAAAATGGATCTCCATTAAATACTTTGTCATATTCCGTATTCAATAATGCTATTTCCTGCATTCCGGTAATTTTGCCGAACATTTTGTTTACGCCTTTTATCATTCCTTTTTCATCAATAAGCAGAATCCCCTCATCAATGGCACCAAGAATATGAGAAAAGAACTGCTCACGCATCTGGTAATCCTGATGTTTTATGAAAATCGTAAATATTGCAATGCCGGCACCGAGCAAGATTATAAATAACATACCCAACTGGATATAAGTGTTGTTAAGATATTGATAATAATTATCAAGATTCATACCGATGCGCAAGAGTCCAATGATTTCTTTTTCTACAATGAATGGAGTAACGATTTCAAGCACCTTTTTATTGTCGAAATTAATTATACGACTTACTTCTTGCCCGTTTTGAAATACCTTTAATAAATTTGAATCGCTCTGTATCCTGGGCATTGTCTTAACATTCGGTGTGGCAAAAATGATCCCCTGCAAATCCTGAAGCACAACATAATTGATAATGGGATTCGTCGCCATCTGGTTGAGTATCTTACCAATACCATATTCCTGACTGAATTTTTTTATCTCTTCCGCAGATAACTCAATTTGAAAAACAAATCGTGTGGTTTTATAAATAAAACGGATAAATTTTTCATTCAGGACCGGGAAATAGTAATATTTAATTTTATCTTCACCATAGAAATCTTTGTCGTCAATTTCATATGGATTACCCGACTTTATTACAATTTTTTTACTGTTCGGGTTATATATCACTATTGAAGACAAATTAAAATTCTGTCGTATTTTATCAAGCTCATCTATTTTAGGACCAATTTCATTAAGATAATGAATTATACTGATGAGATTATCGGTTATTTTATCTTCCAATTCTGCCTCAGCAAAGATTGAATTCTCCTGGGCAAGTGCAATGAGTGTCAAAAATGAGCGTGCTTCATCCTTAAAGAAGGCAAGCATAGTGCGCTGACTGTTGATAATACTGAAGATCAAAAATATCCCTAATAGCGTGAGTAAAATAAATGTCATCAATAAGTAGTTTTTAGTATTCATAATATTCCTATCACTGCCTCACCAATTTCTGTGGCATGGAAATTGATTCTTTCAAGGTCACTCAATATATCAAGATGAATCGTTGAGGTCTCAAGACTTTCTTTCAATCCTCTCTGTAATCTTTCAATATGCTTTAACTCAAAATCTTTAACCATTTTCAATCCAGTATCGCGTCTGGAAACAACATCCTGGGCAAATCTTCGGTCACGGGTTGCAAGACTGGAAATCGCCATTTTTAATGTATCAAGAACAAATCTATGAAATTCCTTGATCTGGTCCAAACCCTCCTGGGAAAATTCCATCCCTTCGTCTATCTGTTTCTTTGCATAATTCATCAAACTCTTTGAAATTGTATCACCGATATGTTCAAGTTCCGAAGTAATTGTGAGCAGACCGATCTGCATTTTTCTAAGTTCCTGGTCCATCTCTTCGGGATTAAGCCGGGAAAGATATGGAGTCACCATTTCTTCAACCTGGTCTATCTCATCATCTGATTGAATAATTATCTTTCTCAAAACAATATCTCGCTTTTCAAAAACCTTTATTGCGTCTTCGAGCATCTTTATCGTTTTATATCCCATATTTAAAATCTCTTTCATTGCCTGTCCTGTGGCAATTGCCGGTGTATCAAGGAATGATTGGTCAAGTCGTTTACTCTTTAAAACTTCCTGTTTTGTTTCGACCACAAGAAAATTTAAAAATTTGCTTAAAGGATTAAGTAAAGGTAAAAAGATAAGGGCAACAACAATATTAAAAATTGTATGGACACCTGCAATCTGCCTTGGATTATTTTCAAAAAATGGCATTATTTTGATATAATCAAGCAAAATTACAAAAACCATCACACCCACAAACTTACATATAAAATTTCCCAGCGCAATCCTCCTTGCATTTGCAGAATCTGAAATAAGAATAGGAAATATCGTTGTACCAAGATTTGCTCCAAACACAAGATGGAGTGCAGAAATATTGGAAATTGCAGACTCAAATGTTAGAACGAGGACGAGTCCAACTACAGCAGTGCTTGAGCGGAATATAAATGAAGCCAGTGCACCGATTAAAATAGCCAGAACAGGGGCATTATTTAAATATTCAATTATTTTAATAAACCCGGAAATATATTTCACACTTGCAATGCCTGTTGAAATAATCTTGAGTGAGAAAAATAATAGACCAGTGCCAAATATAAACTGGGCAAGATTCCTGAGATTGGGGAATAATATTCTTAAAAATACTCCTATAGTAATAATAAGGAGTGCATAATTCATAATATTAAAGGCGAGAATCTGGATTGTTATTGTAGCACCGATATTTGCACCAAGCATAACCGCAAGTCCAGGAATTAATTGAACAACACCTGCCGAGGCAAACTTTATCAACAATGTAGCAGTTGCAGTGCAGGAACCAAAGATAATGGTAACAAAAAATCCACTGATCAATGAAGTGAGACGATTATTTGTAAGATTAAATAATAAATCCCTTGTCTTAGAACCAAAACCTCTTATCAAACCTTTGCTTCCATAATTTAATGCAAATATAAAAAGTGCAAGACCACCGATTACAGAAATCATCATTAATAGAACCCAATCCTGTTCCAAACCCGTAAAATGGAATATGAGGGTTTCATCATTGTGTCGGCAAAGGATATAGTAATCGCCGCGGGTCTTCCCGAGTTTTATATAAGTTTTTGCAAAACCATCTTTATCGGTGTATGTGGTCTCAGGTTGTATAACCGCAAATTTATTTGCAATCTTATTCTCCTGGGGTTCTTTGAGGATGGTAAAAACAACAGGGACATTTTCAAGGCCCTTTCCTTTTTCATCCACAACCCTTACAACGACCGGCTGGTTTAAAAATTGATTTACAATTCCTGTCTGGTTGTCGCCTGAAATATCATTACCTAATGGGTCCTGTGCCTTCATAAGAACACAGAATAAAAATAGATACAAATAACCGGCATCCATTTGTTTAATATTAATCAAACAGTAATGAAAGTCAATAATGATTTGCAACTTAAGGATTGACAGAGCTGTTACAATTATTATAATCTATAATGCAAATTAAGAGTGAAAAATTTTTTAAGACCCTTCCCTGGCTATTGTTTACAATCGGAATTATCCTTCGTCTTTCTCAATATATTTTTAATCGCTCATTGACCGAAGGCGAGGCACCGCTCGCTATGAACATCATAGAACGTTCTTATCAGGGATTGCTCAAACCCCTTGATTATGTGCAGGCAGCGCCAATTGGTTTTCTCTATATAGAAAAGTTTTGTGTGAATATTTTCGGTAATAATGAATATGCATTGAGAATATTCCCGCTTATTGCTGGTATTTTGAGTATTTTTATTTTTTACGAAATTTTAAAACATATAAATGATATAAAAATCACCATATTCGGACTCGGTTTTTTTGTTTTAAATGACCATCTCATATATTTTTCATCCGAGGTCAAACCATATTCAAGTGATGTATTATTTTCACTTTTGTTAATCCTTTTAGCATTAATAACAATCAGAGAAAATCTAAAAATTTCAATGTTGATATTGACCGGTATTATCGGTGCTATTTCCATCTGGTTTTCTTTTCCTGCGGTATTCGTATTTTCTGGAATCGGTATTGTGTTATTAATCTATACAATAAAAAATAAGAACTATAGTGCGCTGATTGCCCTGATAATCATCAGTGCGATATGGATTTTAAGTTTTATTGCAAATTATTTTTTGTGTATTCACCATTATACAGTGCACAAAGAACTCGTGGATTTCTGGCAGAAGGATTTTGTTCCATTTCCACCCGATTCATTAAAAGCATTGTATCAAATTATATATATGCTAATACGCATCTTCAAAAACCCTGGTGGTTTTTCTGTTTATGATATTCTCCTTGCATTATTATTCTTCATTACAGGTATTTATCATCTATATAAGAGCAAAAAAACTATTGCTCTGATATTTATCCTCCCACTTATTATCACTTTCATCTGTTCTATGTTCAAACTCTATCCATTTGAAGGCAGGGTTATACTATTCATCGCACCAATTTTAGCAATCTTTGTAAGTGCTGGTATATCACTATTATATAACATAATAAAAAAAGATTCAAAAATAATTGCCAAAGTGCTTTCCTTAATCTTATTCATACAACCTGTTTGTACAGGAGTTTATCATATCATCAAACCCCGCGCACCCGAGGAATTGAGACCGGTTCTGGAATATGTGAGCAAAAATAAGAAAGATAGTGAAGTTATCTATGTTTATTACGGGGCATTAAATGCTTATAAATATTACAAAAATAGATTTCCTGAACTGGGTGATGACTATATTTCGGGCATAGAATCAAGGGATTACTGGACTGGGTATTACAAGGATATTGAAAGACTAAAAGGTAAACGCGTCTGGTTTTTATTTTCTCACATTGCTACACATCTCGGTGCGAACGAAGAAAAAATATTTTTGAATTATCTAAACATCCTTGGCACAAAAATTGATTCATTCATTGGTTCTGGCGCCTCTGCCTATCTCTATGACATCAAAAAATGAATCTATCTTTGTTCTTTCAATAATAAGTTAAACATCCTTTAATTAATCCTCCCAGCATCATCACTTTGTCATCTATGCCCAATAACCATCAACGAATTTACAATCGCAAAAATACAAAAACATTGTTGTGGGGAGAATCCGCCACGCTTATTGGCGGAAAGGGTGAGGAGCGAACACCGCTACTCTACCTCCCCTCTCCCCGCATCCAGCAGGGAGAGGGAAAGGGTGAACTTGCTCAAGGAATCTATTTTGTGAGACTAAGCGCAGATAATCAGACTGTTGTGCAGAAACTGATTGTCTTGCGATAATGGGTGGTAGGGGGTGGTGAGATACCCACCCACTTCGTTTGGAATCTTTGATGTGCTCGGTCAGAAGATAAAGACTATCTTCAATGGAGAAAAACAATCTGGTTATTATGAATTCATCTGGGATGGCAGGGATGACCGCAATCGGCAGATGCCTGCGGGTGTCTATTATGTGCTATACCAGATGGATGATTCCAAAACAACGGCAAAAATAGTCCTTTTGAAATAAACACGATGAGTGTTACGATTACTGCTGGTAATGGTCCAGGATTTCAGGCGGGTAATGAGGGTAACATAGAAGGGGATGCTAAAGGGTACTGGGTTGCACGGTCTGTGACCCATCGGGCGATTAAAATGAAGCAATAGTTTAGAAGAAAAGTGCAAACTCACTTATACTTGACAATCATCCAAAGATATATACAATATCCTATGGAAAAATTTAATAAAGGAATAATCGGTGCAGTGATTGCTGGAGTTGTTGGAATTTTTTTAGCCACAGTCGGTTTCTGGCGTACATTATTGATATTATTTTTGATTGTAATCGGTTTTTTAATCGGCACATACTTGGAAATTAGAAAAAAAGAATAATATATTTAAAATATTGAAAAAGGCTGGGGAATAAAAGTCAGTATCAACACAATCAATGCAATCAGGGCATATATTTTTTCTCTTTTTGAAAGCGGTGTCAATCCATCCTGTATAAGGGGTTCACGCCGTGCAAGTATGAATGCAAGCAATCCCCAGATTATCCATCCCTGCCAGAGTATCCCGAATCCTATGAGCAATAATATCACAGGTATATATAGCCTCTTTTGATTCTTTAAAAATACACTATAAGCGATATGTCCACCATCGAGTTGACCTATCGGCATTAGATTCATTGAGGTAACAAGAAATCCAATCCAGCCCGCAAATGCCATTGGATGCAAAAATATATCCATACCTTCAGGTATTGAAGGATGGATAATCTTTCCCAGGATGAAAAACAATAGCGAATCACCCAATCTTAAATAAGAACCGGTCTCCGGTGCTGGTCTTACTTCAGAAAGCATAATACCAATTATTGATACAATGAGTGCAACAAGAAAACCAGAAATAGGACCTGCCATTCCAATCCTTAATAATGCCTTTCGTGAAGGCACGATTGATTTCATTCTTATAATTGCACCAAATGTTCCCAAAAAATGGAATGGAACTGGAATAAAATATGGTAAACTTGTAACCAAACCATATTTTTTTGAAACAAAATAATGCCCGAGTTCATGACAGGTGAGTATAGCCATAAGTGAAAATGAAAAAGGAATTCCCAGAAGAATATCAGAAAAATTTCCAAATGGGTTGCCACCACTATTTAGTGCACCGGCAAGGAGTGTGGTAAAGATCGTTGCAACAAATAATAAAATATTCAACCATATCTTTGGTTTATCAACAAACTTAGGAAAAATGCCCAGCATTAATTTATGATATTCACCTTCCTGACTGAAAAGGGGAATATAATCATACTGGGCACAAAAATCTTTTATTTCCTTAATCGTCTGTTCAAGCGGCTCATTTATCCTTCCATAAAAAACAGTATACTGAACACCATTTACCGTATCAACTATAAACATCTTATTTTCAAGAAATTTTATTATCTCCTCGTTCATTTCTTTGTCTCTCCTGGTTTACCTTTTAAATGGATTAAAATTGTCAATATATCAACCGGGCTTATTCCCTGTATCCTTGATGCCTGGTCAAGATTTTTTGGTCTGGTTTCATTTAGTTTACCTTTTGCCTCATTTGATAGACCTTTTATTTCGTTATAATCAAAATCTTCAGGTATCTCAATATTCTCGATCTTTTTGAGTTTATCAATCATCTCCTCTTCGCGTTTTATATAACCTTCATACTTTACTTCAACCTCGGTTCTAAACCCGATCCTTTCTGGGATTGGTTCATTAAAAAAAATCTTGATGTCGTCCCAATGAATATCAGGTCTCTTCAAAATCTGTAACAAGCTCACACCACCACTCTCTTCTGAAATTGGGATTTCGTTCTTAGAACACAAAATAGGATTAATCACTTCTGGTTTTATAATTGTTTTTCTTAATGTCTCAATCGTTCTATCAATTGCCTTTCTTTCCTTCATAAATCGCTCATAATACTCTGAATTTACCAGTCCAAAATCAACTCCATAACGCATAAGTCTATCATAAACATTATCTATTCTCAATATCAATCTATGTTCGGCAAGTGATGTAAACATCCGATAAGGCTCAAGGGTGTTTTTAGTGACAAGGTCATCGATCAAAACTCCAATATATGCCTCATACCTTTTCAAAACAAAAGGATTTTTGTTCTGCAATTTCAAAACCGCATTTATCCCTGCCATAAATCCCTGGGCACCTGCCTCTTCGTAACCTGATGTTCCATTTATCTGTCCGGCGCAATAAAGATTTTTTATCAATTTAGTTTCAAGGGTCGGATATAACTGTATCGGATAGACAAAATCATATTCCACAGCATAACCAGGTCTTGTTATCACTGCGTTTTCAAGACCATTTATTGAATGGAGCATCTCTATCTGGACATCATAAGGAAGGGATGTTGATAGACCATTGAGATAATATTCACCTGTATCATATCCTTCGGGTTCTATGAATATAAGATGTGAATCGCGGTCTCTAAATCTGACCACCTTTGTCTCAATCGATGGGCAATATCTGGGCCCTATCCCGACGATCCTGCCGGTATAGAGTGGTGAACGGTCAAGGTTTTTGTTTATTATATCATGTGTTTTTTCATTCGTTCTTGTTATATAGCAGGGCAGTTGTTCTATATTAAGATAAGATGTCCTGTAAGAATATGGTTCTATCGGCTCTTCACCTTCCTGGATATCCATTTTAGATAAATCAACAGAATCCTTTGCTATGCGCGGCGAGGTTCCGGTCTTTAATCTTCCCAGACTGAAACCCAATTTTTTTAATGATTCACTCAATTTACTTGAACCTGGTTCTCCAATCCTGCCTCCAGTATAGGTCTCAAGACCAATATGCATCAATCCATTTAAAAATGTCCCTGTCGTGATAATGATTGCCCGGGCAAGATATTCATTTCCTATGCCTGTCCTGACGCCGAAAACCCCATTGTTTTCAACCAGGATATCAGTCACTTCTTCCTGTTTTATTATAAGATTCTTTTGATTTATCAGCGTTTTCTGAGCCTCCTGTTTATATCGTGCACGGTCATTCTGTGTCCTTGGAGACCACACCGCAGGACCTTTTGAACGATTGAGCATCCTGAACTGAACCATAGTTTTATCGGCAAGAAAACCAATTTCTCCACCCATTGCATCAATCTCTTTGACGAGATGCCCTTTGGCAAGTCCACCGATTGAAGGATTGCACGACATCTGCCCGATATTATCTAAATTAAGGGTCAAAATCAGGGTATTAAAACCGCAGCGGGCAGAAACAAGGGATGCCTCAATCCCTGCATGTCCCCCGCCCACAATAATGATATCAAATTTCTCAGTATATGCCACAGATAATAATAAATAGATTTAACCAAAAATCAACACTTAATTTATAAGCACCTATAACCCATTTATATTCTAATTTCTGAAACTTTTTAAAAATTTTTCCGTATTACTTATTGATGGGGCATAAAGATATAGAAAGACTTATCCATAAGAGACTGGATAGGGAAATAACAAAAGAAGAGGAAAAAAAACTCTTTGAACACATTGAAAACTGCCCCCAATGCAAAGGGTTTTATCTTGAAATGGAAAGGATTAAGCAAGAAATATTCAATCTGACCGAATTCTTTCCTGGGCTTGAGTTCAATGCCCGTGTCATTTCAGCAATAAAAATCAGAAGGTATGTGCCCTGGTATAGAGTTGCCCCGGTATTTGGAGGTCTATACTTAGCAGGGCTTTTGCTTCTATTATTAACCCCGATCCCAAATTACTTATTTTCAAAACTGCTCCTTGAATTACCAGGATTTGTCCATATCTTTGATAAAATAAAACCAGTTGGTAATGGATTATTCCTCATTGTCTCATCCTTTTTAAGGTTTAACCAGTTTTTTATCTGTGTGGGACTTTTATTCAGTTTATTGATATGTTTAACCCTGGGAAAAACATTGAAAAATAAGGAGGTATTATGAAGGCAGAAAAAATTATTATTATCTTTGCCATAATCCTTGCCCTTTCTGTACCTGGAAATGCACTTGTATTTAAAAGTGGCAGGGATATTTTAATAGGTTCTGATGAGGTCATTGATGATGACCTTATTGCAACTGGCAGAAAAGTGAAGATTGATGGAAGAATAAATGGCGATTTATTTGCATTTGCCCAGGAAGTAGTCATAACCGGCGTGATAAATGGTTCTATATATACAGGTGGTTCTGAAATAAAATATAATGCACAAAATTGCAGAAGCCTATGGGCATTCTGTGGAACACTTGAAGCAGATGGTAGTATTGAAAACAATCTTTTGTTTTTTGGTGGGCAGCTTAAAACTGAAAAGAATAGCCTAATAAAAAAAGACCTCATTGCCTATGGTGGTGAAGTGGATATTGATGGCGAGGTCCAGGGTAGGGTAAAAGGCGAAATGGGAAGATTCAATCTACAGGGAAAGATAGGTAGTGCAAATATAGGTGCGAATAAAACCAGTATCAAATCGGGCTCAAGTATTATGGGTGACCTTCTTATAAAAGGGAAAAAAGAACCGCAGATAGAACCTGATGCTAAAGTCATGGGAAAGACAGAATATAAGAAGATTGAAGAAAAAGAGGGAAAACATAAAAAAGGTGGATTGGGCGGTTTTATAAAAACAATATTTTTTATAAGCAGATTGATAATCGGTATAATATTGATCGCCCTATTCAAACCATTCATTACAAAAACAAATGAAATCCTGAAAAACTCTACCTGGAAATCGCTTGGATTTGGTTTTCTCACAATCATAGTCATCCCTGTTGCAATGGTGATA
This sequence comes from bacterium, assembly GCA_036796695.1. Taxonomy (GTDB): domain Bacteria; phylum Hydrothermota; class Tepidihabitantia; order SM23-42; family JAOAFX01; genus JAOAFX01. The sequence goes on from DAIRCK010000001.1 coordinate 25,345, forward strand.
ACATTGATAACAGTAATTGGAATCCCTATTTCAATCTTCTGTCTCTTTCTCTTTTTAACCATTTCCTATTTATCAGGCATAGTATTTGCTACAGGATTTGGTGAAGTCCTGATTAGATTGATAAAAAAAGAAGGGACGATTTCGCCATTCATTTCATTCATTGTGGGTATAATCATTGTTAGCATTATCTCACTCATTCCTTATCTCGGTTTTTTCGTACGCCTTACTGTTTTGTTCTTTGGAACCGGGATGCTTGTGCTTCTATTTAATAATCTCTGGAAAAAATCTTTAAACCAGGAGGCATAGTGATACCATTTATAACTATACTTACCATTTTAACCGCAGGTAATCGATTTGACAACGAACCCTGTGCATATAAATTTTCTGGTGATTATCATTTAAAATTTAATGATACACTCAGAGAAGATGTATCGGTGAGTGGTGGAAATGCTACAATTGATGGAGTTATTGATGGTGACCTTGCAGTGATGGGTGGTTCAGTAATAATCAATGGTGTGATAGATGGAGATGTTGCAGTTTTTGGAGGCGAGATTGAAAATTATGGTGAAATAACCGGTGATGCTGCAGTTGCAGGCGGATCGGTGCAGAATAAAGGCAGGATAAAGGGTGATATCGCTGTTGCCGGTGGTTCAGTTAACCTTGATTCTGGTTCGGTTGTTATGGGTGATATTGCAATCGTTGGTGGAAGTGTTGACCGTTCTGATTTTGCAACAGTAAAAGGAAAAATCACAACCATTGACATTGGTAAACTCGATAGGGTGATGCCTGGTATAACGCGTTTGTTTAGATTAAACCAGAATAAATTCCCATTTAGAACCGGTTTATACATCATCACATCAATTGCATTTATTATCGTTCTCTATCTATTGAATCTCTTATTTCTTCTGGTATTTCCCGGGGCAATAAATAGTATAGAAAACAAGATAAAGAAGAATATCTGGGTTTGTATTGCAATCGGTATTGGAATTGAAATAATGTTTGTTCCCTTGATTCTTCTCTTTGTCATATCCATCATAGGAATTCCGATAATACCCGCTTTCATCTTTGCAATATTCATCTGCATAATCTTTGGTATCTCTGGGTTTTCTGTTGTCCTTGGAGAAAGGATATGCACTGGTCTGAACTGGGGTTTGAATAATCGGATTGGTATCTTCACGATAGGCTGGCTTGCTACAATGCTTGTTTTGATAATTGGAACATTATTAAAGAATACAGGTTTTTGGGGAATCCTAATCTGGATTTTAGGTTTTGTGATAGTCTATGTTGCAATCACAATCGGCATTGGCGGTGTTTTATATGCACTGGTAAAAAGGGAAAAAAGGATTATTTAGTAAATCTAAATCCTTTCTCTTTAAATAATTTTATACAAATATCTACAATATCAGGGTCAAATTTTATTCCCCTTCCTTTGCTTATATCACCGAGCGCCTGTTCAAGACCAAGTGCCTCACGGTAAGGACGGTGGGACATCATTGCCTCGACTATATCTGCAACACAGAGGATCTTTGCCTCCATCATTATCTTATCACCGGTCAATCCCAATGGATAACCAGAACCATCGTTCTTCTCATGGTGCTGTAAAACTATCTCAGGTATGGGCCAGGGAAAATCAACCGGTTTTAAAATCTCATAACCAACCTGGCTATGCGTCTTTATTATCTCAAACTCTGCTGGAGTCAAACTCGTTGGCTTGGCAAGAATCTCAGCAGGTACATATATCTTACCAACATCATGGAGCAGGGCAGCGATACGGAGATAATCTATTATATCCTTTGAAACCCCTAATTCTTTTGTAATTGCAATTGTCAATTCTGCAACACGGCGCTGATGACCAGCAGTATATGGGTCACGCTTTTCAACTGCTGAGGCAAGGGCAGTCACCACACCTTCAAGAAGTCTGTCCAATTGTCTATAACTTCTATTTAATTTCTGATATGCCTCATATGTCTCAGTAACATCCCTTGCCACACCCAGGATTCCATTCGGTTTACCTTCTCCATCCCTTAAAAATTTAAATGTTATCTCTGCCCAGATTATTGACCTATCCTTTTTTCTTATCTGGAGTGTCAAAACACGGGTTCTCTCTTTATCTACTTTATGTGTTTTTTCGATATCGAGTTCTTCTCTCAATACCTTCATCACATCTACATAAGATTCTGCAGTCAAAAGTTTTTCAATACCGTTTTTTAACAATTCCTCGATATCATAACCGATTATTTTTATAGAAGGTGTTACAAATGTAAATTTTAAATCCATATCAAGGATGAAAATAACCTCTTCTATGTTATCACTTATCAATTGCAACCGGCCCTGACTCTTTACCAAATCTTGTTTCATAATTTCATATTCAGTGATATCCCGTGCAATACCACATAGTCCCCAGACTTCGCCCTTTTCATTACGGAGTGGAACTTTTATAGTATGAAATTTTAATCTCTTCCCCCTTATAGTCTTTTCAGGAAAACTTTCAATCACTTCGCCATTTAAAACCATCAGGTCTTCAGAGACAATTTTTTGTGCCTCATCAGGGCCAAAAAATTCTGCATCGGTCTTACCGATTATTTCATCACATTCTATCCCGAATATTTGTGCAGTGCATTTATTGACCATTATGTACTTCAGTGCCCTATTTTTTATAAATATACAATCCTTTGCGGATTCAAAGATTGTACGAAAGAGTTCTTCACTCTTTTGTAATTGGTCCTGAGCTCGTTTTTTCTCGGTTATGTCCCTTACAACGGCAAGTAGATATACACCATCAGGCAACTCAAACCTTCTCAAACTAACCTCTGTATCAAATAATGTGCCGTCAAGTTTTTTATGCCTCCATTCAAAATGGACTAATTTACCCCTGAGTGCCTCATCCATCATTGCTATCGCCTTTTCTTTTGATTCCCTTCCATCGGGTTGGAATTCAGGTGAAAATTCATATGGGTATCTTCCAATTATATCCTTTTCATCACAACCAAATATCTCCATTGCCCTTCTATTACATTCTACAAATTTATAATCCTTCATCACCATAATACCATCACCTGCGCTATCAAAAACTGTTTGATATTTTGTTGTTATTCCCGCAATTTTTTGTATAAAATGCCGGCTATAATCTTGTAAAACTAATTTATCTATCCCTGAAATAGGAACCTTTGATTTTACCAACCTCCCATCTATATCCTCAACAAGGGCACAAAGTTTTGTTGTTAATTCATCCTCTGGTATGTTATAATCTATGACTCCGTCAGCACCAAGATTTTGTAAATATTCTAAATCGGTTCCATCAGTAATTCCTGGAGCACAGATTATGACCGGTATATCTTTTGTCTTTTCATTATTTTTTACGCGATAACAGAATTGTAAACCATCAAGGACCGGCTGGAGAATTCCGCTGATAATGAGTTCAAATCCATTTTCAGATAAAAGTTTAAAGGCATCAACACAATTATTGGTTTCAACTACATTGTGCCCCTTTTTACTTAAAATCTCTTTTAAAAATTTCCGATTCTCATTTTTATCGTCCAGAATAAGTATCTTCATAAAAAAAGCCTCCTTCAGGGGCCATTAGGTTTATAAAACTAATCATATTATAAAGACTTTTGATAGAAAGTCAAGGGGGATATTATTTTCTACCCTTTACTCGCTACTCGGTATATGTGGTTCAATTATTACCTTTAATGAGCGGTCTGCCTTTTCTACAAGTTCAAAACCTTTCTGAATTTCATTGAGACCAAACCTGTTTGTAATCATATCAACAACATTAATTTTCTTACTTTTTAATAATTCAATCGCCTCAATTATATCTTTTTGAACTGCAGCATAGGAAAATATAATCTTTACTCCTTTAAAATAAAGGTCAAATAAAGGAAGAGGAATACGCACATCTGGAGCAGTGGGGGCAAATAATAAAAGTGTACCAGCTCGGTCAACCGAAGAAAATGCCTGTTCAAAAGCACTTAGTGCGGTAGTATTTACAATCACAATATCAGCAAGACGACCATTGTTTAATTCTTTTACCCTTTCTGTTACATTATCCCTCGCATCTATCACCTCTGCCCCACATCTCTTTGCAAAATCAAGGCGGTATTCGTTTATATCCGTGGCAAATACCCTCTTAACCCCCTTTGCCTTTAAAAGTTTGATATGCAAAATACCTGCTATACCTGAACCAATCACCAGGGTCGTATCTTCCATTGCTATTTGCGCAAATCGCTGCCCCCTTATTACACAACCGAGTGGTTCAATGAATGTGCCCTCTTCATATGAAATCTCTTTTGGTAACAGGAAAGTTCCAAATTTTACATTTATCTCAGGAACGCGCAGGTATTGAGAAAAACCGCCAGGGTCAAAATTCGTTTTCTTCAGGGTCTCACAAACCGTATGATAACCCTTTAAACAATATCGACATTCATTACAGGGAACATGGTGTGAAACAAAGACCCTATCGCCTATTTTAAATTTTTTAATATTTTTTCCCACCTTTACAATCTCACCTGCAATCTCATGCCCCAGAACCCTGGGTGCACTCTTTATTCGATACCACTCCATCACATCACTACCGCATATTCCACTGGCTATAACCTTTACCAGAAGTTCGTTATCATTAATTTCAGGGATTGGTCTTTCTTCTATTCTTATATCGCGATTATTGTAGTAAACTGCTACACGCATAATTAAAAATTATTCTCTTTTTTTCTTTTCAAAAATCTCATAAGCCTCATCTACCGACGCATTCTTGTGCACTATTGCCCTTACTGCCTGTATCATTGCAACCGGATTTTCAGACTGGAATATATTCCTGCCCATATCAACACCAACTGCACCTTTCTGGATTGCATTATAGGCAAGTTGTAATGCATCTTTTTCCGGAATTTTTTTACCACCAGCAATCACAATTGGCACCGGACAGGTCTCAACAACCTTCTCAAATTCTTCACAATAGTATGTCTTCACAAAATGGGCACCGAGTTCTGCTGCGATACGACAGCATAGACTCAGATATTTTGCATCGCGCTCCATCTCCCTGCCCACAGCCGTCACTGCTAAGACCGCAATACCATAATCCTCAGATTGATTCACAAGTTCAGAAAGAGCAAGCAAGGTCTCTTTTTCATTTTCTGAGCCAACAAATATTGACAATGCAACAGCGCAGGCATTCAACCTGATTGCCTCTTTTATAGAAGTCGTTATACCCTCATTTGATAAATCTTTGGAAAGTATACTTGTGCCACCAGAGACACGAAGCACTACAGAAATATCAAAATCAGCAGGCACAGAAGTCCGCAATACACCCCTGGTGAGCATTAGCGAGTCGGCAAAACGGAGAAGTGGCTTTATGGTTTTTTTTGGCACCTCAAGTCCACTTGTCGGACCGAGAAAATAACCGTGGTCAACAGCCAGCATCACGGTTCTACCGGTTGCTGGTTTAATTATCCTTGATAATCTATTTTTTAAACCCCAGTCCATAAAATCTCCTTTTTGTATTACAGATAATTATACAACAGAATGTTACAAATAAATTACAGAATATTATCAAAGTTTTTTTATAAACTCAATCACAAGCCTGGAGGTTCTTTCAATATCTTTAAGACAGACAACCTCAACCGGCGTATGCATATAGCGAAGTGGTATGCCTAAAACACAGGTTGGGATTCCTTCCTTGTTAAATGCGATAGCATCAGCATCGGTTCCTGTATAACTCGGTAGTGGTTCAACCTGATACGGAATCTCATTTGATATAGCAGATTCAGTAAGCAGACGGAATAATTTCTGCGGTATTGTAGCACCGCGGGCAATAACCGGTCCTTTATTCAAACTGAAGCATTCTCCTTCTGATAACCCTGGATATTCACCATGTGTAACATCAACCACCACACAATAATCCAGATTCAAACGATATGAATGAATCCTTGCCCCAAGTCCGGAAAATTCTTCCTGATTCGTTGCAACAAAATGTAGATTAACCGGTGAACCAAGTTTTGAAATTTCGCGCAGAACAAGTACTGCACAGGCAATGCTTGAACGATTATCAAGTGCCTTAATACTTCTCAAATCGCCCTGTAGTCTATCATAATGTCCTGCAAAACAGATAAAATCACCAATGTTAACAAACTTTTTTAAAACCTCTGGTTTCATTCCCGTATCAATAAATAGTTTGTCAGTCTTCATAACTTTATCTGCCTCTTCTTTTTTCATTAAATGTGGTGGTTTAGCACCAACATAACCTCTTATCTCTTTTCTTCCCAGAATAATCATTTCCTGTCCAGGCAATATCCTGTCATCACAACCACCAACCTGTTTGAATCTTAAAAACCCATTATCTTCAATATCAATAACAACAAATCCGATTTCATCAATATGACAGGCAAGCATTACATTAATATTATTAACCCCTTTGATTAACCCATAAACACTGCCATCAGGAAAAATTCGCGCCTCATCAGTAAAAGATTTTATTTCATTAAGAAGCACATTCTTCACATCACCTGCATAACCAACTCCATTTGCCTTACATAAACGTTCTAAAATGCCGTCAAGGTATATTACATTATCATTCATTTTACCTGCCCACCTTTTATTTTTTGTTCCTCAGTTTCTATGAAATTTTCTGCAGGTTCAATCGCTGTGCCGAAGACCAGATTTCCTGTTTCTGATTGTATCATTGAAACAACCTTAACATCAACACTCCGATTTATATATTTTGCACCATTCTCCACTATCACCTTCACACCTTCAATATAACCAACCCCTTCATTAGGGTTTAATCCCCTTTTTATTATTCGCACCGAAATAATTCTGCCCGGATAGAACAACGGGGTAAGGATGCGATAAAGTTCTTTTATATTGATAATACGCAGATCAGGGAACGATTTGATATAAAATTCATAACCGTCAGATGCAGTGATGACCTTTGCTTTCCTGCGTTCAGCAGTCTTCAACACGCATTCCTCTTCCACAACACCATCAACATTTTTATCAACAAACTCAACACTCACAAATTTTTTGAGATTGCTGATTATCTTATCTGCCTCAACGCCAATCTTTCGGCGCACCACAATTCTCACAAGATAAGGGATTATCACCTTACCTTCAAAAAATTTTTTTTCAAAAAGATTAACGATCCGACCATCTATGATACACGATGAATCGAGAACAAATCTCTCTTCTTTTCTAAAGAACAACATTCAACCCCCTTTTTTCAGGTCGAGAATATTGCGGAAACTGCTTCATTAACCTCGCTCACCTGCATTACATCCATTTTTAAATTATCAGGTATTTTATTCTTTGCAGGTGCAATAGCAGTTTTAAAACCAAGCCGTTCTGCTTCTTTGAGTCTCATATCAATTCCAAAAACCGGCCTTACTTCGCCACAGAGTCCTACCTCACCAATCGCCAGCAGGTCTTTACTCACTGGTTTATTCTTTATGGATGAGGCAATGGCAAGGATTATTCCTAAATCACTTGATGGTTCGGTAACTTTTATTCCTCCTGCAACATTTACAAAACAATCAAGTCCATAAACATTTATACCAACCCGCCGTTCCAGAACAGCAAGGAGCATTGCCAGTCTCTTGTAATCTATGCCGGTTGTAACCCGCTGGGGATAGTTAAAAAATGTTGGGCTTGTAAGTGCCTGGACTTCAACTAAAAATGGTCTTGAACCTTCAATCACCGAGACAATAACCGCACCCGGCGCCATTATATCAGAAATAAATATACTTGATGGATTTTCAACCTCTTTAAGACCATTGCCTGTCATTTCAAAAATACCGAGTTCATTCGTAGCACCAAACCTATTCTTTATCGCCCTTAAAATTCTGAACTGCCCTTCTTTATCACCTTCAAAATATAATACTGTATCAACGATATGTTCCAATGTCTTCGGTCCCGCAATAACCCCAAATTTTGTTACATGGCCGATGATAACAGTAGTAATGTTATGAGCCTTGGCAAATCTCATAATATCACCGCCACATTCCCTGACCTGGGCAACACTTCCTGGTGCTGAAGATATCTCTGATTTATAGATTGTCTGGATTGAATCAATGACCATCAAATCCGGTTTTACCTCTTCGGCAACATTAAGGATTGAATTGAGTTCGGTTTCAGCAAGGATATTGATATTATTCGCACTCATACCCAGTCTCTCAGCCCTTAGTCTAATCTGGGAAGCTGATTCTTCTCCGCTCACATAAAATATCTTTCCACCATTTCTGCTGATGAAATCAGAAATCTGTAGCATTAATGTGGACTTACCAATCCCCGGGTCACCACCGAGCAAGATCAAAGAACCAGGAACAAGACCTCCACCCAGAACCCTGTTCATCTCGTCAATCCCTACTGACCTCCGTTTAAATTCCTCATAAGGAACTGATGAAAGCACAACTGGTTTTACCTTTTTTATACTTGATTCATCCCGGTCAACCGGTTCTTCAACCATTGTATTAAAAGCACCGCAGTTTGGACATCTACCAAGCCATTTTGGTGAAACCGCACCACAATTTTGACAGACAAATCGGTTTTTCATCAGAATACCTTTATCTCCAGATATTTTTTGGGGTTTGCCTTTATATCTTCTATAAGCGATTTCAATGCCTGATTGGTTTCTCTTACTTCTTCGTAAAGTTCATCAGATTCTACAAGTTTTGCTACAGTTCCCTGTTTTTGAAGTAGTGAATTTAACGAGTCAAGAAGCACACCCAGTTTAAGTGCAATCAATCCCAATTGCTCCTTTGGTTCCCTTATCATTTCCTTCAAGTCTTTAATATTTTTATCCAGCAAACCGGCAAATTTGTCTCCGACATTACTCAAATCCGGAAGTTTTATGTCATTAAATAGATTGCTCAAACTATCAAGTTTTGCTGCCACAAGTTCAATATCAAATGATGCATTGTAGCCATAATAATATTCTGGTATTACACCGCTCCTTCCCGGTACGATTTTTATATAACGGTCTGAACCAAGATAACTCACGAGTCTGATAGAAATCTTTGAATCATCATAAAGGACGACTTCTGGTTCAAGGGCAAGAGTTACCAGAACCTTATCACCCTTTAGTTGCATTGATTTTACCTTTCCTTTTTCTATTCCGTATATGATAACCGGATCACCCGACCTTAACCAGGTCACATCATCAAAATAAACCTTTACCTCTTTGGTGTGATGTAATGAAATCTTCCCTGAAAGAAGGATATAAAATACTACAAAAAGTATCACACCAAACGTAATATAAACACCAACCAATGTTTTTTTAATATTTCTATCCATAGATTCCTTTCTCAATCCTATCCAATTTTTTAATTTGACCATCTTTTAACATATATATCACATCACCGACTATCCGGGCTGTCTCAAGGTCGTGGGTAACTACAATCCCGCTCTTTTTAAAATCCCTTTTTAGATTTGCTATCAAATTCACTATCCTTTCACGCATAATCGGGTCAAGTCCAGTTGTAGGTTCATCATAGAATAGATAGCGAGGTTCAAGCGCAAGTGCACGGGCGATTGAAACAAGCCTTTTCATTCCACCGGATAACGCATTGGGATATAATTTCTCCTTGCCCGGCAATCCCACAATTTCCAGCAATTCCTTCACTTTTTCCTTCACCTCTCTCCCTGAGATTTTTGTATGCTCAACCAGGGGCAGAGCAATATTTTCATAAACATTCATAGAATCGAACAGTGCACTGCTCTGAAAAATAAAACCAACATTCCTTCTTATCTCATACACCTCCCCGCTGTCCGCACTCAAGATATTTTTTCCATCAAAATAAACTTCCCCGTTGTCCACCGGCAGTAAGCGGAGTATTGATTTTAGAAGAACGGTCTTCCCTGTTCCAGACGGTCCTAAAACAACTACAAGTTTTGCATCCTCAACAATAAAACTCACATCTTTGAGCACAAAGAGTCCATCAAATTGTTTTGTTAAATTTTTTATCTCTATCATTTTAGCCGAACACCAGAAGGGCAACAATGAAATCGAGGATTAGAATTAAAACACAGGCAGTAACTACTGCATAGGTTGTAGCAGCACCAACCTCTTTGGCACCACCCTTGACCTTAAATCCAAAAAAACAACCAGATACTGATATCGCAAAAGAGAACAGAATGGATTTCAGTAGCCCACCAAAAAGGTCGCGGGTGAAGAAATTCCTTACCAAACCATAGTTGTATACACTCAAAGGAACATTTAAAAATGTATGAGCATATAGACCGCCTGTGTAGATTGCAACGAATTCTGAAAAAACAGTGAGGATGGGAAGAGAAATGAGAGTTCCCATTATCCTGGGGAATCCAAGAAACTGGTATGGACTTATTGCCATTGATTCAAGGGCATCAATCTGCTCGGTAACCCGCATTGTTCCGATCTCTGCTGCCATTGCTGATGCACATCTGCCACTTACAATCAAACCCGTTAGTATCGGTCCGAGTTCTATCAAAACCATCCTACCCACAACTGCGCCAAGAAAATATCTCGGCAATAAACCAAGTAATTGATATGATAATTGAACGGTCGTGACCAAACCAAGGAACGCAGAGATTAAAATGATGATCGGCAGAGAACCAACACCAACACTATCAATCTGTTCAACAATTCTTGCCCTCTGTTTGCGCAAGTTCCAGGGAAAAAAGAAACTTTTCAAAAAGAATGCAGAAAAGTCTGCGATATTACTAAAAAGGTTCAAAATCCTCCACCTCCGTAATGATGGAACCTGGTGCAAGGTTTGTAAATCTTGTGAATTCTTTTTGAAAACCAAGTTCAATCCTTCCTGTAGGACCATTCCTCTGTTTTGCTACATCTATCTCTGCCTTACCTTTGGCTTCAGGGTCATCAGGGTTATAAAACTCATGGCGATAAATAAATATCACCACATCCGCATCCTGTTCAAGCGCACCACTCTCCCGTAAATCCGCAAGCCTTGGTCTATGGTCTCCGACCCTGTGTTCAGGCATCCTTGAAAGCTGGGATACAACGACGACAGGCACATCCAGTTCTTTCGCCAATCCCTTTAATGACCGCGAAATATCCGAGATCTCCTGCTGGCGCGAAACCGCCTGTTTTAAACCAGGGGTGCCAGCAATCATCTGCAAATAATCAATAATAATAAGTTGAATATTGTAATCAACTTTCAATCTTCTTGCTTTTGTCTTTAATTCAAGCATTGTCAGAGATGCACTGTCGTCTATGAATATGGGTGCACGGTCTAAATTTCCGGCTGCAGTAGCAAGATTTACCCAATCCTGGTCAGTTAGGATATTACGGCGCAGATTCCTTAAATTCACGCCAGCTTCACTGCATAACATCCTCTGCGTCAGACTTTCTGCAGACATTTCAAGAGAAAAAATTGCTATGGGCACATTATTTTTAATTGCAGCAAAAGCAGCGATATTTAGTGCAAATGCGGTCTTTCCCATACTCGGTCTTCCTGCGATGATAATAAAATCACCCTTTTGAAAACCTGAAGTCAATTCATCCAGTGCAAAAAATCCTGTTTCCACACCTGTGACCAATCTTGCCCCGCGCATCTTCTCAGCTGTCTCAAGTATGTTTGTAACAAAAACCTTTATCGGCATAGGGTCTTTGCGCAATCCCCTTTCTTTTATCTGGAAAATGAGATTCTGGGCAATATCAACCATTTCCGCGGCACTCTGTGCATCCTCAAATGCATTTTTTAAAATATCCATAGAAGATTTTATCAGTGTCCTTTTTATTGCCTTATCCAGAACAACGCGTGCATGGTGTTCTACATTGGCAGTAGTAATAACACCGGCAACTATATTTGAAAGATAGTCTGCACCTCCTATCTCCTCAAGCATCTTATTTTTTCTCAACCAGTCGGTAACGGTAACGAGATCAGGCGTCGTATTATGATTATACAGATCAACAATCGCACGAAAAATTTTCTGATTTGCAGGTGAATAAAAATGTTCCTCTTTCAAGATCTCAAGTGTCTTAACAACTGCTGATTCATCAAGGAGTGCTGAACCGAGAACTGATTCTTCGGCTTCAAGAGAATGTGGTGGGACCCTTTTATCTTCAAGCATTTTCTATTCTTTCACAATCAAATCAAAGATTTGATTTGCAAGTTCCCATTTACTCATTCTTCCCGGTTCTAAAATTTCCCCATTCTTTTTTAATATGGTCACCGAAGTAGTCTCTTTTCCAATAACCGATACTGGATTTGAGATAATATAATCAAGGTCTTTTTCTTTTAATTTTTTTTGAGCCCTTTTTAGGTCATCCTTATCCTCTACAGAAAATCCAATAAATATTTTATCCTTTTTGTAATTTTTTATTGACTTCAAAATATCTATATTCTTTTTTAAAACCAGTCTAAGGGAGTTAGAATGAATTTTCGTATTCCTCAATTCTAAGGGCTTATAATCTCCGACCGCAGCACTCATTATCAAAATATCTGCCCATTCAATATGTTTTTTTAGTGTATTTAACATTTCATAAGAAGTCCTTACCCTGATTATCTCTGGTTCATCAGGAACCATAACACTAGCCTGTCCCATAATCAGCCGGACATCGCAATCCCTGCACTTTGCAGCTTCATACAATTCCAGTGCCATAATACCTGAAGAACGATTTGTAACAACCCGGACTGAATCAATATCCTCCTCGGTCCTTCCACCGGTTATGAGAATCTTTTTGCCTTCAAGTGTTCGGTAATTATTTACACAAACAAGTATCTTATTATATATCCTATCCACCCTTGGAAATCTACCTTTACCAATCTTGCCTGAAGCGAGTGGTCCTGAATCAGGCTCAAGTATATAATAACCATTATTTTTCAGTTTTTTTAAATTATCCTGGACAATCCTATTATTCCACATACCTGAATCCATTGCCGGAACAAAAAGAATAGGTTTCTGAAAAGAAATTATCGTTGTGGAAAGGAGATCATCACCAATTCCATTTGCTGTCTTACCAATTATATTTGCAGTCGCAGGCGCAACAACCAGAATATCAGCCCAATCATTAAGCGAAATGTGTTTTATCCCTTTTGTCAGGACAAATTGGTCAATGTAGACCTCATTATCAGAAAGTGTCTGGCAGGAAATAGGGGTTACAAACTCAAGTGCAGATTTTGTAAGAACCACCTTTACTTCATTCCCTTTGCGTTTCAAAAGTCTGATAAGTTCTAATGCCTTATATCCGGCAATAGAACCGGTTATTCCTATGACGACCTTCACTCTTTATATTTTATAACACCTGCAGAACACTTAATTAATGCTTCCCTTATCGGATTTACTCTCTTATCTATCAAACCCTGCAACTGCTCATCCTTTACCTTCCGGGCATAAAGTGCAGCAATATTTATTGCCCTGTATTTGTTCTTATAATGTTCCCAGAACTTCTCAATAGAAAATATCATAAACCTCCTTTTCTTCTCAGTTACCCATTTTCAAAAAAATTATCCAAACAAAAGCAGTGATAACTTAATATTATATTATATTGAAATAAACAACAATGTCAAGATTTACAATGTTTTAATATTCTATTCCCTTTCTTGCCTTTACACCTTTCAGGAAATAATGTTTTATCTCTATAATTTCACTTATCAGGTCAGCATATCCCTGAAATTCTTCAGGCATATATCTACCAGTTATAATTATCTCCATTTTCTTTGGAATTTTCTTTAGCAGTTCAACAACTTCTTTAACAGGAATCAATCCATAATCAACTGCCACATTCAATTCATCTAATATCACGATATCATATTTTTTGCCCTTTATTATTTCTCTTGCCCTTTCAAACCCCTTTTTTGCAAGTTCAATATCTATCTTTGCTGGATGGTCTTTGTCAACAAAATCAGGTCTGCCGTATTGTTCAATCTTGAAATTTTTCAATAATTTGACCGCATTCAGTTCTCCATAATTAATCTTGCCCTTCATAAATTGAATCATTATTACCTTTTTTCCATGCCCGACCGCCCTCAATCCAAGTCCCAATGCTGCGGTCGTCTTCCCTTTTCCATTACCTGTATAAATTTGAATCATATCACTCCTTTAATCACTCTCTAATTCCACCCCTTTAAAAGAGTCTGATATTTAAAAAAACTAACCTGCCACAAATTGTCTATGAAGTTTTAAATCTTCTATATCGCGAGCAGGTTAAGCCCGGTTACAATATCTTTCTTCCTTTCTAATGCCCTTCCCAGAGGAAAAACTATAATCTCCAGGGTTGCAGGGACATAGCCTGAGAATAGATGTCCACCATATGCATTGAATTTCTTATCGGTAATGGTCACATGGATATGTATAACTGGTTCTTTTCCAAAATAAGAAATATTGCCGAGGAAACTTGTGAATTCGTATTCACCTTTGAATTGCTTTTTTATATAAGACTTTTTATGCGCATCAAAATAACCAAGTGTAAGGTTCTCGCCCACACCCAAGCCATAAACAAAAGCTCCTTTGAGTTTAATCTTTTTAACAAAATCTGTCAGGCTTTGTATAATTTCTTCACCTTTTTTAAGTCTCAAAATGTAATAGTTATTAAATTTCTTTGAATACATAATCATCTCCTTTTTTGCAGACTAATAATCTGCATTTAAAAATTTATTTCGGTTCTTCAGGGAATCTCTGCCTTACACTCCTTTATTATTATACACTCACCTGCGAGAACCCTTTCAATCTTTCCATCTGGAAGCATAATGACCAGTGCACCATTCCCTGCTATATCAATTACCCTGCCAATAACAACTTTTTCAGGTGTCTCAATCTTCACGGTCTTACCAAACATAATCGTATAATTTCTCCACTTTTGAAGAATCTCGCTTACTTTACTATCTTTTAACATCTGATAGTTATCGTCAATCTCCCGGCACAGGTCATTATAAACCATCATCTTATCTAATCTCTTTTTTGTTTCAATAAAGATTGAACTTGCAGTTTCTTTTAATTCCTCAGGAAATTCTGTTATATTCAAATTTATCCCGATTCCCACTATGACTGCAGTGTCAAAGGCTTCAACAAGAACACCACCAACCTTTTTTTCATTCAAAAGGATATCATTGGGCCATTTTATACCAGGAATAATATCATAATTATTATGAAATGTCTCACAGATTGCTACACCCGCAAGGATAGGAATTAAGAGGGGCTTATCAGTAAACAATATTACGGAAAGATATATTCCACCATCTGGTGAATACCAAGTTCGGTCAAGCCTTCCTTTACCCGCAGTCTGAATGTCTGCAAGGACAACCGTGCCTTCGGTTGCCTTATCCAGAATTCTTTTTGCATGTTCATTGGTAGAATCAACCTCATCAAGGTAGTAAAGTTTTGAACCAATTATCATCGGGTTAAATGGTATCTGGTTAAATAGAAAATCAAACAATCAGTCTCAATCCGGTTTCTTGAATATCATCGTAACCACGGTCTTGTCATTCCCACCCATACTTGAAATCATTCCAAAGGGCTTTTTCGAGTCAATCTTTACCTGACAATCACCAGCCTTATTGAGCAATTGATGGACCACATCGACTGCCTGCCTGACACCTGTAGCACCGGTTGGATGACCATAACCAATAAGACCACCAGTTGTATTCGTTGGGATAATACCGCTATTTTTTGTCTTACCCTCTTTCACAAAATCTGCACCTTCACCATAATTTGCAAACCCTGCTGCTTCTATCGCCATTATACCGGCAATCGTAAAGCAATCATGAACCTCAAGAACACTCAAATCATTTGGTTTGATGCCTGCCCGCTCATATGACCTCTTTGCCGCAATCTCACAGGTCGTTAGTTTTGTCAAATCAGGAGGTGGTGTTGTAATATTATCCTGAACCTGGGCAAAGGCAACAATTTCAATTGCATCTTTTTTGTCCACACTGATTTTCTTTAAACCTTCTTCTGAAGCAAAGATCAGGGCACTTGCCCCATCCGAAACCTTTGAGCAGTCATAGACATTTAAAAATTCGCAGAATGTCTTTGGGTCGGGTTTTGTCATCCCTGTGTTAAACAGATCAGGATTAGTATTATGATACTCCTGAGCCTTGGGATTTTTTCTTGCATTCTCTATAGCATTCACATACCACTGTGCCATTGCTTCCCTGGTCTTCTGTTCGCCAAATTTTTTCATATATGCACCAGCACGTTCAGAAAATTTATCAGGGAAGAAATATGCATGGCCATTTTTTCTTT
Organism: bacterium; assembly: GCA_036796695.1. Classification (GTDB taxonomy): domain Bacteria; phylum Hydrothermota; class Tepidihabitantia; order SM23-42; family JAOAFX01; genus JAOAFX01. The sequence continues at coordinate 41,518 of DAIRCK010000001.1, forward strand.
CACCTGAATACCAGCCTGCAGCAGCAAGATAGTCTGCACCATATAGTGCCTTGACTGTATTTTGAATCTCAACACCAATACACAAAACAACATCTGCAAGGTCAGAAAGGATATTCTTTACTGAAGTAACCAATGCCAGCCCACCTGAATCACAGGCACCTTCTACATGGATACAGGGCTTGTACTGAAATGTTGAATGAACATAGGGGAAGAATCCACCGAGATTTCCCTGCCTGCAGAATCTATCCGCAACAAAATTACCAATCACACCTTCATCAATATTTTCTGGATTTTTTATCTGTTCAATTGCACCAAGCCCTGCCTCTTTAATATAGTGTTCAATACCAGGTCTTGGCTTTTTAGGATGGAATTCTTTCCTTCCTGTGCCTAAGGCAATTGTATTATAACCAGCACAGGCATAGATTTTTTTCCTTAAAAAAGGCATAATCACTCCTTTCAGTCAAAATGCAGTAATCGCAGTATCATCCGCCACAATGCTTGACGGATTTGCAGTATCGTCCCTTCGGGACTTGCAGTATCACCTTCGGCTTGCATTGACAATTTATGCGAACGGAGTGATAATGCGAGTGCAACGATACTGCGAGTGAAGCGATCCTGCATCTCTTATATGTAATCATTTATTGGTCCATATAACCAGTAAAATCCATTGGTCAAGACCGCATTAACATCTTCATTTGAATTTGCGACATTCTGTTTCACAAGATTTTCTGCAATCTCTTTTGTTCTCTTTAGATATTTAAGACCGAGTTCAGCACCAAATGTATTCATATTTTTAAGCATAGAAAAATGCTTTTTTAACTTCTCCTCTTTATTCTTATCACCGAGCAATGCCTTCCAGGGTGCAAACCCTTCGGGCAGGGGTCCAAGTTGTTTATCAAGTTTCTTTTTCCAGTCATCAGTAATGATAAAATATTCTCCCTTTTTTAGGTCATAGATCCCAACCGGACGATTTTTATCATATTTTAAGAATCCATCCTTCTGTGAACCATCAGGATATTGACCACCCTTTATTCCATTCTTCATCATTTTGTCAATCAACTTGTGCTTCAAAGTATCATCACCAAGATGGGTTCTCATAACTCTAAGTATGCACTGGAATACATCAATTCCTACATAATCAATCAACTGGAATATCCCCATAGGTCTCAAAAGAAAATCCTGGCTCACACGATTTATTATATAAATTGCACCGGTTAACTTATACTTCCCTTTCAATTGTAAAACTTCATCAAGGGCAAATAGACCATCGCGCATAAAATGTCCATTGCCGATAAATCCAGAGATGTCATTTGCAGGAACGAGTTTCTTACGAAGACGTTTACCAAGTTCACTGGCAATATCCTTTAATTCGTTCCTGGTTTGCTTTGAACATATCACTTCCACGAGTTTCTGGACGACTGGTGGATTATAAAAATGATAACCAATCAATCTTCCATCAAGTCCTGACTTTTCATCAATATAGCCAATCGGAATACTTGATGTGTTGGTAAGGAAGAATGTTTCTTTTGAAACCAGTTTTTTCAATGATTTATAAGTTTTTATCTTTATTTTTTCATCTTCAATAATTGCCTCAAATATCAAATGGCTATTTTTTGCCAGTGTTAGGTCTGTACTAAAATTTAAAAGTTTCATACCGTCGTTCACATAGGCATCAACAATTTCTGCATTTTCAACAAGGTCAGCACGGTCTTTATATCTATCCCTGAGTGAAACAATCGTTTTTTCTGCAGTTCTTAAGAATTGTGATTTTAAATAATCGCGGAGTCCATCAAGCCCTTTTTCACTCATATCTATAAGATTTAGTCGATATATCCGCTCAGGATTTTCGAATTTCAATCTTAACATCTCCTGGGCAATCAATGCTGCAATTCCACTGCCCATCTTCCCTGCAGCACCGATTACTGAGACGTTCTCAAGCCTATCATCAAGATTCATTAAATCCTCCCTTCAATAAAATTATCCATTTAATAATTAAATAATCCCATCTATTCTAATAAAAATCTTCTAAAAGTCAACAGGAAGAAATTGTTCCTCTTGGCGGACCTAATCACAAATCCCAAACTACCATCTTTACACGGGACTAAAGTCCCTACTCCAAAGGGATATTGATAATTATTAGGCATAAATACTGGTTTGGTAATCGGGCATAGTTTATGTCCAGAAAAAAAATTTTAAATTAAGGTGGATAACCTACTTTTTCAAGAAAATTGTCACGATAAGAAAGATTGGGAACGAAATAGAAAAACATAGTATTGTAAAACCCAAGCTGTGGTGCAACCATCATCAAACGTCGTAAAATTGCATCCCAGGAATAGAAACTATCCCTTAGTAATTCAAGCCAGTTATACAATTCATTCTGGGTGATTCCATCAAACCTTACCACAGGCATCCATCTATCATATAAAGAGAGGTCTTTGTTTATCCGTTTATTTTTTTCCAATTTTTTATATGTCTCAGTAAAAGGTAATGGTGTGCAGACTGCAATTTCTACAAAATCAAGTTTGATATTTAACAAAAATTTCAAAAAATCTCTAAAAAATTTGGCATTTTCACCTTCAAAACCAAGCATTATCTTAGCACCTGCAGTCATTCTACTTCCGTGGACCATATTCACTTCGTATTCCTTTTGTTTAAAAAAATCTTTTCTATAAATATCTCTTGGCAGGTTGGTACCGAGCCAATCTTCTTTTAAATATATAATACGCACACCATGTTCTTTTAAATAATTCATAAGTCTGGGATGTTTAAAGACCGAACCTTTTGTCTGAAATATCCACATTTTCTTTAAACGCCAGCATTTGCCAAGAATTTCACAGGCATAGTCAAGATTGTGTAAAAAATCATCGTCCATTATATATATCATTTTTCGTTGTAATTTTGATACCTCCAAGTAAACTTCCTGGGGATCCCAGAATTGCTCCTTTTTATAGATGATATTCTCGTAGCAATAATCTTTAAACTCAGGGTTACAAAAACATCCATAAGATGTCCTCAATTGAGAAATTATCGGTGTCAATCCGTATTTTTTTTCAAATTCACGATATGTCTTAAAACTTATCTTTGCCTCTCCTGCTTCATATACATCTGCGATTTCACCATTTTCATAGTCATTCAGTATCATTTTCCAGACTGCAGTAATATCACCCCTCACAATCACATCAAAATGTTTTTTCGCATCACTCAAAAATAATGATGGATAGACACCATAGGCAATCGTTTTAGTCCCTTTCTCACGCCACTGTTGAGATAGAGTTTGTGTATAATAAGCAAGAGCAAGAGGAACTGGAAAAACAATCAAATCCGGTGTAATTTCGGGTTTTTCTTCGGTCCGTTCATCAAAATAATAAAAATCATAATTTCTTGATAGGTATGCAAGTCGCATTGCATCATAGTTCGGTCTTCTAAAGAATGCACTTCCCTTTATTGCTATGAGTGGTTCAAATCTCTTCGCTGATGAAACAGGATAATAGAATAGAATCTTCATCTCGTAAGGTCATTGAATGTAACATAAATAATAAGCATTATAATCAGGGCAAAACCAATCTGCTGGATTACCAACCTCGTCTTTTTACTAAATCTTTTCTTTCGAATTCCTTCAATCAATGCAATTATTATATGGCCACCGTCCAAAGCCGGAATAGGAAAGAGATTGACAAGACCGAGATTTATAGATATGACACTCAATAAACTCAATAAATTTTCAAATCCCCAGCGGGCTGATTCTCCAGTGAGTTTTGCAATAGCAATAGGACCACCAAGCGCCTTCCTTGAAATTTCGCCTTTTATTAACTGATAAAATGTTTTGAGTGTTAAATAGATCAACTCTATTGAACGATTTACTGCCATTATCACTGCCCTATTTGGTTTAATATGGATCTTCTTTAAAGGCATAACAATTCCGATTTGACCAATCGTATCTTTTAACATCGGGTCATAATAAGGAAGCGGGGTAATTACTGCTGATTTCAATTCACCGTTGTGTTTCCAGATTATATTCAATGGCACATTTTTAGACTTACGAACTATTGATACAAAGTCATCCCAGGTTTCAATTTCCCTGCCACCTATATTTATAATCGTATCATTATTTGCCATTCCTGCTTTATATGCAGGTCCATCTATCTTAAGAGAACCAACTACGGGTGGAACAAAAGGATTTAAAATCAATGATTCAGGTTTCACAACTAAATTCATCTCTAATATTTGACCCGCTCTTTTTAATTTAATCTTCACCACACTATCTTTTTTTGTCGCAAGGGTAGTTTCTAATTCATCCCAGTAATCAAGGACTTTTCCATTTATAGAAATGAGTGAATCAAGATTCTGAAATCCAATTCTTTCAGCATAACTTCCATTTTCAACTTTTAAGCGCAAATGCGGATTTACATATAATCCAAAGAACATATAAAAAACAATTAAAACAATCACTCCTGAAAAGATATTAAATACAGGGCCACTCAGAACCACCATAATCCGATGGAATAAAGGGGCTTCATAAAAACCAGGGATTTGATTTTCAGGTGATTCAAGATTCTGTTTTGAAAAAGGAATTTCGGCATCCTCTTCACCAGCCATCTTCACATAACCACCAACCGGAAAATAAGCAATTCTGAAATCAGTTTCGCCAATCTTTTTTTTGATTATTGGTGGTCCAAAACCAATAGAAAATTTTTCCACCGGGATATTGAATATTTTGGCAAATAAAAAATGACCAAATTCATGGATGGTAATCGAAAAACCGAGGATAAAAAGAAAAGCAATCACTGTTATCAAAAACACTTTGCCTCCCTTTTTTTGATCTCTGAAAGGACAAATTCTTTCGCCCATATTTCAGCCTGTCTGTATTCTTCAATACCCCCTGATACAGGCTTGTGGGCTGACATTGTTCTTTTTATAACAGCGGGGATTTCCTGAAATTTTAATCTGTCATCAAGAAATGCCCTGACCGCTGCCTCATTTGCACCATTGAGCACAGCAGGCATACTTTTACCTATCATCAATGCTTCATACGCGAACTTTAACCCGGGGAATTTTTTATAATCTGGAGTTAGAAAATGTAACTTTTTTATTTTATCAAGTTCTATTGATTTTACAAGTGATGGCATTCTCTCTGGAGTTGTCAATGCATATTGTATGGGCAACTTCATATCAGGTTTAGAAAACTGACCGATTAAAGTTCCATCAATAAATTGAACCAGAGAATGGCAGAATGCCTCAGGGTGGATAACGACCTTTATCTTCTCTGGTGGAACACCAAAAAGATGGTGTGCTTCAATTATCTCAAGTGCCTTATTCATCATTGTCGCAGAATCAACAGTTATCTTTTTACCCATATTCCAGACAGGATGGTTTAATACATCAGACTTACGAACATTTTTGATTGATTTATTTAAAAATGGACCCCCACTCGCCGTGAGAATGATCTTATCAATTTCAGTTGATTTTCTACCTTCAATACATTGGTATATTGCTGAGTGTTCGCTATCTACCGGTATCAATTCTGCATTATTTTTTTTCACCTCTTTCATTACGATCTCACCAAAACTCACAAGCACCTCTTTTGTTGCCAGGCAGATTCTCAAACCCTTTTTTATTGCTTTAAGAATTGCATATATACCAATCGCACTTGAAAATGCAGCAACGAGAATATCAGCCTTAGTTCTTTCTATCATCTCGCATAATCCTTGTTCACCAAAAAAAATCCTTTTTTGCACAAAAGAATTTTTTAATTCACTGTAGTATTTTTTTTCAACCAAAACCGCATACTCTGGTCTGAATTCATTTATCTGCTGGCTCAAAAGTCTATAATTTGAATAAGTTGCCAGACCAACAATTTTATAATCTTTTAGATTTTTCAATACCCTTGTTGTATTTAATCCAATTGAACCTGTGGAACCAAATATTATAACTTTTTTCATAATTTCTTTTTAAGAAATTCTAAATCCTTTTTCGTCGTTATTTTAATATTATCCGACTCACCCTCAAAAACAAACACGTCCATTCCTGCATTCTCAATGATACCCGCCTCATCAGTAAATTCATTTTTCAAATTAACTTTTTTATAAGCCGCGCGCAGATATTTAATGTTAAAAAATTGTGGCGTTTGTATTGCATAGGGTGAAATTCGTGGGACCGTGCAAATAACCTTATTTCTTCTAACAAGTTTCAAGGTATCAAATATTGGTATCCCGAATATAACTGCCTTATATTTTCTGCATAACTTTATGCCATGTTCTATTAATCTCTGGGTAATAAATGGTCTCACCGCATCATGAATAATCACAAAACCTTCCCTATCTTTTATAACCTTAAAACCATTAAAAACTGAATCCTGCCTTCTTTTGCCACCAGAAACAATTTTATAAATTTTTTTAAAACCAAATTTTTTCATTAATTTTTCAGTCTTTTTAACCATATCTTTAGGCACAACAACTATTATCTCATCGACAAGTTTGTTTTTTTCAAAACATTCTGCAGTATGAACAATAAGCGGTTTACCCTGAAACTCAATAAACTGTTTCAAACCGCCAAATCGTCTTCCTTTTCCAGCACCGACAATAATTGCAAAAACCTTCACATAAAAATATAACCAGAATATGACAAAAGTCAACAGGTTGAAGGATTATAAAATATGCTTGACTTAATAAAAAAAATTTGTATTATATAATATGCTACTAATTTTTATGCTACTAAATTCTTCCTGCATCATTATAACCGAAGTGATGTCCAATGTAAAAGGACCGGAAACTCCTTATGGAGATAGGAATGAATTTATAGAAATTTATAATCAGAGTCCAGATACGGTTGACCTGAGTAACTATTTAATTTCCGATTTTGATGCGAATCCGGATGAAATCTGTGCCTGGGAGAATGAATCAATCCTGTTTAAATATCCAGATGTTCGTATCCATTCAACTATTATATATCCATTTTCTTATGGCCTTATCCTTGATAGAGAATACATAGTTCCAGATTCAATAAACTGCCAACCCTACAATATCCCATCAGGAACCCTGATATTAACCACTGATGACACATCAATCGGAGATGGTCTGGCGACAAACGACCCGATAATAATATTCTCCACGGTCGATGCCTGCACCACGAGTTTTGGCACACCATACATCCAGGATAACTTTCCCCGCGACCCTGGTGACGGAATTTCCTGGGAAAGGATTGATTATTACCTGCCTGATACCGCTACCAACTGGCATCCCAGTATCAATCCTGGAGGTTGCACACCAGGCTATAAAAATAGCGTAACTGATGCATTTGACCTTGGTTTAGATGAAAATTTGATTTCATTTATTCCGGCAAAAGTTGAAACTGGTGAAGATGTAAAGATAAACATCGGAATAATAAACTCTGGAATAAGACCAACAATTGATTATACACTATCGATATTTGATGATAAAAATAATAACAGAATACTTGAGCAATCTGAATTATTATGTAATATAGCCGGTGAACCTGTCAGTGCATTTGATACAATTTTTCTCTACTATGAATACATAAAACCATATCAGGGGGAACACAATCTTGGGTTCAAAATTGAATTTGCCGAGGACAAAAATTTAAATAATAATACAGCATTTAAGAAATTGCTTGTGCTCGGCAAGATTGGTGAATTATGCCTTACTCCAGCAATATTTACACCTGACGGAGATGGTATTAATGATAATCTTCAGATTGACTATAGATTACCCCAGCCTGGTGGTGAACTCACGCTATCAATATATGATTCAAGGGGCATTAAAATCTATGACTTATGTAAGGGTAAGGTTGTTGATTCTGATAAAGGAACACTCTTCTGGAACGGCGCGACATTAAAAAGTAAGGTACCTACCGGAATGTATATCATTTATCTTGAATACCATTATCAAAACAAAATAACAAAAGCAAAGAAGACCGCAGTATTGGCACGCTGAATCATAGATACTTGACTTTATCAAAAACAAGCATAAAATTATTTGCCTATGAATTATATCGGTGTTGTGATACCTGCATATAATGCAGAAAAAAGTATCGGTGGAATCATAAAATCATTAATAGAATCCGGTTTTGAACCGAATACGATAATCGTGGTTGATGATGGTTCAAAAGACAGAACTGTAGCGGTTGCATTGGACTACAGGGTTGATGTATTAACTAATGAAAAAAATTTAGGAAAAGGCGCATCACTAAATAGGGGATTTAAAAGGGCGATATCAAAAGGACTCAAAAAGGTTTTTACCATTGATGCTGATGGGCAACACAGGACCTCTGATATAAAAAAATTTTTAAAAATAGAAAATGAGTATGACCTAATTATAGGGATGAGGCTTAAAAACTCACCTGATATGCCCTTTATAAGGCGGATTGTCAATAGAACCACATCTCTGGTCATCTCGTTATTAGGTAAAAAATATGTCCCTGATGTCCAATCCGGATTCAGATTGATTGATTTAAAAATTTTTGATAAAATCCAGTTGAAAACCAAAAATTTTCAGACTGAATCTGAACTCGTTTATAAGGCAGTAAAAAATGGTTATCGTCTTGGATTCGTTCCGATAGCAACACTTTATAATAGTGAAAGGAGTTATATAATGCCTTTAATTGATACAATAAGATTTATAAATATGGCGGTAAGGTTCTTATGGGTTTAATATTATTAACAAATGATGATGGCTATGATGCTGCAGGGCTCCAGGCACTTTATAAAGAATTAAAGAATAATAAATTTGAAGTCTTTGTCTCAGCACCCCGTTTTCAACAGAGTGGTTCAAGCCATTCTCTTACCCTGCGTCGTCCCATAAGGGTTGAGAAATTGAAGAATGAATTTTTTGTTGTTGACGGGACTCCAACGGATTGTGTATTACTCGCCTATCATGATCTTGTTCGTAATAAAGAGATAGAAATGGTCGTTTCAGGCATAAACCACGGTCCAAATATGGGGAGTGATGTATTCTATTCTGGCACTGTCGCTGCCGCACTCCAGGCCGGTACACTCGGAATAAAAAAGGCACTTGCACTTTCGCTTTCCGGTGAGAGTTACAACAATTTTGACAGTGCGGTTAAATATTCAATAAATTTAATACAGAGACTCCTTGATAAAGCTATTCAAAATTTTATTCTCAATGTGAACATTCCAGAAAAGGAAATAAAAGGGGAAAAGGTTACAAGAATGGGCAGAAGGATATACCGGGATAAGGTTTTAAGAGATGTAGAACAGAATGACGTAATGTATAGTGTTATTGATGGTGTTCTTGATTACCATATTGATACGGATACCGATTTTGAGGCGATTGAGAATAACTTTGTCTCAATCACACCACTAAAACTCGACCTTACCGATTATGAGAATATGAAGAATTTAAAAGAAGTTTTAGTTAAGTAAAACTTCGTTCGCAATCATTACTATAATATAGAAACATATTAGATCAAGACTCAAATACTCTTTCTTACTTATTCTTTACCAATCGACCCAACACACTATAAAGTAAAAAGATTAAATCATTTTTTTACAATTTTCTAATTTAAGCATAACTTTTTTTTATCGTTTTCAGATAAAACTAATCTCTGGGATAGTACCCGTATCTATCCCTTTATTTTTTCAACTTAGATTTTGTAAATTATTAGGTTAGACCCATCTGTCATATATATATAACCATTAGCTACATAAAAATCTAAAATCGGACCCTCGTAACAATATCGCCCACAAATTTTAGGGAGATTTAAATTATTAAACATAATCAATCCTTTAAGTGAGTTTAACACAAATATGTAAGAGTCAGTAGCGATAACCTTATCAACAAATCCTTCAATTTCAAAACAACACACCTCATGTAAATTTGAAGGTTTAGAAATATTAATTATCCTTAAACCGGCAAAATCATCGGCAACATAGGCATAAGAATCTTTAACACAAATGTTCCAGCAATATCCTGGGGTATTATAAAAACCAACTTCACGGGGACTTGAGGGATTCGAAATATCTATTATACGGATGCCCTCATCCCAATCAGCAATATAAGCATACGAGGTTAATACATTTATGTCACAACAGTATCCAGGGCTATCATAATAACCAACTTCAATAGGATTTGCTGGATCCAATATATTGAGAATACGAAGCCCTGCGTCCCAATCAGCAACATATGCATATGAACCAGAAACATAAACACTCATTGCGCGTTCTGTAATATAATGCCCAATATTTTCAACATCTGTTGGCTTCTTTATAGACCAAATTTCAATACCTTGTTCACCTTCTGCAATATAAAGTGTCTGAGTTTTATGATCGTAAAAAATTTTTTCGATCATCCCTTTTGTGCGAATTTCTACAGGGATTTTATACGGATTGTTTGAATTTGTAACATTAATAATATAAACCCTATTATTGGTCCCACAAAAAACTAAATTCCTTGACGAATCAAAACTGATTGAATTTAAATAATCAATTTTCAATTTGAATAAAGGTTTAAAATCGGAAAAAACGGACTCAGAACTTTGCATTCTCTTAAAATTTCTTTTATCCACTTCATACAATGTTTGCGCTAAAACTATGGAGTTAATTAATAACACAAGAAAGAATTTTTCCTTCATAATGCCTCCCAGCTGTTATTTCTGTTCATATTTTAATTCCAAGGATCGAAGCAATCTTGGATTTCAGAATTTCTGGCGGAGTATTTTTTAGGATAAATCGGTCTCCAAGCAACGTCTTTGCCTTTTGGGCAAGTTCTTTTTCAGGGTAGGCAGTGATGATGATCACCTTTTCTTTATCCTTTGCCGCCCAGTATATGTCAAGCCCGGTAACATCATTCAAAAATAAATCGGTTATTATCAAATCATATGAGTTTTCTCTTATTCTATTGAGTGCCTGATTACCATTTGAGATTCCTTCAACTCTGTAGTCCTTTTCAAGGATTAAATACAAAGAATGAAGAACTACCAAATCGTCATCAACGATTAGTATCTTCTTCATAAACACCTACCATTTTTTTAAATGCAATCTTTTTATCTTTGCACGTAGACTTTTTCGGCTCATATTTAAAAGTTTTGATGCATCATCAAATCGCCAGTTCACAATATTCAAAATTGTCCTTATATACATTTCTTCAGCCTTTTTCTTAATATTATTAATCTTTTTCAATTCTACTTTCATTATTTTATTTTTTTAATCTTAACAGGTTAAACAGGGCGGAAGGTTATTTTAATTTTATACATTAATCCTCCACTTCCGCCCTTTTACTCTACCCAAAAATATTACTTGCAAATTTCGTGCCAGAGATGGTGAATAAAAAGTGATGAAATTTCAAGAGATTTTTAATGAGATTTTTTGTTTGTGTGAGGAAAAAGTTCACACCAATCTTAATTTTGAATGGGTAAATGCCGAAAACCTATTGAAATTTCAAGAGAATTAGGCAGATTTGGTATGTGTGATAAATTACATCACAGATGTGAGGTAAAAATTCACGGAGATTCGCCAACCCTTGAAATTACAGCCTTATAAATTTCATCACTTATATAGAATTTTTTTTCCCTGAGTTCATCAAGCAGTGGTTTTACTTTTTTTATTAACCCCAATCTTTTGAAAACCACCAATAAACCAAGAGTGCCAATCACTTTGAATCCCGCTGCTATCGCTGAATTTCTTGCCTTCTCCTCATCAATTAAAACCCAATCCGCGTTAATCTCTTTTGCCAGAATTAGTACCTCAGATTCGCCATAGCCCAATTCTTCGGATAGTAGGGCGACTTCTATTTGACTCTTTACTTTCTTTACATTGAGCCATTTAGCCTTCGCAACTTCCTTAGATGCGGGTTTATTTTTACCCTCTATAACCACTTCTTGATACACCTTTTGGGGTATAAATATCTCAGTAAATATCCTTTGCAGATAAACTAACTTACCAATTTTACTTAAACCAATCAGAACTGTAGAGTTGGCAACTGCCTTCACTTTTTTGTTTTATTTGCGAGCAAATTTGCATTTTTCAATTCAGTTTGGAGATTTGATTCATCATAATTGATTACTGGAATCCGGTTTTTGCCAAGAAATTCAATAAATTCCCATAGGGACATCTGGGCTACAATAGCAGATTTTCTAAGGGTAAGCACTTTATTTTGAAAAAGTTTTAAAGCCAACAATTCCCTTGATTCTTTTGCAATTAGTTCTTTTGTATAACCATGAGATGATAGCGCGCGATACGCCTCTTCCGATAATTCAATTATTGTTTGCACTTTTGCCATATTTCTCCTTGGCGATATTATATTCATAAAATGAAAGAAGTCAATAATAATTCTGCATTAAAAATTTTCTCCCAGTTGGGCTGAATTTTTTGGTGCTACTATATTCTGTTTATTTTTGTAATTTTAGTTTCTTTATCTTTCTGTGGAGTTCTTCCCTTGAGATGCCGATTTTCTTTGCAGCACGGGTGATGTTCCAGTCTTCTTCTTTGAGAATCTGGCTAAAGTATTCAAGCTCAAATCTTTCAAGTGCCTGTTTTCGGGCTTGTTTATATGCAAGGCTAAAGCCTTGCCCTACAGGAAGAGATTGGCTAAAGGTTTGCCCTTTAGACCCTGAAACAAGTTCAGGGTGACAGGCATTTTGGACCGTCCCTTTTTCAATAGAGGGTATGTTTCTTTGATTGAGTATCCTCATTACCTCATTTTCACTCTGGGTCATCAATAAATATTCAATTATGTTTTTCAATTCTCTGACATTACCAGGCCAGTTATATACTTGAAAGGCATCAAGGAGTTTTTGTGATAATAGATGATGTTTCTTTCTCTGTGGGTCAAATAAATTCATAAAATATTCTGCAAGTAATGGTATATCATCTTTTCTATCCCTTAACGGTGGTATCTCAATAGAAAACACCTTTAACCTGTAATATAGATCTTCCCTGAATTTCTGTTGTCTGATTAATATATCAAGATTTTGATTCGTTGAAGCGATGATTCTTGTATCAACACTGACCGGCCTTGTGCCACCAAGTCTATAAAACTCTCCGGTCTCAAGGAATCTTAATAGTTTGGGTTGTAATATTAAGGGCAAATCTCCTATTTCATCAAGGAAGAGCGTCCCTTTATGTGCAAGTTCGATCTTTCCTTGTTTTCTCTGCTTTGCATCTGTAAATGCACCTTTTTCATAACCAAATAATTCAGACTCAAATAGATTTTCCGGAATAGATGGGCAATCTATCGCCAGAAATGGATATGGTTTTCTTGAACTCAAAAAGTGTATCATCCGGGCACAGACCTCTTTGCCGGTTCCGGTCTCACCGATGATGAGAACACTTGCCTTCGGTTCTTTGCCTGCTGTTTCTATTTTTTCCTTTATTTTCTTTATCAAAAGGCTCTTCCCTATTAACTCAATCCCGGGTTTTGTTTCAAGAATTGATGTGGTGAGTTCCCTTAACCTGAAAAGTTGCCTCTGTTCTTCAGAAATTTTTATAAACCTTTCTATTTTAATTTTTAATTCCTCTGGTGGAATCTTTTTTGTAAGATAATCATCAGCACCGGATTTTATTGCCTGGACTGCAGTCTCAATTGATTCATAACCAGTCAGAACAACAATGTATGTCTCGGGTGATATACCTTTTGCCTCTTTTATGAGATATAAACCGTCATCAAGTGATGGAAAATAGAGGTCAATGAGCAATAAATCAACGTCATATTCTTTTAAAATCTTCAAAGCCTCTTCTTTTGATAGGGCAGTTAGAATCTGGTATTCTTTGAGCACCAGAGAGAGACCATTCAAGACACTCTGTTCATCATCGGCAATGAGGATTTTGGGCATAGTAACCTCCAATATTACGGACAGGGATAAACCCTGTCCCTACATTATCACCCTCACCTTTATCCCCTCCCTCCAAGGGAGAGGAATATAGAAACAAAAGTTTATTTGCCTTGTCCGGTCTATCTGGATTCATAAGTTATGGGCAATACAATGACAAATTTGACTCCAATCCCAGGATTGTTTTCCACTCTGATTTCTCCATTATGGACTTCAACAATCTCTTTGACAAAGGATAGTCCAAGGCCAAGCCCTTTCTTCTTGGTCGTAGTAAACGGTTCAAAAAGGTCGGGCAGAATATGCTCAGGGATACCACCGGATTGGTCTGAAATTTCTATAAACACGGAGGGGCACAGATGTTGACACGGAGGGGCGCGGAGTTCATCACCCTCACCTTTATCCTCTCCCTTCAAGGGAGAGGAAATATTGGTGCCAGTTCTAATAACTATGTTACAGCCATCCTTCTTTGCCTCATAGGAATTCTGTAATAGATTCAAGAATACCCTGCGCCACTGGTCAGGGTCAATACGAACTATACCAACATTACCGGGTTGAAAATCTACTTCACAGGGATTTACCCTTTTAAATTCATCCACTGTTTCTTTAATCAATTTATCAAGGTCAACTTCTCTTGGATTTGGCTCATAAATCCTGCCATGCTCGGCAATCCTATCAATTATCTCACCCAGTCTCTTTATACCGTTAACAATTTCATTAAAGTATCTTCCACGCGGGTCATCAGAGGTAAATGTATTTTTTAATTCGTGAGCAATAAGTGAGATACCATATATTGGATTGCGCAGGTCATGGACCATATGTGCCGCAAACTTGCCGATTGCGGACAATTTCGCGGATTTAATCCTTTCACTGGTCAGGGTCTTCAATTTAATACTCAACTGGTTTATATTACGGGCAATGCGATTAAACTCGTTGGGAAAATGGATCGAAATTTCTTTATCAAAATCACCCTGCGCGATTTCATCAGTCCTTTTTAAGATAACACCGGTCTTATTCCTGAGATACGCGCCAGCAAAGATTAATACCACACAAATAAAGGCAGTAAAAATTGAAGTTAGCAATAATCCCCTTCCAAGACCTGCCCTTATTCCAGCGAGCATATCAGTGTAATCAACCCCCACAATAAAATTAAAACCTTTAAATGATTTACAAATTTCTGGAATAGTATCAAAACAAAAGTTTTTAATACGATAAATCTTGTCCTTAAGATTGTAGTCACCACTTAAATTATCCTTTCTGATTTCTTTTATCTCATCGCCTGATAATGCCATTGCACTATTGTATAAAAGTGCACCAGATTCATCCAGAACTGAGATAAATGAACCGGATGAAAGATTTGAATTCTTTACCGCACCTTCAAAGATTTTAGCAAAACTTATATCCGCAAGCAGCAATTTATTGTCATTTAACCTTAAAAATGTCCTCTGGGCATAACCACCAGGGATTGGGACCAAATCTGCAGGAATAATAATAGTATCATTCTGAAATTCATCCACAGACACCTCAACAGGTGGTAGTTCTCTAAATTCTTCATAGGGCTCTGGTGAAAGATAGGTCTGGTCAGGATTGGATAAAAAAGAAAAAATATTTTTGCCATTTGTATCAAACAGACTCACCCGGTAAAACCTACAATCACGGTCAAAGAAGTATGAACCAATCTCTTCTTTGTTATACTGACCTCTGGTAAACAGTAATCGCCTTGCAAAGTATAGATATTCCTCACACAACCGGCATTCTTTAATAAGTGAATTTACAAATGCATCCGCATATTCAGATAGTCTCTGGTCAATATTCCTTTTGAGATTCTGGACTGTTATTGAATGCATTACCAGTTGTATAATTACCATCGGTATGACAATGGCAAATATTAACAATATAATAAAGAATGTAGTAAAAGATGTAAAGCGGTTATTCATCGCATTTATAGATATAAGGGGAAAGTAATAATAAAGGGTCAATATTTTTGAATTTTTTATTAACAAGGTAAAGGGGATAAGTCCAGTAGAGAAAGACAAATGGCGGGTCTTCCAAAACGAGTGAATCCATCTGTGCAAGCAAAGAAGCATCGTTAATAGTTTTATACAACTCCCATAATGAATCAAATCTTTCTGATTTTAATTCAATCCAGGGTGCTTCAGTAGAAGAATATATGACCAGCTGGGCATCGGGTGTTGAATCAGAAAACATAATTGAAACAGTACCAAAGTCCCATTCTGGTGCACCCCGTAATACTGCAACCCTTGAGGCGCAGACCAGTTCGGTCTCTATGCCAACTTTTTTCAGTTGACTTTGTAAAAGTTGTGATAATTTTCTGGAAAACGGAGTTGGGTAATATTGAAACTTCAACCCCTTCAATTTATTACCCAGTCCTGTCTTTTTTATCAATTCAATTGCCTTTAAAGGAGAATATTCGTACCTAAAAGGGCTCAGAGTATTTAGTGTAGGACCATCTGCAATCTTTACCCCTGGCATCACCAATAAGTTCTTTATCTCCTCACGATTTATTGCATAATTTAATGCCCTTCTCAATATAGAATTTTTGAAGATTGGGTTATCTTTAGAATTGAACAGCAGAACAGTAAGTGATGGAAATGGGTATTGTATTATCTGAAATCTCTGCATAAATTCTTCTTTTGTTTGAATTCTTTTTCCATCCCTTTTGAAACATTTTTCTACAACATCCGCGCTTATCGGCGACAGGTCAACCATTCCATCAAATAAACTCTTTATTGCCTGATTGATGTCCGGGAAGAAAATAACGATAATCTTATCAAGATAAGGCAATTTCTGAGCCCATATATCTTTTGCCCAGAATCTTTTATTTTTTACCAGCACCAATTCATTTTCATCCCAGGTTTCAAAAACAAATGGTCCTGAGCCGACTGGATGGAAACTGAAATTCTCGCCGTATTCTTCCACTGCCTCAGAAGGAACTATATAAAGCATCTCGTGATTGAGAGAACTTAGAAAATCCTTGTCTGGACTTTTTAGCAGGAATCGCACCCGGAAAGAATCAAGAACTATAATTTCCTGTATGTTATTAACCGGCTCTAAATATGGCCAGGACTTCTTTATCTTCTCATAGGTATATTTCACATCATACGCATTTACTACACGTATACCATCTTTAAAACAGGGGTCGGAATGAAAATAACAATTTTTTTTGAGCACAAATTCCCATTGTAGATAATCAGATGAATGGTTTGCTTTTTCTGTAATCCCCAATTCTGGATTTTCCTGATTATATAATGGAGAATAGACTAGCCTGATAAGTCTCTGGGCTCCGGTACATCCCCAGTCCTTTGTCGGGTCAATACCAATCAATCCACTGAGCCAGGCAATTCTCAACTCACCCCCGGAGGTTGGTTTAATCTCCTCTGTGCTACAGGAGAGATGAATAAATATTACAAGCAGTAAAATAAAACCCCGCATAATACCACCTTATTTTATACAATTATTACTACTTTGTCAATATTTATTGCAATTAGGGGAATATGAAAAAATTCTTAAGTAGGAGTTTAATCTATGGGTCCGAGTTCGGTAATGGATTTTATAAAATTATTTACAACCTCCTGGAATCTGGCGCCTTCTCCAGCAGAAACCCATTCCAGTTTAAGGCGTCTATCATCAACACCCATTTCTTTCAATAATAATTTGAGTGCATTATATCTCCTCAACGCCTTATAATTACCTGAAATATAATGGCAGTCACCCGGGTGGCATCCCGTGATCAAAACCCCATCCACACCTTTTTTGAATGCAGTCAATATAAACTCTGGTTCAATCCTTCCTGAGCACATCGTTCTTATTATTCTGAAATTGGGATTCATCTGGAGTCTTGAAACGCCAGCCAGGTCAGCACCTGCATAAGAACACCAGTTACAACAGAAGACGATTATCTTTGGCTTAAAATTAGTCTTATTGTCTGATTGTCCCATAGTCTGATAGTTCTTTAGTGCGGAGTCTAATTGCCTGAAAATCAAGTGGTCCGAAGATATTAATGACTATAAGACCATCTGACCATATGACTATATGACTACTCATAGAATGCCTCCACCATCGCCATTATCTGTTGTCTTGTGAATCCATACTGGGTCATTGCACCAGAAGGACAGGCAGCAACACAGGTTCCACAACCCTTGCAGAGTGCCTCATTAACACTGGAAATGCGTTTACCATCTTTTTCTTTATATAAAATTGCCTCATAAGGACATAATGCGCCGCACATACCACAACCCGCACAGAGTTCTTCATTGACTGATGATATTGTTGCCTCTGCATAATATTTCTTATTTGATAAAATAGTTGCAACACGTGCAACAGCGGCTTGTGCCTGAATTATAGATTCAGCAATTGTCTTTGGACTGTGAGCCATCCCTGCCACAAACACACCCTCAGTGGCAAAATCAACTGGTCTCAGTTTTATATGGGCTTCGAGGAAGAACCCATCCTGGTTTAAAGGAACCTTGAGCATCTTAGCAAGTTCAGTATTGCTCGGTTCAGACACAATACCTGAAGAAAGAACGAGAAGGTCTGTATCAATATTGAATTCTTCCTTAAGAATTGGTTCAAATACCTTGACTTTCAATCTTTCGTTTTCAACCCTTACATCTGGCTTATTTTGATCATATCTTATGAAAACAATACCCTTTTCCCTTGCCTTACGGTATAATTCTTCTTTGAATCCATAGGTGCGTATATCTTTGTATAAAATATAGATATTTGCGTCGGGATTGAGTTCAAGCAGATTCAAGGCATTTTTTATCGCCTGAGAACAACATATACGGCTGCAATACTTTCTCTTTTCATCACGGGAACCGACACACTGAATCATTACAATGGTCTTATGGTCTGATAGTCGGATAGTCGTATGGTCTGATCCCCTGATACCCTGATCCCCTGATATCCTGATATCCTGATAACCTGATAACCTGATTTCCATCTCCCTCTGGGTGACCACTCTCGGGTCTTTGCCATAGAGATATTCGGTTGGTGTATATTCTTTTGCACCGGTTGCTACAATTATCACCCCATGCTCAAGTTCAATCATATCCTGACATTTGATTTTTGTTTTGTAATTTCCAACAAAACCAGAAATTTCCTTGATCTCTGCCCCGGTAAATACCTTTATCAATCGATTGTTTTTAATCTTATCGATCATCCTTTCCAAGAAATACCGGACATCCCTACCTTCAAAAGTTTTATAGATATGCCTTATGTTACCACCGAGTTCCTTTTCCTTTTCTACAAGAAAGACCTCAAATCCCTGTTCAGATAAAGATAAGGCTGAACTCATCCCTGTAATACCACCACCTATCACCAGCGCCTTTTGAATAACATCTATCTCAACCCTTTTTAAGGGTTTAAGCAACCTTGCCTTTGAAACAGCCATCCTGACAAGGTCCTTTGCCTTCTCAGTTGCCAAAGCCGGTTCATACATATGTATCCAGGAGCACTGGTCACGAATATTTGCCATTTCAAATAAATATGGATTCAAACCAGCTTCGCGAATTGTATCTCTAAATAATGGTTCATGTGTCCTCGGCGTGCAGGAAGCAACAACGATTCTATTCAATTTATGTTCATTGATCTTTTCAATGATTCTTTTCTGGGTATCCTGGGAACAAGTATAAAGATTATTTTCAGCATATACAACATCAGGCAATTGTTTTACATATTCAACAATTTCAGGCACATTTACATAACCACCAATATTGATTCCACAATGGCAGACAAAAACTCCAATCCTTGGTTTTTCATTTAATACATCCAGTTCCTCAGGATATTCCTTCTTTGTAACCAGACTGCCCCTTGCCTCAGCGAGTAATGCCATTGCACTACCAGCAGCGGCCGATGCCTGGGCTACAGTCTCCGGTATATCCTTTGGACCGGCAAATGCACCACAAACAAAAATTCCATCACGGATTGTATCAACTGGAATAAATTCAGAAGTTCTGCAAAAACCATAATTATTCAAGTTTATGTGCAAGTAGCGTGATAATGTGCGCATATCTGATTTTGGCACAAGACCAACCGACAAAACAACCATATCAAATTCTTCCTGTTTAATAGAACCTTCTTCATCTTCATAATGGACGATCAAATTTTTTGTTTCTTGGTTCTCTTCAATCCTTGATACCCCGGCACGAACAAATCTAACTCCATATTCGTTCTTCGCACGATTATAATAATCCTCAAATCCCTTTCCAAATGTCCTTATATCCATATAAAATATTGTTGTCTCAAGCCCGTTCCCTGAATGTTCCTTCGCAATTATTGCTTCTTTTATTGCATAGGTGCAGCATACAGAAGAACAATACCCTTTCCCTATCTGTGGGTCCCTTGAACCCACACACTGGATAAAAGCGATTCTTTTTGGTACCTTACCTTCATAGGGTCTTAGTAAATGTCCTGAAAATGGTCCTGATGCAGATAAAATACGCTCAAACTCAAGACTCGTTACAACATTTTTATAAACACCATAACCAAAATTTGTATAAACCTTTGGATCAAATGTATCAACACCAGTTGATAAGATAATTGCACCAACATTTATATCTTCAATGACATCACTATCTTTATACTTTATTGCTCCAGCAAGGCAGATTTTTTCACAAACACCACAACCAAGACAATTATTTTTATCAATCGCATAGACTGCAGGAACTGCCTGTGGGTATTCAATGTAGATGCTCTTTCTACTTGTTAAACCCTGGTTAAATCTGTCCGCAATTTCAATTGGACAGTGTTTCTTACATTCTCCACAGCCTGTACATTTTGTGGTATCTACATACCGTGCCTTCTTACGTACATTTACTACAAAATTTCCTGCTTCACCACTCACCCCTTCAATCTTTGCATCGGGGATGATTTTTATATTCAAATGGCGTGCACATTCTACGAGTTTCGGTGCCATAATACACATTGAACAATCATTTGTCGGAAATGTCTTGTCAAGCATTGCCATTATTCCACCGATAGATGATGAAGAATCCAGCAAATAAACCTTAAACCCAGAGTTCGCCAGGTCAAGCGCTGCCTGTATTCCACCAATACCACCGCCAACGACCATTACTGCACCAATCTTCTGATTACTGAAAGAATTACTCATTCAATCCATCCTCGCATTTAATAGGGCAAAAACCCCACCTTTATTTTCATATTGTTTAGGATTTAGAATTTCGTATTTAGGATTTAATACTCTGGTATACCGGATATCCATCTCTTATCTCCTTCATTGATACATCACCTTTTTCCTGGAGTGAGCAGAGACTCTTAAAGACAAAATCAGGAGTTATATTTAACTTTGAGGCAATCTGCGGAACAGTCAATTCATTATTCTTCAGTATTCTTATAATTCGCGCCTTTGTATATTCTTCATATAATATTCTTTCAACTCTTTTCTCATACTCTTCAGCTAAAATTTTTTCACCATAAACATTCTCTTGCTCAGTTATATGATACTCGACACCAGTCAGGTGTCTGAATCTCTCACCCTGAAGCACATGCCTGACTGATAGTAACATATCTTTTGTATCTTCATTTATTTTTATTGGTCCTAAATCTTTTATTCTTTCAATAAATGTGTTAACAAGATTGGCAAATCTTTCTCCTTCTGCTGCAGATACCCAATCTAAATATAATCTGTCTTTTTCAATTGTAGTATAGGATAAAATTTTCTGAGTAGCAATAATCCTTTTTTCTGTATTGTAATTCCCATTCAGATAATGGCAGTCGCCAAAATGGCAACCAAGAACCATAACACCATCAATTCCCTTCAGAAGTGCATTTATTATAAATACTGGGTCAACCCTTCCCGAACACATCACCCTTATAACTCTTATATTTGGTCGGTATTGAATCCTTGATACACCGGCTAAATCAGCCCCGGCATAAGAACACCAGTTGCACAAAAATCCGAGTATCTTTGGCTTAAAATTAGTCTTATTGTCTGATTGTCCCATAGTCTGATAGTCCTGTAGTGCAGAGTCTAATTGTCTGAAAATCAGAGGGTCCGAAGACGTTAATGACTATAAGACCATCTGACCGTATAACTATATGACTACTCATACAACGCCTCCACCATTGCCATAATCTGCTCATTGGTAAAGTGTCTCATTGTTATTGCCTGCTGTGGACAGGATGCAGCACAACTACCACAACCCTTACAATAGGCAGATATGACTTCTGAACGATAACCTTTTTCAGTCTTTTTCAACAAATGTGCCTGATACGCGCACAAGACCTCGCAGATTCCACAACCAATGCATTTTTCTTTATCCACTTCAGCAACTGCAGGCAGGACTTCGATTGTATTACTGGCGAGCACAATACCCGCCCTTGCACTCGCTGCCTGAGCCTGGGCAATTGATTCATCAATCGCCTTTGGTGAATGTGCCATACCACAGATAAATATTCCATCTGTAGCAAAATCAACAGGACGTAATTTCATATGTGCCTCAAGGAAAAAACCATCCTCATTCAGAGGCACTTTTAATAACTGGGCAATCTCTTTATTAGATTTGTCCGGTACAATCCCTACTGAAAGAACCACAATGTCAGCAATTATTTCAATCGTTTCATCAAGTATCGGTTCTCTTGCTCTTACAATCAAGTTCTCTTTATCTATAATAATTTCAGGTTTATATTCATCATCATATCTTATAAATATCACACCCGCATCCCTTGCTTTTTGATAATATATTTCATTAAACCCGTATGCCCTTATATCTTTGTAAAAGATAATTACCTCGTTTTCAGGATTTCTCTGTTTAATAAGCAAAGCATTTTTTATCGCCTGAGAACAACATATACGGCTGCAATACTTTCTCTCTTCATCCCGCGACCCAACACATTGAATCATTACAATGGTTTTATGGTCTGATAGTCTGATAGTCGGATAGTCGGATGGTCGGATAGTCGGATGGTCTGATCCCCTGATACCCTGATCCCCTGATATCCTGATATCCTGATAACCTGATAACCTGATTTCCAGCTCCCTCTGTGTAATTATCCTCGGGTCTTTGCCATAGAAGTATTCGGTTGGTTTATACTCTTTGGCACCGGTTGCAACGATTATTACCCCGTGTTCAATCTCAATTATTTCCTGATTATTTTTTCCAATTTCTCGTCTTTCTATTCTTGTATGGAAGTTTCCGATATATCCAGTCACCGATTCTATTTTACTACTTTTATAAATTTTTATATTGGGGTGTGATTCAACTTTATTTATCAACGAATTCAAATATTCTTTAACATCCCTTCCATCAATTGTATTATTTATATGCCTTGCATTCCCGCCCAATTCTTCCTTCTCTTCTACAAGAAAAACTTCGTAACCCTGGTTTGCCAGACTCAATCCTGCATTCATTCCACTGATTCCACCACCGATAACAAGTGCCTTCTGAATCACCGGGATAGTAATTGCTGGTAGAGGTTCTAAATAACCTGCCCGGGCACAAGCCATTCTTACAAGGTCCTTTGCCTTAGCTGTTGCCTGTTCAGGTTCCTGGGAATGAACCCAGGAACACTGATCTCTTATATTTGTGAATTCTAAAAGAAATTTATTCAATCCTTTTTCCCTTATCGTCTCCTGGAATAAAACCTCATGGGTTCTTGGTGTGCAGGCAGCAACGACAACCCGGTTAAGTCTATACTTCTCAATCATCTCTTTTATATGTCGTTGTGAATCATCAGAACAGGAATATAGATTATTCTCTGCATATACTACATTGGGTAAGGTCTTTGCATATTCAACAACCTCCATCACATTCACTGTTCCGGCAATATTTATCCCGCAATGGCAGACAAAGACACCAATTCTTGGTGGTTCACCAGAAAAATCAATTTCCGCAGGATATTCAATTTTTTTTGTGAGTGAAAACCTTTGGTCTTTTATCAACTCAATTGCATTCTGTGCTGCACCGCTTGCCTCAATCACGGTCTCAGGAATATCTTTGGGTGCAGATGCAGTTCCACAGAGAAAAATTCCAGGCTGGATGGTCTCAACTGTAGAAAATGGAAGGGATTTGAAAAAGTTGAATTCAGTTAGTTCCAAATTCAAAATTTGGGCAAGTTTTTTGACATTATCATCAGGCACCAATCCCACCGATAATACAACCATATCAAACTCTTCTTTTATTAATTTACCCTGCTCATCCTCATATTTGAGCAACAGATTTTTGCTCTCGGGTAATTCCTTTATTTCTCCGATCATCGCCCATTTGAATCTTATCCCATATTTTTCTTTTGCCCTTTTGTAGTATGCCTCAAAACCCTTGCCAAATGTGCGCATATCCATATAAAATATTGTGCATTCAAGAGAACGATTATGTTCCTTCATTAAGATCGCCTCTTTTATGGCATAGGCACAGCAGACTGAAGAGCAATACCCCTGACCCGATTTTGTATCACGTGAGCCCACACATTGAATAAAGGCAACCCTTTCTGGTTCTCTCTTATCAGATAGTCTTAACAGATGCCCCTGAAAGGGTCCAGATGCATTCAATATCCTTTCCAGTTCAATAGATTTTATTACATTTTGATATCTCCCATAACCATACATCGGCTTTAGACGCGGGTCAAAATGTTTAACACCTGTGCCAATGATGATACTGCCAATATTAATATCAATAATCTTATCACTCAGATTAAAATCAACTGCCTTTGTTGGGCATAGAATCTCACAGACCCTGCATTTACCACCCTTTAAAAAATAGGTGCAATGCGCTTTATCAATCACTGCCTTGTTCGGAACTGCCTGGGGAAATGGAACATAAATTGCCTTTCTTTTTCCCAGGCCAGATTCAAATTCTGATTCAACCTTAATCGGGCATTTTTGCCAGCAAACACCACAACCATTACACTTTTCCCAGTCCACAAATGGAGATTTTTTCAAAATTCGCACATTAAAGTTGCCTGGCTTGCCTGATAACTCCAAAAGTTCTGCATAGGTAATTAATTCAATATTTGGATGCCTTCCGGCACTAACAAGTTTCGGAGCAAGGATACACATTGAACAATCATTCGTGGGAAAGGTCTTGTCAAGTTGTGCCATCACACCGCCAATACTCGGTTCTTTTTCTAATAAATAAACCTTGAAACCGGAGTCCGCGAGGTCTAATGATGCCTGAACTCCACCAATACCACCACCCACAACTAAAACCGCACCAATTGTGTTATTATCTTTGGCATCCATAATATTCCCTCACCCTTAAACTCTACCTATAATTTCTCCAATAATACCTTTGTAGATACTCTGTTCATCTGCAAACCCAGTGCCTTTGGTTCCAGACCCATTGCGAGTCCTAAAACCTGCGGATAATAAAGCACCGGAAGGTTATATTGCTCCTGGAACTTCTGCTCAATCCTTTTCTGATTATCATCGAACATCACACTACAGAATGGACACATAAGGACCATCGCATCCGCCGAATTATTTGATAGCTCTTTTAATTTTGGTCTGGTCAGGGAATAAGCTGTATCCTCGTTGATAGCGAGTATTCCAGCACCACAACATTTCAATTTTTCAGAGTAATTTACCACTTTTGCCCCTGTTACTGCAATCAATTCATCCAGGGATTTTGGATTCTCCGGGTCTTCAGCAGGTTCATAGATATCAGAGGGCTTTAAATAGTGACAACCATAATGCGGGGCAAGGGTTAGATTGGCTAATCTCTTTTTTACGAAATCTTCAATCTTCTTTGTGCCGATCTCTTCATATAAAATTTTTACCAGATGTTTGACCCTGATCCCCTTACCCATTCTGAATTCAATACCCTGTTTTTTGAATTGGGCAATTAACTTTGCCTTTTCATCAAAATGTTCATTCAGGTGCTTATTGACCTCGGTTAAAGAACCGGTGCAGGCACTGCACAAAGTGCAGATATCAATTCCTTTTTCCTCTGCAGCCAAGATATTGCGCGCTGCCATTAAGTAGTATGTATTATAGTGGACTGATTTCAAAGGGAATCCACAGCATTCAAAATCATCAAAGTCAACAAGTTCAATACCCAGGGCTCGAGCAACTGCCCTTGCTGATATTTCGTAGTTTCTACCCCGACCCAGAACCGTGCAACCCGGGAATAAAGCATATTTCATAAGACCCCACCCTTCACTTTTGGACCATCTAAGAATAATGTTAATGATACAATACTCTCTTTAGCGCATTTAAATTCGAAATCCGAGGCACTAAATTCTAAACAAATCCAAAGAAGAAATAACCACTGTTTGGAGCCTGGAAATTTGCGATTTAAGTATTGCTTAGAATTTAGAATTTTTGTATTAGGATTTATTTCCATTTCTATTTCTCTGAATAATCTTATCAATCCCAGTTATCTCCATTATGCGCTGGGTGAATCCCTTTGATTTTGCGACCTTAGGAAGTCCCATTGCTGCTCTTTTGTTATTGTCAAATTCATCAATTTCATACAATCTTCCGAATTGTCTTAAGAGACCTATCTGCTGGATATATGCATCTGGAACATACCCTTCTTTTACAGCAAGATTTTTTATCGCATTCATCACATCGGTGAACCTGACTCCCTGGGGACATCTCTCAGTACAGGCATAACAACTTGAACAGAACCAGATGAAATCATTTTCAAGAACCCGCTTTTTCATTCCAAGAAGAATCATCCTTATTATCTTTCTCGGATTGTATCTTTCATCAATCTCCCTGACCGGACAACTTGCAGTGCATATTCCACAGGCAAAACAGAGTTTTATATTTTCACCACCTGGTTCCTGTGCAACTTCATATTTAAATTTTGGGTCAATCTCATTCATAAATCTCCTGCCTTCTTCACCCCTATTCATCTAAACAGTAGGTGCTTTTCTATCTTTTTCAGCAGTGTCTGGGTGTCGACAGGTTTATCAATGAAATCATCTGCAAGATGGTCAATTGCAATGTCAACTGCATATTCAGGTTTTGAAAGTTGCTGTCCTATTGCTGTTAGCATAATTATCGGAATTGGCCTTGTCTGCGGATTCCTTCTTAATTCATAACATACTGTATATCCATCCTTTCCCGGCATAATCACATCAAGAAATATCAAATCTGGATTTTCAATCTTTGCCTTCTGTATACCTTCATCACCATCTTTTGCAGTAATCACTTCAAAACGATTTGCCAGAAGGATCTGTTTTGTCGCTTCAAGAAAATCCGGATCATCATCAACGAGTAAAATCTTAGGTCTTTCACTTTCTACCTTTGGTTTAGGTGCGGAAGTAGTTAAAAGGAAGTTAACCTTGTCTAAAAGTAATTCAGGGCTTGCAGGTTTTTCAATATAAGCATCTGCTTTATGCTGAATACCAATGTTTTCCGGATAACCGCCTGGTTTTGCACCAATAGAAGTGAAGAGAATTACTGGTATATTCTGTAAGTTAGGATCATCCTTTATCTCCCGGCAGACAGAAAAGCCATTTATATCCGGGAGGATAACATCAAGGATAATTAGATCAGGCTTTTCATTAAGCACCTTTTGAATTCCGGTCTTTCCATCATAGGCAGGAATAACTTCGTATCCAGCATTATTGAGAATGATTTTGTTTGCTTCAACAAAATCCCTATCATCATCAATGAATAAAATTTTTGATTTTTTCATCACTCACTCCTTTTTTTCATCCCTCTCCATATTGATAGAAAAGGGCAAATAAACTGTAAATGTGCTTCCTTCATTTATTTTACTCTGGATTTCAAGCCTACCATTATGAATATCAAGAATCTTTTTAACGATTGCAAGACCCAATCCAGAGCCACTTGCAATACCTTCTCTTTTTACCCTGTAGAATTCTTCACCGAGCCTTTGGAGTTCATCTTCAGAAATTCCAATCCCGGTATCGGTTATATCAATTGCTATATAATCTCCGTTTTCTCTGAAATTTATAAATACCGAACCCTGATCTTTATTGTATTTAACCCCATTGGTGATAAGATTTATAAAAACCTCTTTAATTAACTCCCTATCACCAAAAATTATATAATCTTTGTCTTTTAACTGTTTTTCAATCCTTATTCCCTTTTCAAGTGCCAGGGGCTTTATCAATTCCACCGACTCATCAATTATCGGCTCAAGGAGGAATTCCTGAAAATTTTCCTTGATGTTTAGTTCTTCAATCCGGGCAAGTTTTAACCACCGATTAATCAAAGCAAGAAGTTCATTAAGCCTGAACTTCATTCTTTCTATAATCTGTTTTTGCTGATCTGAAACCTGACCAGCCATTCCTCCATAAAGGACCTCAAGGTATTGTATAACTGCAACCAGTGGTGTGCGCAACTCATGCGAAACAAGAGAAATAAAATTCTGACGCATCATTTCTTTTTCTTTTTCAATTTTTTCTTTTTCATCAAGGTCTTTCTTTCTTGCAATTGCACGCTCGACAATCACGATAAGTTCCTCAGCAGTGAATGGTTTGGGTAAAAAATCAAATGCACCGTTCTTCATAGATTCAACCGCAGTCTCAATAGAAGCATAACCGGTTATGACAATTGGAATAATATTTGTTTTCTTATCGACAATAGTTTTGAGCACATCCATCCCGCTCACACCAGGCATCTTCAAATCAATGAATACTATGTCGGGTTTAAATTCTTCAAACTTCTTCAACCCCTCTGAACCATTATTCGCAATTTCAACTGAATAATTTTTATCAGCCAAAATTTGATAACAGGCATCACATATAGTCGGTTCATCATCAACAATAAGTATTTTATAAGACTTTGATTTCATTTTTTCTTCTTTCCATTTCCATTACGACTTTCCTGTTTTTTTTTCATAATATAGCTCTGATAAACAGGACATTCAAAATATCCCAGTTCACATTTTGAATATTCTTTGCCCTTACCCTTGGGAATCATCTTCCTTACCGGAGCAACTGCACAGTAATTTACAATGATTTCTTCAAGAAATGGACATCTCATACACATACCTTAATATGCAAAAAACGTGCCTGGTTCTCTGAAGAAAACTAATGAAAAATCTTGACTTTTTTCTCTTTTGGAGAAACATGCCTTATCTTTATTGTTTATTTTTTAAACAGATATATTTCTCTTTATTTTCTGATATGTTTATTGTTTAATTTTTCAACACATAATATTGATTTTTAATAGTTGTGATTAAATTCTTTAAAATCTGTTTTAATGAATTCTTAAACGGGTAATTTGATAATGAATGTCGTTCCTTTACCAGGCTCACTTTTTACTTCAATTGTACCGTTGTGGTCTTCAATGATACGTTTGCTAATAGAAAGTCCGAGTCCAACACCATGGGTAGCCTCTTTCGTTGTGAAAAATGGCTCAAATATCTTTTTGTGATATTCGGGTTTTATCCCCGGGCCAGTATCAGAGATCAATATACAGATAAACTTATTATCTTCTGATAATTTAGATTCAATCTTTAACTCACCCGATCCTTCCATCGCTTCAACCCCATTCATAATAATATTAATGAGCACCTGCTGGATTTGACTGGGATCAATATTTATCAGAGGTAAATCATTAAGCCCAAGTTTTATTGTGATATTTAAGAAAATTGCCTGGGTCTTCAACAGATTCAATGTTGACTCAATCAATTCATTTACTGATGCCTTCTTTATCTCTGGTTTTTTCTGACGGGCGAAATCCAGGAGTCCTTTTACTATGGTCTTGCACCTTTGTGCTTCATTATTTATTCGTAGCAAATTCTTTTTATAAGGATGGTCATCAGGAAGATTTTTTAACATTAGGTCACAGTAAAGTAAAATACCGGTGAGAGGGTTGTTTATCTCATGGGCAACCCCAGCTGCAAGCTGTCCAATGATTGCCAGTCTTTCAGCTTCAGCGATAGTCTGCTGGGCATATTTTTTTAATTCCTCATCGCGCTTTTTTATGGAATCAATCATATACTGAAAGGCATTTGCCAGGTCTTCAATCTCATCTTTAGTCTTTATATCAATCTTCTCGGGGAAATTACCCTTGCCAATTTCCCGTGCTGCCTTTGCAATCATAGCAATGGACCTAGTTATGGTTCCTGACAGAAAATATGAGAACCCTGTAACTGCAACCATCGCAATAATGGTTAAACCGATAAAAAAAAGGATTATCCTGTTGCGCATATCTGTATATTTTGCCTCAAGAATTCCCACATATAGAACACCTATTATCTCACCAAGAAAATTTCTTATTGGACGATATGCGGTTATATACCAGTCAGTCACAACAAATGCCCTTGCCATCCAGGTCTGTCCTTTCTCAATAACCCCTTCATAGACCTCTTTTGATATGAGCGTGCCAATTGCCCTTGAGCCATCAATATTCTTTACATTTGTCGAAACCCTAAGGTCCTTCATAAATATCGTTGCAGTTCCTATATCCCTGCCCTTATACTGTTCATTCATAAAAACAGTATTTTTGATTCGGTCTACAATATCAAAATTGTTATTTATCAATTTCCCGGCATATACAACCCCGATGATATTTTCATCATCGTCTAAAATAGGTGCACCTGCAATAATGGTCAGACCCGATGTTTCTATTCCTGTGCGCTGAAATTTTACCCTTACGGTTGATAGAATTTCTATCTCTGCCCTTTTTTGAAGCACAGGATTTTCTCTTTTTAGTCGCTCGCCACTGAGTATTTCAGTAGAATAAGCAGGTGTTTTATTTTTTATAATATATTCAATCATCGGGATATAGAATGTATCATTTTTGACCTCAGGGTTTGAACCCCGGGCAAGGACACAACCATTTTCGTCAGTTACAGAAAGAAAATCCAGTCTTTCTGTATTTATCACCCTTTTCAACTCCTGAATAATCTTTTTCCTTTCATTTTTTATGATGGCATCCTTTAAAAAAAATCTTGTGGCGGTGAGTCTGCACACATAAAGCACCTGATTGGCAAACTGGTCATATATTTCACCCGCGGAATTCAAATCCGCACTCACCCGATTCTGTGCCTGATTGATTATACCCTGATTGATAGTAATAATACCTATGATGGAACACAAAATTCCAACCAGCCCTACAGCGAGTATATAACTCAAAGCAAGTTTTATCCTCAAGGAATTTAATTGAAAGAGTGCCAAGTTAAATGCTCCTTGTATAATTATATCAAACTCAAACCCGAAGTCAAGTAATGCATCAACTTACCATTTTTATAGAATTTTTCCAAATCAACTCACCTCTTCAACCCATACTTTTCAATTTTATTATACAATGTCACACGATTGATACCCAAAACCTCGGCAGCTTTTTTTATATTCCAGTCACAGGTACTAAGAACATTCAGAATATGCTCTTTTTCAACAATCTCAAGACGCAGGTCTTTTGTGATAAGTTTAGGGATTGAAAATTTATCAATCACATTCCTGGGCAGGTCTTTTTTGCCTATTTTATTCCCTTTTGATACAACGACTGAATGTTCGATTAAATTTTCAAGTTCCCGCACATTACCTGGCCAATCATAGGTCATCAACAATTCCAACGCATCCGGACTGATTTCTGAAATATTCTTTCTATTCTCTATATTGAATTTATTCAAAAAATGTTCTATTAGCAAAGGTATATCTTCTTTTCTCTCGCGTAGTGGTGGAATCTCAATTGTAATGACATTTAATCGGTAATACAGATCCTCACGGAAAGTCCCTTTTTTTATCATTTCTTCAAGATTTTTATTTGTTGCAGCGATTACCCTCGTATCTACTTTTATGAGTTCTTTTCCTCCTATCCTTCTGAATTCACGCTCTTGCAAAAATCTCAAAAGGTCAACCTGGGTCTTGGGACTGATATCACCGATTTCATCAAGAAAAAGTGTTCCCTGGTCTGCCATCTCAATCCTGCCTTTGTGCTGACTTGTTGCACCAGTAAATGCACCTTTTTCATAACCAAATAACTCAGCCTCAAGGAGTGTCTCAGGCATTGCACCACAGGCTGTAGCAATAAAAGGACCTTTATTTCTTGGACTTAAATTGTGAATTGCCCTTGCAACAAGTTCTTTTCCTGTTCCACTCTCCCCCCGGATCAAAACAGTCGACTTTGTTGGTGCTACAGTCTTTATCAATTCAAAAATTTTTTGCATCTTTGGGCTCTTACCGATAAGATCTTCTAATTGAAACCGCTTTGCAAGTTCCTTGCGCAAAATTATATTCTCTTTAATAATCTCACGGTGTTCAAACAATTTCTTGATAATAATATTTATCTCTTCAGGATTGAATGGCTTCATAACATAATCCGCAGCACCTTCCTTCATTGCCATAACTGCACTATCAACACTTCCATGACCGGTTATTATTATCACTGGTAGATCCGGCTTTATCTCACGCAATCTTCTCAATAGTTCAATACCACCCATTTTTGGCATCTTCAAATCAACGAGGGCAACATCCCAGTCATCCAACTCTACCTGCTCAATGGCTTTAAACCCATCATCAACTGCAGTCGTTTGATAGCCTAAATTACTAAGCCATTCACTTAGGGCATCACGAACAATCTCTTCATCATCAACAATCAAAATCTTATATTTCCTCATAGTGATTAAAAATTATACACAAATTACTTTTTAAATCAAGCCCATTATTAACCCCTTGATTTTTTAGTTCTTCTATATATAATTTCACCACTTATGGAGGCAAAATGATTGATTTAAAAAATTCTGACAACAATTTTAAATGGGAAATTATTAAGCAGGAAGGTGGTGAAGGGTTGCTCAAATGTTTCGGATGCAGTGATTGTTCAGCCAGTTGTCCTGTGAGGTATCTTGATGAACGGTATAATCCAAGGAAGATAATCAGACTCACACTCCTGGGAATGAAGAACGAAGTTCTCTCTTCACCATTCTTATGGCTATGTGCCCATTGTCATGCCTGCACAGAACGGTGCCCACAGGGCATTCATGTCGCAGAGGTCATAAATGCGATAAAGAATTATGCAGTAAAACAGGGATATTGTCCTGAGGGTTTAAAGGTCCAGTTGAATCTGCTCAATAATTCAGGCAGGCTTTATGAACTTGAAGATTTTGATTTAAAAAAGAGACAGAGAATGGGACTACCTGAACTTGCTAAAAAGATATCTGATGTCTCAAAAATCTTTGCATCAACCAAGATATTTGAAAGGATTCCAAAATGAAAAAATATGCATTATTCCTTGGATGCACAGTGCCGGTTCGGGCACAACACTATGAACTTGCAACAAGAAATGTGGCAAAGGAATTTGGTATTGTATTTATTGATTTGAAAGAAGGTTCCTGTTGTGGATTTCCTCTCAAGGCACTCGATGCAGAAACATCCCTTTTGATGGCAGCAAGGAATGTGGGCCTGGCAAGCAATCTCGGGCTTGATGTTGTTACATTATGTAATTCCTGTACTGCGATGCTATCCGATGCCCAGAGTAAATTAAAAGAAGAAAAATTTCGTAGAAAGTTTACTGAACTCGGCTTTACTTATCCAAATGAAATCAAAGTTCGTCATTTTGTTCGTATGCTCTATGAAGATATTGGCATTGAAAATCTCAAAAAGGCGATAAAGAGACCACTCAAGAATCTTAGAATACTTTCCCATTATGGTTGTCATTATCTCAGACCTTCTTATCTTCACTCATTTGATAATGTAGAAAATCC
This sequence comes from bacterium, assembly GCA_036796695.1. Classification (GTDB taxonomy): domain Bacteria; phylum Hydrothermota; class Tepidihabitantia; order SM23-42; family JAOAFX01; genus JAOAFX01. Next base: position 74,925 of record DAIRCK010000001.1, read on the forward strand.
CCATACCCTTGATGAACTCGTTGGTTTGACCGGTGCCACAACTGTTGATTATCAAGAAAAGAAGTTGTGCTGTGGTGGTTCGGTACTGGGTGTTGATGAAGAACTGGCAGTAAAGATGGCAAATCAAAAACTTTCGGTAGCAAAAAATAATAATGTGGATGCAATGATCTCAATCTGTCCTTTCTGCACTGTAATGTATGAGGATAATCAGCGGAAAGTTGAAGCAAAATTCAATACGGTATTTAACTTGCCTGTTCTATATTATCCACAACTCTTAGGACTGGGTCTTGGTCTGGCACCTGATGCCTGTGGTTTAAAATTCAATCGTATAAAGCCAGATGGAATTCTATCAAAATTATAAAAGGAGTTTAAGATGAGATTAATTCTTTGCCATTGTAACGGTTTGATCAATATATCCGATTTAGATTTTGGTCCTGATATAAAGATTGAATGGTATGATGACCTTTGTAAAGGAGGAGTAAAGACCGGTGATGGTGAAAAGTTGGTGATCGCTGGTTGTTCTCCATCCCTGATGGAAGGACTATTTCCTGATGCAGATGCTGAATTTGTGAATCTCAAAGACCATATAGTCTTGATGAATCATTCATTAGATAAGGCAAAGGCATTGCTCAAAGCTGCAATTGAAAAGGCAAAGACAGGACCCGAAATCAAGAAAAAGACCTTTGCGATAAAATCCAGATCCGCAGCGGTGATTGGTTCTGGTGTTGCTGGACTCGACTTAACAAAAGCACTGACCACTGCCGGAATAAAGACATATCTCATTGAAAAAGAACCTTTTCTGGGTGGCACAGTGGCAAAACTTGATAGACTCTATCCTGAAGCCACACCCTGGAGCCATACGATTCTGCCACTGATTTCAGGTGTGGTAAAAAATAAGGATGTCGAGATATTTACAAATAGTGAGATAACTGAAATAAAAGGTGAAATCGGAAATTATAAAATCCAGATTAAGATAAAACCCCGGGGTGTGATTGATTGTAATAACTGTGGTGCCTGTACATCGGTCTGCCCAATAACTGTCCAGGACAATGGTAGAATTCGTAAGGCAATCTATACATTAAACACATATCCAAATATCTATGCAATTGATTTCAATGCCTGTAATAAATGTGGAGAATGCGTAAAGGTGTGTCCGAAGAAAATAGACCTAAATGAAAAGGAAAAGATTGTTGATATAAATGCGGGAACGATTGCGGTTGCAACCGGGCTAAAATTCTATGACCTGAAAAAAGTTGAAGAATATGGGTATGGCAGATACCCAAATGTAATGAATGTTCTGGAGTTTGAAAGGAAGATTGCTGATGGTTCTCTTGTTCCCAAAAAGGTTGTGTTTATCTGTTGTGCTGGTTCACGCGACAAAAACCATCTACCCTATTGTTCAAGGATATGCTGTTTCCTTGCCTTAAAGGAAGCAAAACTTGTAATTGACCGCTATCCGGATACAAGGGTCTTTGTCTGTGCTATGGATATGCGCAGTTATGGAAATTTTGAATATTTCTATGATACATTGCGTGAACTTGGTGTGACATTTATAAAAGGAAAGCCTTCTGAGGTTATAAAACAGAATGGTAATCTTGTGGTTAAAGTTGAAGACCTTTATACGAATGAACTCCTTGAGATTGATGCGGATACGGTTGTCTTAAGCAGTGGCTTTGTCCCTGATAAAGAGACATTTGATAAACTCGGTATAAAGATTGATGGAGACTTTCCTGTGTATTTTGAAAGTGGTAAACTTGGAAATATTGAAATGCCCAGAGGAATATTTATAGCAGGCTCATCAAGTTTTCCTGCAGGTGTTGCTGAGACACTTGTTGATTCAAGAAAATCTGCATTTTCAATCATTAATTTATTACAGAAAGATAATATTGAATCAAACCAGCCCATTGCCTATGTAAATGAAGATTACTGCAGTGTATGTAAAACCTGTATAAGTGCCTGTCCATACAATGCAATTGTAATTGAGAACGATAAAATAAAAATTCGCCCTGATTTATGTATGGGTTGTGGGATATGTGCCAGTGCCTGTCCAGCAGCTGCAAGCAGGCTTGAAAAATTTACGGCAAAAGAAATTTCTGCCTGGATTGGAAATTTAACGAAACCAGGTGACATAATCACTCTCCTCTGCAAATGGTCTGCATACAATGCCACAGAGACCGCAGCATATACGAATGTCCATTATCCAGAGAATGTGAAGATCCTGAGGGTGCCATGCAGTGGTGCAGTAGAACCGAACCATATAATCCAGGCACTGAATCTGGGTGCCAGGGCTGTGCTTATAGGTGGTTGTTATCCAGATGCCTGCCACTATGCAAAAGGCAATTTTAGGGCAAAGGCAAGAGAACAGATCTTAAAAGAAACCCTGGATTTTTTAGGACTATCTAAAAACTGTGTCCGTCTCGAATGGATAGGCAGGGATGAGGCAAAGAAATTTGAGCAGATAATAAATGAGATGAATCAGGCATAAAATAATCTTATTTAAACAGGTTAAAATTATAAATACAACCCAAAAATCAAAGGATAGGCAATTAACTATATTTAGTTATTGACATTCATTCAATTTTTAGTATAATTGCTATACTGGGGGCATTAATGATATTATTTTTACTGATTGCTAATATAGGGTTTGAATATCTCCTCGTTGATCCTGTGGCAGAAAGGGTTGGAATGGGCTATGCATTATATGGTGATGGACATAACATACATTACAACCCTGCAGGTATTATTTTGAATACTAAAACGAGTTATTCATTTTCTTATCTGAATTATATCGGAGGAACTCATTTTGGTTATGTTGATTATGAAAATAGCACATTGGGAGCAGGAATAAGATATTTTTATAGTGGAAAGATGAAAAAAACTGATCCACTTGGACAGGAAATCGGAGATTTCAGCACAAATTTCATTGATTTGACTGTAGGTAAGGGGTTGGCAATAAATAATATTTTATTGGGTTTTGCCGGTAAAGTCGTTTATGAACTCATTGATACTTTATATTCAGCAGGACTGGGCATAGATTTTGGTGGTTTATATTTTCTCTCGCAGGAGAACATTCACCTCGGTTTAGCAGTGAAAAATCTCGGAACGAGTATAAAACCATTTATCAGTGAGAATGAATTATTACCGTATGAAATAAATTTAGGTGCAATTTATAAACTCAATCAGGGCTGGATTGGACTTGATATTGTAAAACCGGCTTTGATGAATTTTGGTTTAAGATTGGGTGCTGGCTATGATTTCACGGATTTTTTAACACTCCGTGTCTCATATAACAGTCTATTATCTCAGGTCAAGACTGATTCAGGCCTTGACTTTCTTGCAGGGATATCTATAGGTTTTGGCGTTAAAAAGAATAATATAAATGTTAATTACTCATACACCCCATATTTTAATCTGGGGCAAGCACATAGATTAACAGTAAGAATAGGAGGTTAAAATGTCTCGTATAACATTTGGTATAATACCTGCAATCCTGATAATCATTCTGTCGGTTTTTTTCTATTTGAGTCCTCAATTCCTCGGACAAAAACCGACAAATGGTAAGGAAGCGGTAACAGAATTGATTAATAAAAGGATTACAAATCTGGGGAATTTTATTTCCCGCTCAACATTTGTCCAGGATGCTATAATTGAAAATGATGAGGCAAAACTTTCGGAAATTATTGTGACCCTCAAACAGGATGATCCTGAGATTTTGAGTGTGAATTTCACTGATAATAAAAACAAGGTCATCGCCTCTTCCAATGCCAATCTCCTGGGAACTGATTATGCGCCCTTAAATCCTGGCAGTTCAAGTAAAATAGTGGAAAAATCAGGGGTATACGAAGGTGGATTTAGCATCAATTTAGGTGCAACAACGATTGGAACACTCTATATACAGGTAAAACCAAAAATTCCTGAAATAAAAGTTGCAACTTCTCCAAATCCGATCATTCTTGTTGCGGGCATTGTCATTGCAATAATCACTTTTATCATAATGTTTTCTATGGCTTCAGGACTTGAATCCCGCCTTGTTGAGGATATAAATCTCCGTCAGGAAGAGATCTTCCAGCCTAAAATTGAAGAATTGAAAAAACAACAGGAAACAGCGCAAAAGGCACTGGAAGAGATTAATAAAAAGATTGCCCAGGGCGAGAATAAGATAAAGACCCTTGAGGCAGAATACCTGGCAAGAAAAAAGGAATTTGAATCAAGCCCGGTTGCGCAGTCAGTTGAGAAACTGAGAGAAACAGAAAGCGAACTGCTCAAAAAACTTGAAGTCTTGAAGACTGAAGAGAATAGATTAAATAACGAAATCAATCTCCTGACTCAGAAAAGAGAAGAAATTATGAACGCACTTGAGGCAGAGAAAAAAGAAGAGGCAAGACTCCGTGAAAAACTTGACCTCATAAAAAAGAAGATTTTACATCTTGAGAGCCCGGCGTAATAAAGGAGGTAGATAAGCGCCCGTAATAATGGCTATATTTTATTATGAAGAGTCAGTATATTAACGAATTAAAAGTCGGGCAACTTGTAAAAGAGAAGTTTTTACTCAACAAAAAAATATTGCGAGAAAAAAAAGACGGTGGGTTTTTTACACAACTTGAACTCAGTGACCGGACTGGTTCAATTGAAGGGATTGCCTGGGATAATATCAGCGATGAATTGAAAAATATCTCTTCCGGTGATTTTGTATTTGTAACAGGCAGTGTTAGTGAATATAACGAACGGTTGAGGATAGTGGTAAATTCCATATCGCGCATCTCCGAGGATGAAATAGAACCCGAGGATTTCCTGCCAGTAGTTGAAGCAAACATTGAAAAAGTAATAAGTGAAATAAGAATGCTTCTGGAAAAAATAAGCAATCCTTATTTAAAAAATCTAATGATGCAATTTTTGAATAATCCTGAATTTATGGAAAGATTCAGTCGGGCACCAGCAGCAAAAAAAGCCCACCATGCGGGTATCGGTGGTCTTGCCGCACATACACTGAACCTTATAAAATTAGGCCTCAAAGCCTGTGAAGTCTTTGAATTTCTTAATACCGATTTGCTCATTGCTGGAAGTTTTTTACACGATATCGGCAAGATTTATGAATATACATATCAGAAAAAAATTGACCATACTAAAAACGGTAGAATGCTCGGACACATCGTTATTGGATACGAAATGGTTCTGGAAAAAATTTCAAAGATTGATAACTTTCCTGAGGAATTGCGTTTGAAATTATTGCATATGATAGTTTCCCATCATGGTGAACTTGAGTATGGCTCACCTATTCTACCGCTTTTTCCTGAGGCTCTGGTTTTACATTTTATTGACAATCTTGATTCTAAACTTGAAATGATGCGGGATGAAATAAAAAAGAATAAAGGGACGCTCAGTGCCTGGAGTGATTATCATCCCCTGCTTGGAAGGGCGATATACCTTGGAACCGAAGACTGATAATTAACCTCCAAAATGAAAATTAAAGAAATCAAACTTTATGGATTTAAATCTTTTCAGGAAGAGACAAAGTTTCTACTAAATCCGGGCATCACTGCCTTTGTTGGGCCCAATGGAAGTGGCAAATCAAATATCTTTGATGCCCTGAGATGGGTCTTTGGTGAACAGAGTATGAAGGCATTGCGTTGTGAAAAGAATGAAGACCTCATTCATATATCTGTTGACGGGCAGAGTGATTCCAACTTTGCTGAAGTTACAGTGACAATAGAGAATGAAGACTTCTTCCCCCAATTTGGAAGTGAGTTTGAAATAAAAAGAAGATTTTATCGAGACGGTGAAAGCGAATTCTATTTAAACCGCGTAAAATGCCGGCTCCAGGATATACAGGCATTATTTTTAAATTCAGGAACCCTCACCTATTCATTCCTTGAACTTGCTGAAATTGAAAGAATCATCAGTGGGGATACAAAAGAGATGTTTGATGATGTGGCAGGAATATTAAAATATCAGGAACGAAGAGAACAAACCCAGAGAAGACTGGAACAGACTGAACAGGACCTCCTCCGTCTTGAAGATGTAATAGGCGAGATGGAAAGGACTGTGCGCAGTTTAAAGAGACAGGCAAGACAGACCCAGTTATACCAGGAATTAAAGGACGAATACAAAAAATTATCTCTTCTCATAACGAAGTCTGATTATGAAAGAACAATTGCAGAACTAAAAGAAGTAGAAACTTCCTTAAATAACCTAAATCAGCAGAAACAAAATATACTTATAAAATTAAATCATCTTGATGAGGAGCGTCAGAATTTAAAAACTGAATTTACAATTCTGGAAACAAAAAAGAGAGAAACAATAAATGAGATAAACAATCTAAATAATGAAATCGAATCCCTCCAGCAGGAACTGACAAATCTCGAAAATGAGACTATTCAATTTAGTATTGAATATGAAAGAAAAACTGCATCCCTTAAAGAAAAGCAAGAACATCTAAAAAATTTGAATAATAAGATAATTGAAAACGAAAAAAAATTAGAAGATGTGAATAATGAACTTGTTACCTGGAATGAAAAACTTTCAGATGAGCAGAGTAAACTCGAGGCACTTTCTAATAATTTCATTGAAACAACCAGGCTGATCGAAGAAAAACAAAAAACGATCGATGGAATTTTGCTCAAACTCCAATTGTTAAAAAATGACCTTGCCCGTGTCGAAATAAATAAAACAAATAAGGAAAATGTCATCAATCAATTAAACAAAGAAAAAGAAGAATTAACACTGAATTTATCTACGAGAACAGAAGAAAGGGGAAAATTTGAACAGGAATTGAATGTAATAGTTAAGGACCAGGACAACATAAGTAAATCCATCCTGGAGCAACAAAAGCAGATTTCTGAGCTGGAAGCAAGAATAGAAGAAATTGAAAATGATATTATAAAACGTCAGGAAGAACTAAATGATTGCAGGTTGTTGATCGACACACTATCAAACAGATTGGGTAAAGTTGAAAATATAAAATTTATTAAACAACAATTTAAAGATAGATTTTCAGGAATGTTCAGAGATTGTATAGGTGTACGTCAGGGTTATGAGCATATTGTTGATGTCTGTCTATATGATGCACTAAATTTTTTCCTTGTAAGTGAAATTTCACCGGATGATTTTAAAAATCTTCCTGAAGGCAGATATGGTTTTATTTTCAAAAAAGACGAATTAACAAAAGAAATTCCTGAAGAGTTAAAGAAATTTAAGTTATTAACTGATTTTATTGAGATAAAATCTAATAAAGAATTTTTAAGTGCAATTTTATCAGATTTCTTTTTGACCAATAGTTTTGAAGAATCTGTAGCATATTCAAAAAGATTCCCCGAATTTGGATTCATCACACCCGATGGTATTCTCTTTCATAACAATTCTCTCATAATTCAGAAAGGAGAGTTCGGATATTTTCAGATAAATCAGAAATTAAGTGAATATCAATCAAGGGCTGAATCCCTGCAAAATGAAATAGTCTTTATGAATGATGAAAAAAAGAAACTCCTTTATGAACTCTCCCAAACAAGGACAGGTCTTGAAAAAAATAAAGAACGATTATTCACTTTAAATATCAACAAATCTGAATCTTCAATGCAGTTAAATACATTGAAAAATCAGTTAAATAGCCTGAATAAAGAAATCGAAGATATTGATAATGAAAGAAATAAAGTAATAAAAGAGATTGAAGAACTGAATATTCGTATTAACGAATATAAAACACAAATTGTTGAAAATGAAAAAACATTGGTTCAAACACAAAATGAAGAAAAAGAATTGAAAAACAACCTGTCAAAACTTGAAGCACAAATTGATAATCAAAATAAGGAATTAAACCAGGTTGTTCTCAAGATTGGCATATTAAATGAACTAAAGTCAGTGGCTGAAAAAGGCTTATCCGAAACCAAGATTGAAATTACAAACCTCAAAAATGAAATAGATGAAATAAGCAAATTATCCCAGAGTGAAGAACTTAAAATAATAGAACAAAAAATCAATGAATTAAAACAGTCTATACAGGAGAAAAAAGAAAAACGTTCAAAACTGGAAGGTGAAATTCCCGAGCAGATAATTCAGGATATATCAAAAAAAATTGATTCTATCTATGATGAAATAACTCAATTACAGAGACAACAGGATGAAGTCCAAAATGCTATAATGCAGGTAAATTTCAAGGTTTTTGAGTTGAACCACAAAAAAGAGGAATTGAGCAAGAAGGCAAAAGAAGATTTTCAAACCGATTTAGATGAATATATACCAGAAGAAATACCTGAACCTGAACTGAGACTGAATGAAGTCAAAGAACGGATGGCACGGCTTGGTGAGATAAACCCATTGAGTCTCAGTGCTTATGAACAGGAGAAGAAAAGACTTGATGAGTTTCTTGCCCAGCGCAATGATATAATAACTGCCAAACAAAATCTTTTAAAGTCCATCGCTGAACTGGATGCACGGGCGAGGGAAAGATTTATTGATACATTTAAAGAAGTAAAAGAAAAATTTAATGAAGTATTCGCAAAATTCTTTGAAGGTGGAGAGGCTGACCTGGTTATGACCGACCCTGCAAATCCATTAACCTCTGATGTTGATATCGTGGTGCGAATGAAGGGGAAAAAGATAAAAAGAATTAACCAGCTCTCCGGTGGTGAAAGGACACTCCTTGCCGTGAGCCTCCTCCTTGCATTCTACCTTGTCAAACCAGCACCATTCTGTATTTTAGATGAAATTGATGCTCCATTAGATGATGTTAATGTAATAAGATTTAATAAGTTTTTGCGTGAATTATCTCAACATACACAGGTTGTTATAATAACCCATAATCGTGCCACAATGGAATATGCTGACTACATTTATGGATTGACTATGGAAAGACCAGGAAAGAGTAAAATTATATCAACCCGACTTGAAGACCTTGAACCCGCAGGTGTTGAGGAACAGTAACCCGATTTGATTTCATATGCCCCTCCCCCACCTGAGTAAATTCTTAGGAAAACTTACTGGTATTTTCAGTAAAGCAAAAATATCTGATTTATCGAATCTTGAGCAGATTCTTCTTGAGGCAGATGTTGGCGCAAAATACACAATCCTATTGCTTGAAAAAATTAATTATAATCCAGAACTTCTGAAGAATGAAATATTGAAAATCATTGATATCAAATATCCGTCTTTTGGTGATTCGAAACCTGTTGTAATCCTTATCTGTGGTGTAAATGGTTCAGGCAAGACAACGACTGTAGCAAAACTTGCCTATAGATACCAGCAAAAAGGAACCGTCCTTCTCTTAAGTGCTGATACCTATCGTGATGCAGCATCAGAACAACTTGATATCTGGGCAAAAAAAGCAGGGGTTGAGATTGTCCGTTCACAAAAAGGTCAGGATGCGGGTGCAGTGGTTTACGATGGTCTTAATAAAGCAATGATAAGAGGTATTGATATGGTTTTGATTGATACCGCAGGTAGATTACACACCCGGACTGATTTGATGGAAGAATTAAAAAAAATAAAAAGGGTGATCACCAAATTAAAACCATCCGGTCCGGATTTATCCCTCCTAACAATTGATGCGACATTGGGACAGAATTCAATCCAGCAGGCAAAAATATTTACCCAGGAACTCGGTATCAATGGCCTTATACTTACAAAATTTGATGGCACAGCAAAAGGCGGAGCGATAATTCCAATATGTGGCGAATTAAAAATCCCGGTTCTTTATCTGGGAGTGGGTGAAAAAATTGAAGACCTCGTAGAATTCAAACCTGAGGAATTTGTAGAGGCATTATTTGAAAAAAATCAAGATTAGATCCCTGTTTTACTAATATATCGGTCAAATAGTCTTTCAAATTTTCTTCGGTAAATAAAATACAAAGCGATTGCCAGGATAAATCCGATACCTCCAATAATCCAACCTTTAAAACCTGAGGACATCACCTTGTCACCTGCAATCACATAAATTAAAATTCCGGGGATTCTACAAAGGGCAATTATAAATATAAGAACCTTTAATGATATGGTTGTCAATCCCGCAAGATAAAAAAGACCATCACCTATAGGATTAGGAAACAATGCAAGAAATAGTATCAAAGGAAGACCCCTCCGGGTTATTTCTTTTTCAAAACCCAGCGCCCGCTCTTCAAGAAATAAATGTAGTATTTTCTTACCAAAAAACCGTGATACGAGCATGGCAAGAAAGCCGCCGGTTATCACTGCAAACCACGAAATTAGAAACCCCTTTAATGGTCCGAATAGCATCCCTGAAACAATATTTAGAACTTGACCCGGAATAGGTGCAAAGAAAATTTGAAAAATATAGAGTAAAAAATATACAAGATATGCCATCATACCATATCCTTGAATTGATTCACGGACTGCTACAGGATCATTTATGATAGATTTGAAATTACTTACAAAAATGATTGAGACGAGAATGATTATAACAAGAATTAGCAGGATACTGATGACCCCAAAAATCTGCCTTCTGGTCATACTCAATTATACTTATAATCCAGCACAATTCAACACTATATTGTTTACGAGATTGTGAATTCTTTTAATTTTCCCATTCTGGAATAGGGACTTCAGTCCCGTAATAAGATATTTGCAAGGCTGAAGCCTTGCCCTACGCAGGAATTTTATTTGACAACAGTTTAGGATTTATGATTTTGGCGGATGGCAGATTCGAATTTCGGATTTACTTAGACGCGAAACAAGTTTCGCTACTCCAACATCCATACTCACTTCCTCACTCAATAACCAACTTCCAACTCTATAATACAGGGAGCAAAACAGTCCAACGATAAACGATTCTTCAAAAATCTATTGACACCCAGCCCAAATTTGATATACTTGAGTATGAAGATAATAATTGATTACCTTAAACAAAAGTTGCATTCTGGTTGGGTCATTGCCAACCACATTCTGGTTTCATTCCATGTTGCATTCATTTCATCGGTTCTGTGTATTCCTAAGGGATTACAGGGAAAGGAGGTATTAGGGTTTGTCTTTACAAGTGTTGATACAATAATTTCAGCAATATTCTGGTATATAAGTTTCCATACCGGTATTGCCATCCATGAGATGGGGCATTATCTCAGGGCAGTAAAACTCAATGCCCTTAATGAAAACATTCTACCTGATGCCCAGAAAAAGTATAAAAGCACGGGATTTGCAAAATTGTTCTGGTATATTGGAATGTTTATAAAGATTCCTTATGGAAAATTCACGGGTGTAAAGAAAGAGGGATTAACATATTATCCTGAGGCACCATTCAATCTCAGTGTTGCTGCGGCTGGTCCTGAAATCAGCGGTAATATGGCACTTGTTATGTTGCCCATTGCTGTCATTTTACTTGCGGTGGGGCTCATTGGCGACCACATAATCCTAACCTATATCGGCAGGTTATTTTTGGGTATCGGAACCGTTGGATTACTCGATTTTCTCCTTGCCGACACCGGAAAATATCGTGAATTTAAAGAAAGAGAAGCCAAGGCGAAATTAAAGGCCGAGAAGATTGAAGTTAAGACAGTTGGATGGCTTGCAAAAGCAAAAGAAGTAAAAGAGATGATGATGAAAAAGAGAATCCAGAGCATAAAATTAAAGGATGGCGAGATTGTATCTGCACCATGGCAATTCCGCAACTGTGGTATGGGTGGAAGGCACACTGAAAAAGAATATCCAGAGAGTAATATCAGTATGCAGGAAATGATGTTTCTACCTTTATGCGCGAAAAATTATGAAGAAGCCCAGATGATTACAGTAGCACTTCAGACCCGATTAAAAGAAATCATTGAAAAGAGCGAAGGGGCAAGGGTAATGGGAATAGGATTGGAAGGCGGACTTGCACCTTACATTGCCAAAGAATCAGGTGATATAGTTCCTGAACAGCGTCTATGGAGAATGGCAATACAGGCAATAAAAGATATTGGGTATAGGCCTGGTGAAGATGTTGCCCTTGCCTTTGACCCGGCAGTGAGCGAATTGAGCAATGCCTATCGAGAAGAATTCAACCAGCCTGATGCAATAGGAATGTATTATTTCTGGCGTAGTGAAGAAAAAGTTGTTATGTCTCGTGATCAGCTAATTGACTTGTATAAAAAAGCAGTTGAAGAACATCCGATTTTCTCCCTTGAAGATGCATTTGCTGAAGATGATTATGAAGGTTGGAGACTTTTAATGAAAGAACTCGGTGAAAGGGTATTTATTATTGGGGATGATATTGTTACCACAAAAGATTCAACGATTGAAAAATGCGCTGATGAAGGACTTATGAATACCGCCCTTATAAAGGCAAATCAAATTGGCACCCTTTCTGAGACATTAATCGCTATGCTCGTTGCATTAGGAAAAGAAATGGATTTACTCGTTTCGCACCGCTCAAAATCACCAAATGATGATATGGAAGCTCAAATTGCCCTTTCTGCAAATACTATGGGATTAAAGGCAGGAGGCGGTGCGAATACAGAAAGGCTTTTTAAATACGGTTCAATCACAAAAATAATGAAAGAGATTCAAAGTGCACAGGAGAAAAAATTTGAAGAAAAAGAATATGCTGATGTGAGAAACTTTCTAAACAATCTTGTTATTACAGATATAATTGCCTATGAAGAACCAACAAATGCCGGTATCCCAAGTGTTGGGGTAAATATCTACGCTGGTATTCCTGGTAGCGAAGAATACAAAAAGATATTGAAAATGACTGGTTCAACACCACTTGGGACTTCAGCCGGAACCGGTGAGGCAATTCATCTTGTGGATAGTATCATTGAAAAATCTCCATTGGTAGATAAGTATTCGGAGTTATTCACTCCCCAGCCTGACAAAACATTCAAATTCAAGAAGGGAATTAAAGAGAGCGATATAATTGATAAGAATGACCCGGAATTGACTGCACTCTGGCAAAAGGTCCAGCGCTATGAAGGCAAAGGATGTTTGAATGCAGTGAATAATATCATTACCATTATTGCCCCACAATTCATCGGTAAAAAGGTATCTGAGTTCAGGTCAATATCAATGATTGATAAAATTTTACTAAATCTTGAAAAGGAGACTGCAATCGCAAGGGGCAAACTTGCAAAGAGTGCTACACAAGAAGAGATAATTGAAGTAATGCAAAGAAAAGGCAATCTCGGAATGAATGCAATACTCTCTGTATCTCTGGCAATGGGTAGAATGATTTCCCATATCCAGGGCAAAGAACTCTGGCAGTTATTAAGGGAAGAGATGAAACATTTGATAGCAAAAGTAATTGTAGCAAATGGTGGATGGGAAATTATAAAAGATATTGTTCCAAAAGAAAAGGTATCTGTGATACAATCGGCAAAAGAAAATCTCGCAACTGTGCTGCAAAAAGAGCTCACATTTGATATGCTCGTGAAATGTCTTCAGAATGTTGAAAAGAAATTGAAGAAAGAAAACAAAAAACTCTATCAGGCATTGAGAGAACAGGCGCAGATTTATTAATCTAAAGATAAATCTTCTTCTCAACCATCTTGACTTAATGAAAAATTTGGTTAATCTTTATCAATGCCTGAATCACAAAAAATCTTCTGGGAGATTGAAAAAGAAAAGACAACGGTAATATACGCACTCTTCGGGATACTTGTCTTTTTTTACTTCTTCTCCTTCTTTGTTATCTGGACAATAATCAAACTTTTTATTTATTTACGGATTTCCCTGGAAAATCCACATACCCGATTTAATCTATTCGGTTCAGATACCCTTGTTATATTTTTAATCGCACTGGCGCTTGCGATATGGCACTGGTTTTATACAAATAGAAATGTAATTGAAAAAATTTTAAAATTGTTTAATGCCAAGCCATTGGATAAAAATGACCGCTACCATTATGTCTTTAACAATATTGTTGAAGAAATCAGCATTGCCGCAGGTAAGATAGATGTTGAACCCTATGTTATTCCAACCATAGCAATGAATGCATTTGCTCTCCAGGATATGTATGGAAGAAATGTCATCGGCGTAACCGAAGGACTAATATCAAGGCTGAACCGTGATGAACTCCAGGCAGTCCTTGCCCATGAAATGGCACACATTGTCTCAAATGACTCTTTACTTACAACAATTGCAAGTTCATTATTTGGTGTTTATAATGAGATATTAAATGGCATTGTAAACAACCTCAATCGGATGGCGCAAAAGCAGGAAGATAGCGTCTACAATAAGAGTCGCCAGAATGCCCTGACCGCTGGTTTGTTTGCAATTCCAGTGTTTATAAATATTCTCGTTATGAGCTTCTTATCCCAGTTATTATATGTTTTTATTTCCCGTGAAAAAGAATATCGCGCTGATATAAATGCGATAAAGTATACAAGAAATCCTTTGAGTCTTGCCCGTGCCTTATATAAAATAGCAATCCATTATCGCGGAACTGCAAGTTATCTGGCACCAATCTTTATCTTAAGCCCGGAGGCGAATCCGCTTGAAGATAGAGAAGACTTTTTTGCTGAAATGTTCTCCACCCATCCACCATTTACAAAAAGGCTTCAATTAATCCTTGACCAGGCACATGCAGACATAAGCCAGGTAACCGAAGAAATATATAGAATACCAAGAAAAGAATATACAGAAACAGCAAGGCCCGAAATATTTATAAAAAAAGAAGATAAATGGCTCGGACCCTACACATTGCTACAACTTCAATCTCTGGAATTTTTGACTGCTGATACAGAAACTAAAATTGGCGAAAATGGTAAAATAATCACGGCAGGATCAATTCCTGCGTTAGACCATTATTTCAAAATCAAAGACACATCATTGTGGAGGATGCGCCGTATATGTCCTTTATGTCGCGAATGGCTCATAGCCCAGGAATATGAAGGGCTATATATATGGCGCTGTGCATTCTGTAATGGTCTCCTTGTTGAAAAAGATAAACTACCGAGAATAATTGTGCGTGAAGAAAAGGGATTTTCAGAAGAAATAAAACATATTGCTTCTTTGATTTATGCTGAAGCAAAAAAGAAAAAACCAATGTTCAAACTATTAATTGAAACTCCCGACAAAAGAAAATGTCCAAAATGTGGCAAACCAATGACAAGAAAATTTTATAGCTACGCATACCATATTGAGGTGGATGAATGTAATGGGTGTAATTTAATATGGTTTGACAAAGATGAACTTGAAATATTGCAATGTTTGATTGAAATGGAGGAACAAAATGGAAAAGGATAAAAATTTATTCGCTGAAAAAATAGTCGCAGGAATAAAAAAACATTTTCCCAATCCTCGTATTGAACTAAACTATAAAAATGAGTTTGAACTACTCATCGCTGTCCTATTATCTGCCCAGACTACAGATAAAAAGGTCAATGAAGTCACACCGCAATTGTTTTCTAAATATCCCACACCCCAGAAACTTGCCCAGGCTGACATCAATGATTTATGTAAAATAATAAAACCCCTGGGTTTTTTTAAGAGAAAATCTGAACTCATAAAAAAATGTGCTCAGAAAATATGCAAGCAATTCAATGGAAAGATACCTTCAACGCTTGAAGAACTTGTGCAATTACCAGGTGTGGGTAGAAAAACTGCCTCTGCGGTCCTGGTCAATGCCTTTAATAAACCCGCAATTGTGGTTGATACACATGTGATAAGGGTTGCAACCGAGAGATTAAAACTGAGTAAAGAAAAAGATGCTGAAAAAATCGAGCAGGACCTTGCAAAGTTCTTTCCACAGAAGGACTGGCAATTCATAGCCAATGGCTTTGTTTTATTTGGAAGGTATATCTGCACTGCTAAAAATCCCAACTGTGCATCCTGCCAGTTATATAATTTGTGCCTTTACGAAAATAAAGCAATCAAATAATAAATTGTATTTTTTAAAGTTTGTGTATGATTAAGCGATTATCTAAAAACTTTTTTTTCCTTATCCTGGGCGAAGGTCTTAGCCATCTTATTGGTTTTGTCGTCAACGCATATATTGCCCGTATCCTTGGTGTGGAAGGCTTTGGAATAATAAATTATAGCCTTGCCTTTTTAACATATCTATTACTTTTCAGCACAATGGGCTTACCAACTTTAGGTGCAAGGGAAGTAGCACGAAACCATAATAATACGCGTATCATTGGAGAAATAACCGGAACAAGATTTTTTTTAACAATAACCCTTTACGTTATATTTCTTTTGTCTCTTTTGATCATTCCGGGAAATCCTGTAATTAAAAAAATAATTTTTTTATACATCTTAGCTGGAATTCCTTATGTATTTTATTTAGAATTTGTATTCCAGGCAAGAGAAGAGATGGAATATGTCGCTGGTGGCAAAATAATTCAGTATTTAAGTTATTTTATCCTTATAATGATCTTTTTGAAAAATAAAAATCAGATTTTTTCAGTTCCAATCTCATTTTTAGGTGGTTATATTATAGCAACATCATTTCTACTCGTATTTTTTATACAGAAATATAAGAAAATATATTTCTCTTTTAGCCCTTTAAAATCTTATCAAATACTGCTCACTGCCCTTCCTATTGGTTTTGCTACAATCATCTATCAGGCAGTGATTAACTTGCCTGTGATATGTCTCGGTGTATTCCACAGTGAAAAAGAAGTCGGGCTTTTCAGTGCTGGCTTTAAGATTATACTTTTACTTTTAATCATTGAACGCGCGTTTTATTATCTCCTCTTCCCTATTTTTTCAAAACAAGACCAGAAAAAAATTGGAAAGAGCCTTGCCTTTTTTTCTCAACTCATTCTAATCATTACATTTTTAATTACGATAATTGGTTTTATATTCGCAAAGAATATTATCACAATGATATATGGACAAGATTTTGCCACGGGTTCAGTAGTATTAAGAATCTTATCATTATATTTTTTGATTGCCCCTCTGAATACAGTTTGGGGTTATGGACTGATTGCCCTGAACCAGGAAAAGAAATTTTTTAATGTTATTTTCTTAATTGCCATTTCAAATCTGATTTTAATAAGTATACTCGGCTATTTATTAAAAGGCATCGGAGTTGCAATGGCATTGTTCATCAGCGAATTATTGGGTTTGATAATAATGAAAAGAAATTTGAACTCTGTGGTTTATTTCAAACTATTATCACCATTTAAAGCAAGAGACTTTAAAGTTCTGTTAAAAGAATAAAACAATATACCCCGTCTTAAATCAAAATAAAATCTTACCCAAATCAAATCAATATTTTTTAGAATAACAGGGCTAGAACGAAATAGATTATTCATTTTCTTCCTCATCATCCTTAGGTATTGGATTGTATTTGTTTTGATATGCCTGGTCAAGCTTTTTCTGTAAGTAGAGAATCCTCTGAAGAAGTTTGAGATAAGAAAGCCCTGCCTTACGCTCCCGCAACTCCTGCTTCTTTTCCGCACTCACATCCGGTGAACGCATAACACGATTATAAGGTGTATCAATTTCATAAACCCGATGCACCTTGCCACTAACCCGCTCCCGCCTCACTAACTTCATCGTCGGAATAAAATAATTATGCAAATGCGAAATCAAAGGCAAAAGCTCATCTAAAATCCGAAACTCCGCATCCGTATCATAACGCCGATATCCCACATAAGAGCGAATCAAAGTAAAATTCCGACTCTCCACCACCGGATTGTCATTTTTGTGATATGGCCGCGAACGCACCAACTTTATACACCTTGCCTCACAATAAGCCATAATCGCCAAATTGATAATCTCCGAACCACTATCCGGATGCCGAGTATGAACCTCAAACGGCACCACCTCATCAATATCCCGCATCGCACACTCCACCCAACTATGCGCCCGATTCCGTAACGCCCGAGCCTCAGTCCAATCCGTCTCCCGCTCCGCCTCCACATACCCCAAACAAAAACCCTTCTCAGACCGACCACCACTAAAAAACACCGTATCACTCTCCATATACCCAACCCTCCCCGTAGGCTTGCTATAATGCGGCTCAACCGGAATCTTCCTCTTCAACACCGAAGCATGAGGATGCGGACGATACCGCTTCCTCAACTTATACTCATCCTTAATCGGCTTTAATAACCGCTCAATCGTTGAAGAACTGATGCCTCTTAGTTGCTCCTTTATGTGCGAAGGAATATCTAATAATGGCGCTAAATCTATACGCTCTTCTTTTGGGAAGCCTTCCAGGTCTAACTTTTTAATTTCCCCTAAAAGCCAATGCTGATTATTGGCAATAAATGCCTTCAGGTGCAGTGAGGAACGGTAATGGGATAAGACCCAAATTCCCTTCAAATAAGGCACAATCTCCTGGGTGTATTTCTTTTTTCGGCCTCGGTTTTGGAGATAAGTTACTGTTGGGTCGCCAACCAACTTAATACCAGAAGGGGTATAATATACCTTACCCGTGTTATTGAGGAGCGTAATAATATATTTTCTGTGCAAATGCAAGGCTTTTTCTAGGTCATCAAGGATTTCTTTCTTCAGTATCCTTGGTGCCTGCTTATAGATTTCCGCATTTGATTTAATTATTGACCTTTTAGCCTTCATTGTGTATACTTCCTCCGGGATAGTTATCACCATAGGGACTCCTTTCAGGTAAAATATACCCAGGGGTCCCTATTTTTTCAAGGGGGTCGGTAAGAAATTCTATTTTGATTAAACAACCCCCTTTCGGTAAGATTATTTTTGATTTAAATCGTACCCTTGACATATCTTTTATTTTAGTTATAATATGCCATCGCGGGGTAGAGCAGCGGTAGCTCGTTGGGCTCATAACCCAAAGGTCGCTGGTTCGAATCCAGCCCCCGCTATTTAAAATTCAAAAGGGGTTTTGATGGAAAGAAGAAAAAAAATAGAAAGGAGAAAAGGCGAAAGGAGAAGATTGCTTACCGAAGCCGAATTTCGCAGATTGATTGAAGAAGGGAAAGTGAATAAATTTGATCGCCGTTCCTGGACTGAAAGGCGTAAATCCAAAAGAAGAAAAAAACAGGTTGGAATCTAAAATGCCAATCTTTGAATTCAGATGCAAGAAATGTTGTTCTAAATTTGAAGAACTTGTCTTAAAAAATAGTGAACTGAATGATATAAAGTGTCCAAAATGTGAGAACAAAGAAGTAGAGAAATTGATTTCTATCTTTGGTTTTCGTAGCACAGGCTCAAATAGAGAAACTATCAGTGCAGGTAGTTCCTGCACTGGATGTCAGCGCACAACCTGTGCGGGTTGTAAATAAAACAGGAGGTTAAAATGCGTCGTGAATATCTTATTGAGGCAATATCAGCAAAATTTGGCTCTATATATCCAAAGATTGATATTGAGAAACTTATTGATGCATTCCTTGATCTTATTATCGATACCTTGATAAAAGAAAAAAGGGTAGAAATACGGAAATTCGGGACATTTGAATTAAGAAAAAGACCGGGCAGGACATCCAAAGCGCCAAAATCCGGTAAGGAATTTACCCTTCCTGACCGTTATGTTCCTTTTTTTAAACCATCAAAGGTATTTAAAAAGATAATAATGGAGAAGACAAAGCCTTAATTTATAAAGGTGATAAGACAATCGGCTTGTTAATGAATCAAAGGAATAATTATCTTGTGCGCTTATAATCTCTGAATCTATGGATGTCTTTGAAGCAATAAAATGGCGTCGAAGTGTAAGGAAATTTTCACCGCAAAAGATAGAGAAAGAAAAAATTTTACAAATTCTTGAGGCAGGAAGACTTGCCCCTTCTTCAAGCAATCGTCAGGCATGGCATTTCATAGTTGTCGATGATGAAAACTTGATAAAACAAATACCGGAAAAGGTTGTCATTGGCACAAAGAGCATCATATCCTGGATCAAAGATGCACCCCTTGTTATTGTTGGCTGTTACACAAAGGCAGTAACCCATTTTGTTGCTGGTTTGTATGGTCACGAAAATCACTTGATTGACATATCAATCGCAATGACCCATATGGTTCTTGAAGCAACCGAATTAGGTATCGGCACCTGTTATATTGGCTGGTTCAATGAAAAACATTTAAAGAAAATTTTAAAAATCCCTGACCGCTACCATATTGCAATGCTCGTTGTATTGGGTTATCCAGCCGAACCTTCTACACCCGAAGGCATCGGCGGGATAGAACCCAGACCAAGAAAAAATCTAAAAGAAATCGTTTCTTACAACGAATGGGGCAATAATTTGCCATATTAAAAATATACATACAAGTCTGCTAAATATTTTTTATTCATTCAAAAATAA
The DNA here is from genome assembly GCA_036796695.1 of bacterium. Lineage (GTDB taxonomy): Bacteria > Hydrothermota > Tepidihabitantia > SM23-42 > JAOAFX01 > JAOAFX01. The sequence continues at coordinate 95,063 of DAIRCK010000001.1, forward strand.
CTTGACAAAGGTATAATTTTAGATAAAATAAAATATGCAAGCCCTCGCACTTGTCATTGCAATAATAATATTAACCCTTGCCTGTGCGGTTTTGATTTATGTTTCCCGTTTTCTCGAAGAAAAAAAGAAAAGGAAACTTACTGGTATAATCTCTTTATTTTTATGCATTCTTTTTTTGATATCCCAGATTTCCTTTTTGTTATTCCCTGAAGAAAGATATAAAAATTTTGGGGGTCTTTTTGGTTATTACATATCTTTGTGGACCTTCTCAATAATCGGACTTTATTTCTTTGTTATTCCTGGTTTACTCCTGTATTTTGGTTATCTATACCTTTTTGAAAAAGAAAAAAAGGATGGTTATCATCTCCTATATCTAATTCCCATAGGTGTAATTACTGATATAATTCTTTCTCTTTTTTTAACACGGGCATCTTTTAAAAATATAAATAGCGGTGGGATTATTGGAGATATAATAAAAGATTTTCTATTGAAATACTTTGGTTATCCTGGAACCTATATTATAATCGCATTCGGGGTCCTTGTCATTATCTTTATGACGATGAGAAAATTTATAATCCCTCAAAAACAGACCCAGGAACCTCAGCCCAAGATTGAGAAAAAAGAGATTGAAACCCCTGATGAAATAGATGAAGTAGAGATTGGAGAAGAAATAAACAGTGAGATAACAAAAGAGAGAAAAACAAAGATAAAAAAGAAAAAAGAGATACCTAAAATAGATTTTAAAACAGAATTTTTAAATATCCTCGCAGAGCCGACAAAGAAAGTGGGAGTTGATACAGAGATTTTAAAAAAGGAATCTGAAATATTAGAACAGAGACTCGCTGAATTTGATGTTCAGGGAAAGGTAGTAAATTTTGAATCAGGGCCGGTGATTACAAGATTTGAATTCGAACCTGCACCCGGGATAAAGGTGAGCAGAATAGCCAATCTTGATAACGACCTCGCACTCGCATTAAAGGCAACCAGAGTGAGAATTGTTGCCCCGATTCCAGGAAAATCAGCGGTAGGTATTGAGGTTCCTAATAAGGAACGAAGTCTTGTATATTTAAAGAACTGCCTCATTGACCCAAATTTTGATAATAACCCTTCACCCCTTGCAATAGTATTGGGTGAGGACATAACCGGGAATCCCGTAAGTGACGATATATCAACGATGCCCCATATGCTCGTTGCTGGAACAACAGGTTCTGGAAAGAGTGTGTGTATCAATACGATCATTGCCAGTCTTTTGTATCACACAACCTACAGGGATGTCCGATTTTTGATGATCGATCCTAAGAGACTCGAATTACCTATGTATAATTCAATTCCCCACCTTTTGCGCAAGGCAATAACTGAGCCAAAGGATGCGGTTGAAGAACTTGAAGCACTCGTGGGAATAATGGAATCAAGGTATCGTGATTTTGCACGAGAAAATGTTAGGGATATTGATGGTTATAATGAAAAAATGAGAAAGAAAAATGGAGATATAAAACCTTATATCGTAGTAATTGTTGATGAACTCGCTGATTTGATGCTTACTGCACCAGGCGAGATTGAAGAAAATATCACACGCCTTGCTCAGATGTCAAGGGCCGTCGGTATCCACCTTATCCTTGCAACACAAAGGCCTTCGGTTGATGTGATAACCGGACTTATAAAGGCAAACTTCCCCTGCCGAATTGCCTTCCAGGTTGCTTCAAAGACCGACTCCAGAACAATTCTTGATATGAATGGGGCTGAATCATTGTTAGGCAGGGGTGATATGCTTTTTCTACCTCCGGGAAAAGGAACACCAATAAGATTACATGGTGCCTATATTTCCACTGATGAGGTATGTGGAATCAGCAGATTGATTGCCCGTCAATATCTTTTGGAATTATTAAAAGACCTTGAAGAAGACCTTATTGAAATTGTGACAACAATCCTTGATGAAGAACTATGGACCGTATTTATTGACCAGGATGATCCTGCCTTTGAGGAAAAAAAGAAATCATTAATGAATATTATGCCTGCAGAGAAAATAGAGCAGATTATTGAAATTGGTTATTATCCTAAATTAGGAGAAATTGTAGTAGAAGAAACAACAACTGCGCAAATAGGTGAGGGAGAAGTTGACCCTATGTTTCCAGAAGCAGCAAGACTCGTGTTCAGACATCAGGTCGCGAGTGTATCTTTGTTGCAAAGAAGATTGAATCTTGGTTATGCCCGTGCAGGTAGAATAATTGATCAACTTGAGGCAGCAGGTATCGTTGAACCATTCCAGGGCAGTAAATCAAGAAAGGTCTTAATTCAGAATCAGGAAGAATTAGAATCAATTATTTCAAAATATCAGTAGTATTTTATACTTCTTCTTATTCAGTATAAAGTTTCTAAAACAGCAAAGAAAGTAAAAGATAGATGCTAAAAATATAAAGTATTAAAAAATAAAACCATTCTTTAGGTTCTCTATTTAAAAATGTATAGAAAAAAGTTACCAAAAAAGCAATTGCAGAACCCAATTGGACCTCAGAAATAAAAATTCCTATAAATATAAAACTTGAACTTAATATCAAACTAAAAGGTAGTCTGCTAATTAATGTTTCTTTTTTATATAAAAGAAAGGGCAGGGTTATTACACCATTTTTTCTATCTCCTTCAATATGATTAATATCCTTTACAGAAAAGCCAATTGTAATGCCTGATAATAACGCAAAAATCAAAGAATCAGGTATCTGTTCAAAACTTTTTTCAAGAAATATAATACTATAACCAGAAGAAATTGCCAGTATAACAGCAACAGACAGGATAAATGTTGAAATGATTGGAAATCTTTTCAAGCGAACCGGCGGCACGGAGTAAATAATACCCAGAAGGAAAAATGCAATCATAATAAGGAATACTTGGTAATTTAAGATTAATGCCATGGTCATCACAATCAAAAATAGTGAAAACCCGCTCAAATAATAGTATCTTTTTCTAATACCCTGTAAAATTGGATTACATTTTTTTGAAATCTCATCAATCTTTACATCAAAAAAATCATTCAAGATCTGTAAAACCCAGAATCCGATAGCCGGACAGAGAAAAACAAAAAGAATCCCCAGGAAGTTGAACAAATCAATTTTATAAACAATATCCGCATTATGTGTTGCCAGAAGAAAACCACATACACCTGCACCACCATAAAAAACCATCCTTGAAATCCGCATTGAGGAAATAAGTATACCAAACATCTTTCGGTCTAAGAAATACAAATAGGCAAAGTAAACTATGATTAAAAAAACGAGATAGATTGCTGAAAACTTCTGGGTATCAGTATTTAGAATTCCACCCGTTATATAAACATTCTCCGGCTTATTTCCGGCAATAAAAGTTGTAAGCCCACCAGAGAACAATATAGTTAATAAAACGAATAAAAAAGTTGCGATTCCATTTAAAAATTTATTCCTCACCATATACCCATATAAACCTGCAAGAAAACAGATTAAAATAATAACAATCCTCTGCCCTGTTGAAATGCCGATATCAATGAGTGATACGAATGGATTTAAAAAATGTAAAAAGTATTTTTCCAATCGTGATGGGTAGGTAATGAAACAACCACCACAAAAAATTAAGTCTATGATGGGGACAAGAATTATCAAACTCATACCAATACTTGCAACTTTAGTAACCTCAATTATCTCTTTATTTAGAATTAAAGAAATTATTATTACAACAAGAAGAAAAGTAGCAAAATAAAATAACGGAAAATGAATAAAATACATAAGCATTGCCCGATAAGAAAAAAGGGAATATCCAATTTTATGGGTTCCTTCCATTACACCCTCAAAAAAAATTCTTAAAAAAATCCAGGAAAAAACCAAAATAAAATGATTGAGCAAACTATAATTTTCAATAGAATAAAGGATTGTTCTAATTTTACTCATTTTGTGGATAATATTTTTCTTATTAATATTATGATATTGTCTCTACTCGATTTCTGCCCAGTTTCTTTGCCCGGTACAATGCGAGATCTGCCTTATGTATTAATTCCTGAGCATTCTGGGCTGACTGAGGATATGTTGCCAGACCAATGGATACGGTTGTTCCAATTTTTCCGAATTTATTTAAATTTATGTAATTATTTTCTATTGCAGTTCTGATCCGCTCACAGACCCTTATTGCAGCGTTGTTAGACGTTTCAGGGAAAATTATAACGAATTCCTCTCCTCCATATCGTGCTACAAGGTCAGTATCACGAACCGTGTTTTTCAGTTTTGATGCGATTGAGATCAAAAGCTGGTCACCTGCCTGATGCCCAAATCGATCATTAAAATCCTTAAAATGGTCAAGGTCAATCATTGCCAGACTCACATAGCGTGCATATCCCCTGCCCCTTTTCAATTCATTTTCTAATATCAAATCAAAATGTCTGCGGTTAGCAATTCTGGTAAGGGAATCAGTGAGCGACATTTCTTTTGTCTCATTATAAAGACGGGCATTTTCAATTGCTATTGCTGCCTGGGACGCAAATACAGTAAACATTCTCATATCCTGCTCGGTAAATGCATTCAATTTCTCGCTCTCAATATCTAAAACACCAATCACGCTTTCGCGGACAATCAAAGGCACTGCTGCCTCTGATTTAATGGTCTTTTTACCCATTACATAAAAAGGAGTCTTACTCACATCAGGGGCATAATATGGCTTTCCGGTCGCAGCAACATAAGCAGTAATACCTTCCTTTTTGTTAATATTTAACCGCATGTTCTTGGATACATACTCAGGATAGCCACTTGATGCCCGTACATAAAGTTCGTTGGTCTTCTTATCAACAAGCAAAATAGCACAATTTTCATATCCGAAGTTAGTGCGGATGACATCAAGAATGCGATTTAAAACATCATCAAGTTCAAGAGTTGATATCAATGATTGGGCAATTGTAAATGATACTGATAATTCACGGCTTCTTGCGACTGCTTCCTCATACAATTTCGCATTTTGAAAAGCCACACTCAAACGGTCTGCAATCAATTCTAAAACCCGGACCGTATCTGGGTCAAAGGCATTTGGTTCGTTACATTGTATATCAAGTATTCCACAGAGTTTTTTCCCAATTTTTAAGGGAATTGCAATCTCTGATTTTGTAGATGTCTGACCAAAAGAAATATATCGTTTATCTGCAGAAACATCGTTTACTATTAATATCTCTTCTGCCTGAGCCGATGAGCCAACGATACCTTGACCAATCTTCATTCGCAAATCCCTCGGCACTTCATCCCTAAACCCACGAGAAAGTTTCTTTAATACAAGACTGTCTCCCTCTTTCCAGAATATTGCAACATTGAATTTCTTAAAATATTCAAGGATTGACTCAGCTACGCTTTCACAGATTTCATCAAGATTTAAACTCCTGGTCAAACGATGGACAATTTTGTTAAGCATCGCAAGTTCCTTTGCTCTTCTCATTTCTTCTTCCACGAGTCTGGTATTGGCAATTACTACCGCTGCCTTTGCTGCTATGTTACTCAAAAACAATTCATCTTCCCAGTCATATGCATTCTCTTTTTTGTAATCCTGGACAGTCATCACCCCTTCCACATTTCCCTTATAGATCATTGGAACACCAAGCCAGCTATAAGCATTCTTTCCAATCGGGACAATACCTATCTTCTTGCACTGTTTTTGAAGGTCCTTATTGATAAGCAATGGTTTTTTTGTCTTTATTACATACTCAGTTAAACCACTTGAGAGTGGGCGGGAAGAAGGTTCAATTTCTTTCCCTTCAATCGTATAAATTTCAAACTTAATGATATTATTCTTAGAATTATAAATCGCAATATAAAAATTGCTCGTGTCCATCACCTTGCTTATCTCTTTATATATCATTCTGATAACCTTGCTCAGATTAAATGATGAACCTAATATCCGATCGATCCTTCCTAATAATTGAAGTCTTTGCTTCTCATTAACCATTCTCATATAATTATATTATTATATGAAAATTTATTTTAATGTCAATATATCATTAATTGACTTTTTGAGAAAATTTATTATAATATTTTATTGCCAGCGTAGCTCAGGTGGCAGAGCAGCGGTTTCGTAAACCGCAGGTCAGCAGTTCGAATCTGCTCGCTGGCTTTTTTAGGTAAATTCAGGTTTATTGTTCTATAGTATTTCTTTTTTCTTCAATAGTTCCCTGCTTGTAGAAGCAAGGACCGGATCCTTTTGATTTGCGATATTCTTTAGAACATCTATTGCCTTTGGAGTTCCAATCTTTGCAATCGCATTCAATACTGATAATTTTGTTGCCTGGATTAGTTCACCTTTAAAAAATGGCTTCTCCTCCAAGATTGCTGTTAAATACTCAAGGACTGTATCGTCACCTTTTTCACCAAGAACATCAATGATTGATCTTCTGAATTGTTCTTCTTTTTCATCGGGTATAGATTTACGTTGTTTCAACCAGGTAGCAACCTCATGCAGTTTATCTTTTACATCTTCCCTGGGCAGTGATTTCATTGCCAGGATTACCACCGAACGATGTGTGCTCTTTAATCCAAGTTTTATATATTGATTAATACCTTCACCATCAATTTTGTTTAAACTCTCAATAGCAGCAAGTTGAACTCTTTCATCTTTGTCTTCCAATAACCTGCCAAGGTGTTCAATTGCTGAACGGTCCTTGAGTTCACCCAAAATGTATATACCGTTACGTTTGATATACCACTCAGGGGAATCAAGTAATTTTATTGCTTCGGGCACAACCTTTTCACCTATGCGGATAAGAATATCGATGATCTTCATTCTAACCGCTTTATCTTCAGCATCCTTAAGAGTCGCAATAAGCATTGGTATGGCGTAATCAGCCATAGCGATCAGGGCATCCCTGGCTTCAACATATGAACCCTGATCCCACAAAAGAGAAACGAGTTCGGGTAGATAGTTCTGGTCTTTTATCTCAGCAATGGTTCTGATAACAATATGTTTTTTGTCAAGCAATGATTTTTCTTTACGCACAAGATGTCTGCTAAATTTTTTGGAAATAAATTGTATAATATCTTCGCGCTGGTATTTTTGCGCGAGAATATATAATTCCTTGAGACTGTCCACTATTTTCTTAAAAATACTTAGGTCTTCTTCACTATCACTCAATGTATCAAAACGGTCAACCAATAACCTGACAAGTTCGTAATTCTTGGTATCATAAATTTTGCTACTCATTTGCATCAATTTGTCAATCGCCTCGGCTCGTTTCTGTGCCAATGAGTCCCTTAATTGCGGGAATATACTCCTCATCTGTTGTTCTAAATTTTTTTCCATTATTTTATCTGCAACATCAGTCCCTTTCGTTGCCTTCATTTCACTCATCAATCGTGCAACAATCTTTTCAAAATTTATCTCAGGAACATTAACTCGTATTGAAGAAAGAACATCAGGTAATCGTGTGCCTGTAATACTTTTTAAAATATCTACGATCTCATCTTCAACATTTGGGCCTTTTTCTTTTGCCTTGGTTGCAATAATGTCAATAATATCTTCATCCGCCATAGTAGGAATTAAACTTTTAAAGAGGAGTGCAAGTTTTTTATTTTCAGTTTTATAACGGGCAATATTCTTTTTGATCGTAGGCGATAGAACAGCAAGCATTCGTGAAAATATCACTGCATACTCATCCCATCTTTCTTCTCCATACTGGTCAACAATCATTCCCGCAAGTTTCTCAAGACCACTTATTACTTTTTGCGTCTGAACTTCTGTTGATTCATTGCCCAGAACACCAATACCAGCAAGAAAACTGCCAAGTTGTTTTATACGATCTTCATCAGTCCAGGTTTCTTGTGAGATTACAAGGGATTCCAGAAAATTCGTCCAGTCGAGCTGTTTAATCTCCTCATCCGAAGAAACAACACCAACACGATATTTATTTATTTTAATACTCAAAATACCACGTGCCCTGACCAGCGCAACAATGTCCCCATAGTCTGCAAGATCCGCAGGGGTGGCTGCCATTGCCAGGAAGAACGCCCGTATCTCATCTTCTGGTGCATTTATATCAAATGTAATGCTTTTGACACCGAGCCTTATAAACCTATCAACAAGGCTTTTAACAAGTGGCAATTTTTTAGATTCAAACCTATCCTCACCCATCATCAAAACATCTTCTATCACAACAATAGAAACCGATTCCTGTTCTATCGGTAGTTCTTTTAACAAAATCTTTATTCGTTGAATCACTGGTTCCAGCGAAGGATGGCCCTTTGGATAGATACGACAAATGTTGATACCAAGTCCAAGTTGTTTAATAAATTCTGTTTTAAATTCAATCGTTTGGTCTTCAGGCATAATTACCTCAATTTTAATTTATATGCACGCACCGAGATATAATTCTCAATAACCTCTCCATATTCTTCATATTCAAAGAAAGAACGGGTCGCCTGATACAATGATTCACCCACCAGAACTACATTACTTTCCGCATTTTTTTGTAGGACAAGACTTTTTGCAAAACCTTCAGTAACAATAATTGCATCGTGCAAATCACCTTTAATATTATAAATCGATGCAGGTGCCATCTCCAGCCCGGATTTTATTTTACATTCCTTTATAAATTGAAAGACCTTATTGCATTCTTTAACTTTATTAATAATTTCCTCAATTGCCATAATTGAAAGATGGGGTGCATAACCACTTTCTCTGTTCAAACCAAAAATACCAACGATTTCATCACCAATTACCTGATAAAGTATACCTTTGTATTTCTCAATAATTTCATAAAAACTGCCGAAAAGGTTATTTAAAAAATTCATTACATCTTCTGCAGTCATACTCTCGCTCATTCCTGTAAATCCCGATAAATCAGCGCGTAAAAAAGTTAACGGTAATTCCTCAAGAGGTAGTGTCTTTTCTAAGGAAAGTATCTTACCACAATGAGGGCAGAAATTTGCCTTTTCGGGTAATGTATTTTTACATTCAGGGCAATTTAACATTTAAAACTCCAGTAATTTACTATATTCTTTTCTTTTAATAAAATATGCGCGATTTTCTGAGTTCAATCGTGCCTTTATATCATCGAGAACATAAAGTGCCTTACGCCCATAATAATGTGCCTGATCAATCTCATTATGTTTATAATAGAATAGCGCAAGTTTATATAATGCCTGTCCAATCAATGGTGGATATTTCAAGGTCTCACTGATATTAAGAGCAATTTTTAAATAATCAATACCTTTCTCCTCTTCAATATCAGAAAGTAATATATAACAGGCAAATTCAATTTCTTTATTGTTTAATTTAAGTGCTAATTTTAACGCATTATTGACAAATTCTCTTGCCTTTTCAACCTTATTCATATTTATTAAAATAAAAGCCTTCTTTAGATTTATCTCAGCCAATAAATTATCACGCACAAGTAAAGAAACTTTCTTGTCAACAAAATTTAAATAACGATTGACTCCATCCGAACTATTGTTTATGGATTCTATTATTGCCAAATTAAGTGCAGATTTTAATGTAATTTCAGAACCAATGTGTTCTGTAAGACTGAACGCCTCCTGAAGATACTTTTTTGCATTTTCAATATTACCTACTTGATAATAATTTTCTCCAATTAAATATTTTATTTCAGCAAGATTAAGTATCTCATTATGTTTTACTAAATCACTCAGCGCGTAGTTTAAATATTCAAAACCGAGTTCGTAATTACCAAGATTCTGATGCATTTTTGAAAGATTCAAAAGACATGGTAATTCACCTTCCTTATAATCATTATTCCGAGCGGTAATCCAGGCGAGGTTATAATTCAACAAACTTTTCTCAGGTTCGTTCTTTGCCTGATAAAGTTTACCCAATCCATTATATAAAATTGTAAGTATATCAGGCATCTGGTTATTACACTTTTCAATTGCGCTGATATATAACTCTTCTGACTTTGTAAATTCATTAAGTAAATAACAGGCAAATGCCAAACGTTCAATAAAAAGAAGGTTCCATCTCAATAAATTCAATTTATGGGTGCTTTCTTTTCCCTGTTCAGCGATTGTCTTCATTCTATGGATATCACCCTTTAATTCATAAAGGTCACTGAGATTTAATTGACACTCAATTATTTTTTCAACATCGGTAACACCGGGATGTTCATTTTCTATTTTTAAAACAGTATTGTAATAATTCATCGCCGGTTCAATAGAATATAAAGTCTTTGCCTTATCCCCAGATAATTTAAAATAATACGCTGCTTTTTCAAATATTTCGCAGGATAGAAATTGTTGAGCCAGTGTTTCATAATACTCAGTAAGACAATTTGCATAGGTGTTTTCAAGTAATTCCGCAATCCTTTTGTGTATCTCTTTTCTTTTCTTGAGTGGCAATGTAGTATATACAGCATCCCTCAATAAATTATGTCTGAAAATATATACCGGATCTTCGCTGTTTCGAAACTGGATGATATAGTCTTCTTTTATCAAATAATCAATGCGCTGTTGTATATCAGGGAGATCGCCCAGAAGGTTTGTAATGATTTTTCGCGGGAAGCTGTATCCTATGACTGCTGCGTAATCAATCAATAAACGATGAGCAGAAGAAAGGGCATCGATCCCGGACATCACAACCCCATACAGGTCTTCAAGAAAAGGCAGGCGCCTTTCTTTTTCCAAATACCACTTCCCTTCTTCATTTTGTCTGATCATCTGACTTCGTTTAATGTTTCTTATCGTCTCAATGACAAATAATGGATTGCCACCAGATGTATGTGATATGAATTCTACAAGCTTTTCATCAACATCACAATTTAAAACAAATTTAGTTAAATCTTTAACCGCATCAAAAGATAGAGGGGTCAGGTTAATAACCTCAAGGGGTAAATTTATTTTGCAACTTACATCATCTATAAAATTAACCATTAAAAGGAAAATCGGATAACCTGACAGTTCGCTGATAAGATAATTGACCAACATCTTACTTAAATTATCAGCGCGATTGAACTCTTCAAAAATCAAAATCAATGGTTTTTTTTCACAAATCAACTTGAGGATATTTCTCACTGCACTAAATATTTCCTCCTGAATCTTCTGTAACTTTTCACCCCAAACACGGCGTATATCTGTTATAAAAAGATGCTTTATGCCCTTTGCATCCTGTATTGTCAAATTATTGCTCAGCGCGAATCTATCAATTTTATCATTAATCTTTTTTGAATCATCAAATTCATCCAGTTCCAAAAGTTCTCTAAGGAATAATTTAAATGGATAATAAGATTTATGTATCTCCACTGCACAATAACTTTCAAAGATCTGGTAATTGCTGTCTTGTTTAAAAAACTCTATAAATTCCTCTTTAAGCCTTGTTTTACCGATACCCATCTGCCCTGTTATTGCACAAATCTTCAGTTTTTTCGTTTCGTGCACCGCTCTAACACAATTCACTAATTTCTCAAACTCTTTTTCTCTCCCTAACAGTGGGAACTTAGATCTCACAGATATCCGTTTTTCCTTCAAAAACCCTTTTAATTTATAAATTTTGACAGATTCAGTCCTGCCTTTAACCGTCCGTTCACCAACAAAATCAACCTCCACGATATCTGAAACCCCTTCATAAGTAGAACCACTTAAGTATATGTCGTCCGGCGGGCAGATTTGAGTCAACCTTGCAGCAACATTTACTGTATCACCAATAATAGTCAAATAAGAAAGTTCCTCAATGACATAACCAAAAAATACCCAACCCGTATTCACACCGAAAGAAATACGCCAATCGCCAAATTCCTTCTTTGCAACCTTATTCTGGTAATAATCCCTTATCGCGAAAATACATTCTACTGCCCTTTCAGGATCATCACGATGTGTCTTGGGAATACCAAAAGCAGCAAGTATACAGTTATCAGGGAATATTTTGTTTGCGGTTCCACCGTATTTTTTTATGATACTTTCAAATTCATCCATTGCTTCTGCGAGATAAATTGCATTCTGACGAATCTTTGATTTATCTATAGTCTTCTCTGTATTAATGAAGTTTACAAAAAACAATGTGGCAATACGAGATTCACCGCCCCATAACTTTACATGGTCGCTGTCCATATCGGTTTCTCCAGCATATACAAGTTTTGCCCCGCAATTAGGACAAAACGCATAAAATTCTAAAATTTTCGCAAAACCACAAAATTTACACTCCCCCATAGCGAAAAATTATATACAAAAATGCTAAAATGTCAAGATGCCTATTTTATTCTAACTCAATAATTTCTCGATCTCATAATGCCTTCCATCTTCAGCCGCAAGGACTGTAATACCAGTCTTTTCTTTTAATTGCCTTGCGATATTCCAGGGGCCGTTACGGATGATGGTCATACCAAAATGGGTAATGATGGCAACCTTCGGCCTAATGCCCATTATTATCTCTTTACAATCTTCAACAGATAGATGGTCAATCTCAGAGGACTCAAGTTTTAAAAGACTTAATATGATTATATCAGAACGATAAGCATTTATCAACTCAGAAAAAAATTTTGTATCAACAATATATGAAATTGAATAATTGTTATGAATCATTTTAAAACCATAGGTCTCAACCCGATGTCTGTGACGAATAGGAAATTGAATTCTTAAACTATCTAATTCAATTTCAAAACCGGGTTTAATTATTTTTACCTCTTTTAAAAAATCTAAGAGATATTCAAATATAACCCCTCCCTTACCAAATGCATCATTTGGTGCCACCAGGAATCCATTCTTTTTAAAACCGCCCTGGGTTAAAACATCAAGGTAAACATTTACATCTGCAGAATGGTCAATGTGTTTATGTGTGAGGATTATAGCATCAATCTTTTCTGGATTAAAATTGGGAAGATATGTTAAAAAGCGGTAATAGGATTCAGGACCCGGATCAACAAGGATATTCTTCCCCCCTATTCTGAAAAGAATTCCACCAGTTGCCCGTAGTTGTTTGGCGATAACAAATCTTGCTCCACCGGTTCCCAAAAAAATTATTTCATCTTTTTCTGCCTCTCTAACTTTTCTTGGCATTAAATTCTTTCCGGCACAGATTATTATAAAAACAGATAAAAAATTGAATTCATAATATTACTGCGTCTCAGTATCAATAATCTTCAAAATCTCTGCGATTGTCTCATCAAGATTGATGTTCTTCACCACATATTTGTAATCTTTCATATATTTTAATTCCTCTTGGGCGGTATTAAGGCGATTCTCAATCTCCTTTTTATCATCAGTATTCCTTTTTATCAACCTTTTTTTTAATTCCTCAAAATCAGGTGGTAGAACAAATATATAAATTCCATCAGGATAAAGGGGCATCAACTTCTTTGCCCCCTGGACATCAATGTCCATCAAAACATTGAAACCCTTCTTTAAATTTTCTTCAAGAAACTCTCTCGGTGTTCCATAATAATTACCATGCACAACCGCATATTCAGCAAATTTATCTTCAGCAATCCAGCGTTTAAATTCTTTTTCTGTAAGAAAAAAATATTCCCGTCCGTTTATCTCACCCTTTCTTCTTTGCCTTGAGGTCGCTGAGATTGAATAAACTATATCTTTACGTCTCGCAATTATTTCGTTACATATTGTTGTCTTGCCAACACCGGAGGGGCCCGAAATAACGATTAATTTTGCCTTTTTACTCAATGTTCTGAACCTGTTCTCTGATTTTTTCTATTGCCTCTTTAATATTTACTACCGATGCGCTAATCTTTAGATAATTCGCTTTCACACTCAATGTATTAGCCTCTCTCTGCATCTCCTGAAGCAAAAAATTCAAACGCCGCCCCGGATATTTTTCATTTTCAAGGGCGTCTTTAAATATCTTGATATGACCTAATAACCTTGCATATTCTTCTGCAACATCTGTTCTATCCGCAATATAAAGCATCTCCTGATAAAGCCTTGAGCGGTCAATATTTTCGTTAATCTCTTTTATTAGTTCATTTAAATGTTTTTTGTAGTATTCATTCCTTTCCGGTATCAATTTCTTAATCTCTTCAAGCTCCCGGTCTATGTCATTAAGGATTTTCAAAATTTCCTGTTTTGTATGTTCACCTTCCTTTTCCTTAGCCATAAGCAGCTCGTTCAGTGCCTGATTAAAAATAGGTTTAAAACTCTTGAATATCAATTTTGTATCAGACTGATTCTGGCTTATTCTGATCAAACCCGGTATAGAAAGCAGGGTATTTATATTGATTGAACCGGTCACCTTATACTTCTTTTTAATTTCGTGCGCAACTGTCAAATATGCATCGAGCAATTCTTTATCAACTTCAAATCTATTGCCGAGAATTTCACGATCCTGCTGGATTACAACAACGATATGCCCACGACAGATATTTTCCTGCAGGGTTTTTTTTATCTCGTCTTCAAAAGGACTGAAAGAACTTGGTAACTTGAGGGAAATATCAAGAAACCGATGGTTGTATGATCTTATTTCTACATCAAATTTTATCGGCGGATTTTTAATCTCACCACTTGCCCGACCAATTCCGGTCATACTATAAGGCATAATTATACCTCCAGGATAATTGTCACAGGACCATTATTTTCCAGACTCACAAGCATCCTTTCACCAAAGATACCTGATTTTGTGGCAATACCAAATTTTTTTACTCTATCAATAAAAAACTCATACAACTCCTTTGCCTTATCAGGTTCTTCGGCATCAGTAAAGGATGGCCTCCTGCCTCTACTTGTATCAGCGAGCAGAGTAAATTGAGATACGACAAGTGCCTGGCCATTAACATCCTTCAGTGAAAGATTAAATTTACCGTTGCTGTCTTCAAAAATTCTCAAATTTACACACATCTGAGCCAAATCTTCTGCTTGCTTTTCATTATCACCCTTTTTCACACCAAGCAATATCAATAATCCCTCACCGATCTCAGAAATCTTTTTATCCTTAACTTGCACCTCTGCTTTTTTTACCCTCTGTAAAACTGCCTTCACTTTGATATTGCCTCAAAAATTGCCTGGGCAAATTCCTTTGCTACCTGGGGACCTGAACCAGTGATAACATTATCACTGATCTCTACATCTCTGCTGGTAAATTCTCTACAGTATGGTTTGATCTCATCTGCCACTTGAGGGTAAACAGTTGCCTTTTTATCCTTGAGGATACCTGCCCTTGCCAGGGCAACCGGAGCAATGCAAATTGCCGCAATGACCTTGTGCTTATCAAAGAAATTACGAATAATGCTATGAAGTGCTTTATCATCCCAGAGTTCTCTACAACCAGTTCCACCTGCAATGACTAATGCATTGAAACTATCAGGTATTACCTGGGATATTAAGATTTCAGGTTTTACAATCATACCTAACATACCTTTTGCAGGTGTTGTATCAGTAGAGGCAACTGTTACCTTAAATCCTGAGTTTTTCAAAAGTTCAAAAGGCTCTTTAAATTCCTCGTCCCGGAAATCCCTGTGAGCAATCACAATCAATACAGATTTTTTTTGAACAAGTTCCTGCTCTGATTTCTGAACCGTCACCTTTTTTTCTTTCCCGCCCCCACAAAATATTAAAATTAATATTGCGGATATAAAAAGACTTTTCATAAAACCCCCTATTTCAATTTAAAAAGCGGGAGACGGGATTCGAACCCGCAACCAACGGCTTGGAAGGCCGTGACTCTACCATTGAGCTACTCCCGCATAATCCATACCATTTTACAAACTTCAATGTATTGAATAATTATAACTGTTTAAAGGAAAAAGTCAAGAATCTATAAACTCTTGACAATCTCCTATACTTTATTATACTACTTGCGATGACTGTAAATATTCAGGAACTCGCAATAGACCTCATTAAAACAATAAAAGCTGCTCAGATTTATCAAATCAACCATCCAAGTTTCAAAAATTTTTTCAATCAGTTTTACCATGATATCACTGAATTTTTAAAATACAGTCACGAATTCATCCTTCAAATTGAAAGATTTTCAATCCGATATGAAGATAGAATTATCTATGAAGAAACCGAAAAAGATATCAGCGTTGCTTTTAGACTCTTTAAAGATGGCATCCGGGAGATAAAATTTACCGAAGGCATCACAGAAGATGAACTTTTGATTTTTGTAGAAATAGTAAGTAAATCTGACCGCGACCAGGACATTGCTTTAAACCTATGGGAATGCGATTTTTCACATATAACTTTTTATGTTGTAGAAGAAGAGGAAGAGGAAAAACTTTCATATACATTACCTGAATTACCTAAACTTGAAATAGACTATGATGAAGCAGTGAGAAGGGTCCTAACCAGAGAGAATATTGATTTTGCTGATGAAATTTCTATAGAAATAACCTCTGAGGAACTAAGAACTTTAAAAACTGAAATTGCTGAAATTGAAAATCAAACCGACCTTAATATTGTCATATCAACAATGATTGATGTGTTAAAAAATATTAAATCTCAGGAAGTCATTGATGCCCTTGCTGAAATTCTTGAACTTTGTATCAATAGTAATGATTTTAAAAATGCAACTTTAATTGTAAACTATCTATGGAATTATGTAGATGTAAACCTTATTTCCAGAATCGAAAATGAAGGTATGATTACAGGTTTCGGAGAACTGCCTAATATCCTTGATAACCAATCGTTCAGTGATTTTGTTGGGTTGGTTGGTTTTTTCTCAAAAAAAACAATACCCTGGTTTATCCGCATTTTAAAAAATGTTAAAAATGAAGAACGCCTTAGGATTCTACAAGAACGACTGGCTTATATCTGTCAGGGCGATGTTGAACCAGTCTTGATTTTTCTAAAAGAAAGAGATATTAAAATCTTAACAAGTGCAATTGTAATCTTAGGTAACATAAAAAATCCATCTGTCATCCCGCATTTAAAAAACCTAACCCTGCATCCCTCTCCCCTGGTTAGAAAGGCAATCGTGGATGCCCTGGCTGAGTTTGGCGAAGCGAGAATGATCTCTAATTTCCTTACCGACACAGATGTAAATGTAAGAATAAAAGCGCTCCAGGCCCTTGGAAAATTGAGTTACAACCCTATTTATCAAAGGTTGATCAAAACAATAAAACAGCGTAATTTTCTGAATTTAAACTACAATGAACAAAAAGCATATTTTGATTGTCTGGTTGCTAATGGAAATAAACGTCTTGTTAAAGATTTAGAAAAAATTTTATTTAAATGGGTATTATTTAATCGACAGAAATATTTATTAAAAAGACAATTATCTGCCCAAGCCCTTGCGAAAATCGGCAATGAAACTGCAATTTCAATTCTCAAAAAAGGGTTGAAAAAAAGAGATGAAGACATAAAGGCGGTTTGTGAAAATGCCCTGAAATTTATTGAAGGAAAAAGGCAAAATGAATAAACCCGGTAAAGATTTTATTGCCAGTTTTTATGCACTTATAAAAGCAACTTTCGTCTATGATTTCAACAATGATGTGGTATTGAATCTCGTGAATAAATTTATGAATCAGTTAAAAGCTTTATTCCAGTCCTGCAATCAGATTGAAATTATGAGGTACCGTGATTATATATTCTTCAACAAAATGAGAATGCGCTTTGAAATTGAAGGTTATGCAAGTTTACAATTTATAGAAGAAAATTTAAAAAGACTCGGGATAAAATCAATAATATTACTACCCAGTTTAAAAACCCAGGAGATATTAAAATTTGCAGGACTTTTTAAACTCAATCGCGAAGGATTTATTCAGCAATTTAATCAAATTGGATTCGGCTCTATAAATGTTGAATTTTACACTGAACAAGAAGAAACTATTCCTGAATTTCTTAAAGATGGAGAGCAGATAAAAAAGACATATTTTAAGGCGCTAAAGGTTACCAAAAATTTAATACATACTCTCTGGAATCGTCAACCAGTTGATACCAAAAGTTTTCGCAGGGTTATCTATACATTAATTGATAGCCTGAGCCAGGATGAATTTGGTTTAACCGCCCTCACTGCCATAAAAAATTTTGATGAATATACATACAACCATTCATTGAATGTCGGGATCCTTTCTCTGGCTGTGGGTCAGCGCCTTGGACTGGAACGGAAAAACCTTGTAAAACTTGGGACTGCGGGATTGCTCCATGACATTGGAAAAGTAGCAATTTCTAAAGACCTGGTTGATAAAAATTGCCCACTTACAAAAGAAGAATGGGAAGTTATGAAAAAACATTCTATCTTTGGAGTCAGCGAGATAATAAAAACAAGGGGACTGGATGATATTGCCTTTGCCTCACTTCTGGCAGCTTATCAACACCACTGGAATGTTGATGGAACCGGTTATCCAGAAAAAATGGATTCCAAAATACGACCCAACCTCTTTGCACGTATAATTCGTATTTGTGATGCCTATGATGCAATGACCACTTCAAGACCCTACCAGATTCTGCCATATCTACCAGCCGTAGCAATCCGTGTGCTCTGGGCACATATTGGAAGTTATTTTGACCAGATCATTACCAAGGTTTTCATTCAGATTTTAGGTGTTTATCCGGTGAGCAGTTGTGTTGAACTTAATAATGGAGAAATCGCTATTGTCCTGCGTCAGAACCCGGCACATATTGATAAACCAATTATTAAAATTGTAATGAATAGCAAAAAAGAAAAAACGAACGGTCCAATCATTGACCTCAGCCTGGAAAAAAATGTAAATATTTTAAAGGCAATTTACCCGCAGAAGTATGATATAAATCCCGCAGAACATCTCATCACAATATAAAAAATTTTTCTATTGACTTTTTGATATCTATGAATAAAATAAAACTATGAATAAAAATATCGCGGTTCTGGCTTCAGGTCGTGGTTCAAACCTTGAGGCAATTATCAAAAATATTGAGATTGGAAATTGTATTGCCAATCTTGTGCTCGTCGTCAGTGACAATCCTGATGCGAGGGCACTTAAAATCGCCCGCGACCACAATATCAAGGCATTGTATCTCGACCCCGGTCCTAAAAAAACCTGGCTTTTACCAGAATATGAAGAAAACTATGTTAAGGTTTTAAAAGAACATAATGTTAATCTTGTATGTCTTGCCGGATTTATGCGCATAATTAAACAACCATTGTTGAGTGCCTTTCCAAATAGAATTCTGAATATCCACCCATCACTTCTACCAGCATTTCCTGGGCTTGATGTTCAAAGAAAGGCACTTGAATATGGAGTCAAATATTCTGGTTGCACAGTCCATTTTGTTGATGATACGGTTGATGGTGGTCCAATAATTGCCCAGGCAGTGGTTCCGATTCTTGATAATGATACCCCAGAGACTCTTGCGGAAAGAATTCTAAAAGAGGAACATAGAATATATTCTGAGGCGATAAATCTCATTTTATCTGGCAAATACCAGATTATTGGCAGAAGGGTTATTAGGGTAGATTCTTGATTAGAAAGTTTGATATTAGTGGTAATAAAATATTAGGAACAGGAAAGGAAAGCGCCTCTGTGTTATAATATTATATAAATTCTGGTTTAGAAAACCGAATGGAGAAAAGGGGGAACCCTCCCCCGATGATCTGGTGGTTTGCTCGATGCCAAATTTTTTCTGGTAGAGCAAACATAAAGATTAAAGGATGATGCGTAAGAACAGGTTAACGAGGGGGATTCGAGGTCTCCATGAGGTTTTCGGCTCTGTTTAGAAAACCGAATGGAGAAAAGGGGGAACCCTCCCCCGATGATCTGGTGGTTTGCTCGATGCCAAATTTTTTCTGGTAGAGCAAACATAAAGATTAAAGGATGATGCGTAAGAACAGGTTAACGAGGGGGATTCGAGGTCTCCATGAGGTTTTCGGCTCTGTTTAGAAAACCGAATGGAGAAAAGGGGGAACCCTCCCCCTTTGGGCGGTTAGCTCAGCTGGTTAGAGCGTCGGTCTCACATACCGAAGGTCGAGTGTTCAAGTCACTCACCGCCCAGTTCTTTAATTTTTTAATAAACTTTTGAAATCACTGAATTCGCAATATATCTTCTTTTTCAAATATATATTGCGTGGTTCACCTTGAGGTATTTTAATCAAGTTTTCCTGGAGTATCTTATCAGCAATAGATAGATGGTCTTTCGCTTCAGTTATTTTTGTTAAATAATAATAAACCTGTGCCAGGTAAAAATGTATTACAAATTTCGTCTCGTTATCATACTCAACTTTTGTATAATTAAGCGCACAATTTAACAAATCAAGGGCAGTGTAAAGATGCGTAACCTTTAATTTTTTTTCAACAAAAGACTGTTTTAATTTCACCTTTGCCTTTCCGATTATACAGGTCAGTTTACCTTCAGAATCAAATAATTCTTCACACTTTTTCTCTAAATCTTCGAACATATTGAATGCCCGATTATAATCCTCTTTTTCAATCTCTATTTCCGCAAGCCTTATCATTACTTCATTTGCCATCATTACACTTCCCAATTTAACAAATATTTCATATGATTTTTTATAATAATATTCTGCCTTCGGTATATCATTCTTCTCAAAATAAATGTTACCGAGTCCAAAATTTCCATAACCATTGCCAAGTTGATTATTTATCTGGCAGTTTATATTCAAATATTCATTAAATTTTTCTTCCGCCTTTTCAAAATCGCCGAGCTGGAAGTATGTGTCACCAATATTATAGGTAGCAATTGCGCGAGCAAGAAGATTCCCTGTCTTAATATCTATCTCAAGGGATTTATTCAAATATTCAAGTGCCTTGTAATAATCGCCCTGTCTTGTATAATAGCCGCAAATGTTATTATAAATAACTGATATCCCTGGAATATCATCCAGCATTTCATAAATCTTTAATGCCTTATTATACGCATCAAAAGATTTTTCATATTCACCGATATAGGAATAAACTGAACCCAACTGATTATAAACCCTTGCAATTTTCTTTTTTGTTTGAATGCTGGAGGTATCTTTTATATTCTTTAATATCTGTTCAAGAACATTGCGTGCCTCTTTTAATTCGCCCTTCAAATAGTATATCCAGGCAATGCCAAGCCAGGTATCAAATTTCTCATCATCAGAAAAATCTATGAGCAATTTTAAACTTTCATTATAAATTTTTAGTGATTTCTCATAATCACTGATTCTCTGGTATGCATCTGCAGTTGCATCAAGTATCTTAACTCTATCAAGCGTAGTTGGGGCTATCTTTAATGCCCTTTCATAAAGTTCGATTGCATCATCAGAATATCCCACTCTACTGTATATCCCGCCCAATTTATACATAGTTTCAAAAATAATTTTATTATTTTCTTCATTGTCGGGTTTTAATTCCTTTAATACATACAGATAATAAGAAATTGCCTCCATATTTGCGTAGCACTTTTGTGCATTCTCACCTGCCTTCAGGGCATAATGGATTGCCTTATCTTTACAATCTGCCTTGGAATAGTGTTCAAAAAGGACATCATAAAACTCGGCAAGTCGTTCCGAAAACATTGATTCAATTGTTTTTGCAATCGACTGGTGTATTTCTTTTAATTTTTTCTCGGGTATACTCTTATAGATTGATTCGCGCACAAGTGCATGATTGAATGCATAATCCTGGTAATTGTTTGTATAAATATAACCGATTTCTACAAGTTGAACTATAAGATTGTCAAGGTTGTCCCAGAAGCGTGTGAAACCCTGTAACACCTTTTTATTAAATGTTCTGCCCAAAACTGCCATCTCAGAAAGCAAATCTCTTAATTCAGAACTTAATGTATCATAGGAAGCCTGGATAATACCCTCAATTGTGTAAGGAGTATCAAATTTAATCTCCCTTTCGCTCGTTAACCATTCATTACCCCTTCGATAGATGATACCCTTGGAAATTAACAGTTTAATCAATTCTTCAAGAAAAAAAGGATTACCTCCTGCATCATTTACAATCTTTTCAATTAGCTCTTCTGGTAACCTTGGTATTTTTAGCAGATTTTTTGACAGTTCCATTGTCTCTTCTCTGGTCAGTGGTTTAAGGTAGAGTTCTTCAATTTGTATTTCATTCTTTAATTGTTCCTTCATCTGCCAGAAAGGTTTGTTTTTTTCCGGACGGGAAATTAAAATTATGAGCGCCTTGATTCCACTATGGGTCTGAAGAAAAAATTGCAATAACTCAAGGGTAGATTCGTCAGCAAGATAAAGGTCATCAATACAATAAACTGATGGATTTCTTTCTGCATAATTTTCCAGAAGTTGACTTATGGCATTAAATATCTGCAATTTAATTTCTTCAGGTTTTAAATATTTAACCTTTTCTTCATATTTTGCAACAAGTTTAATATTAAAAAGTTCAGCAATATACGGAAATATATCTTCTGCCTTCTCACCCATAAGATTCTCAATTGAGGTTAGAAGTTTTGCCATTATTGCCATTTCACTATCTTCGGTCTTTATATCACAAATTTGCTTAAGAATCTCAACAAAGGGATAATAGAGTGATTCACGATAGGGTGAGCATCTTCCAATGCACCAGTTTATATTCTTCACCTTTTCCAGTGCCATACTCAATGACTGTGTAAATAACTCTTCAAGGAGGCGTGATTTCCCAACCCCTGCCTCTCCAAGGATAAGAACTATTTTCCCTTTCCCTGAAAATAATTCTTCAATAAACTTTGCAAGAAGAATTAGTTCTTGCTTCCTGTCCACCAGGGGTGAGATTAATCCTTCAATCCCCCTTCTTTTTACAAATCCAGTTTTCTGTCTGTAGACATTATACACAACTATTTCCTGCTGTGAACCCTGGGGTAAAAATTGCATCGGCTCAGAAAATTCAAATACTGGTTTGGTAATTTGATATACCTCATCACTGACGAGCAATTCATTCTCCTTTGCAAAATCCATAATCCTGGCTGCGAAATTTACTGCATCACCCATCACTGTATATTCTGATTTAATCTTTGAACCAACCGAAGCCGCATAGACTCTACCCAGGTTTATTCCAATTCTTAATCCGAGCGGTTTTTTTATCTTCTGTTTTAATTTTGAAATCTGGTTTAGCATTAATAAACCTGATTTAATTGCCCTTTCCGGGTCTTCTTCGTGGGCAACCGGAACACCAAATGTCGCCATCAGAATTTTACCTTCGTGCTTGTCGATATTCCCCTCATAAAGTGTCACTGCTTCATCCAGTCTATCAAATACTGTCTTTAAAAGTTCTACATATTCCTCAGTATCCAATTCCTGTTTCCATGAATCTATCTGCGTAATCTCAGCAAAAAGGATTACACAGGATTTCAATCTTGCTTCTCTATCCTTTTCCATTCTTCAATAATCTCCCTGTTCTTTCCTAAATTCAAAAATTTATTCTGGTATTCAGGATTATTTATTTTCTGAGCACGAGAAATAACTGTCTCATAGGCGAATTTAAGAAATCTATGCGCCTCGCCAGTCCGGTTCATCTTATTAAGAATTTTATAATGGATATAATAAATCTGTTCCCTATTCCCTTCGATATCCTTTATGCTCAAAAGTTTTTCAACGGCCCAAGTTGAACATTGAAATGCCTTTTTTATATCATCTTTTTTTAGCCACAAAAGTGCAAGATTGGATTGCGTAGTTATCTCATATGATGGATTCTTTACAGCGCGTGCCAGAGCGAGTGCCCTGATAAGTTCATCCTCAGCATAACCTAACTGCCCCCTCTCCAAATACGCATATCCAAGCAAATTATGGTAATAGGCAAGATATTCTTTCAATCCTGCCTCAGCCGAGATCTCAACCGCATTTTTCAAATATCTTACTGACTCCTCATATTCTCCTTTCTGAAGCAAACAGTTAGCAATATTACCATAACGAATTGCCATTCCGGATTTATTCTTTATCGACTCATCAATCTGTAGTGCCTGGGTGAAATACTCAAGTGCCTTATCTGTATCACCCAGCACCCCATAAATGTGACCGATATTTGATAACCTTATTGCCTCCCCTTTTCTATTTAATTTTCTCCGGTCTATTTCCAGTGCCTCCTGGAAATTTTTTAATGCCTCTTCATATTCACCAAACTGGATATAGACCCCTCCCATATTGGAGAGTATCTGGGCGATAAAAAGTGAATCTCCGATCTTACGGGCAATATTGAGTGCATCTCTATAATAAGAGAGGGAGCGTTCAAAGTTGTTTAGATAATAATAGACATTGGCAATGTTTACATTCAATCTTGCAAGAACAATCCTATCCTCCTCTTCTTTTTCATAAAATGTCTTTGCCTTTGTGTAATAAATAAGCGCCTTCTCTTTATCACCAAGTTTCCAGTGACAAAGTCCGATGTCTTTTAAAATATTTCCCTTAAGCAAATAGTTATCATCCCCTTTCATTGAATCTAATGCCCGATTAAAAATTTCCAGAGCCCGAGAAATTTCGTTTTTATTATAATAATTAATCCCGATCTTTTCAAGTACCAGTGTCTCCTGTTTTTCCTTATTCAAATCATTAAGAATTTTTAAGGCATTATCATAATCTGCAATTGCCTCAAAATATTCAGCCCGTGCAAACATTGCCTTTCTCTGATAATCAATGTTATTAAGTTTTAGAGCAAGTTCATACAATTCGTCTATGGTTTTTAATTCTTCTTTTCTTTCACCAATATAGTGAAGCAAATTGATTTTTTTAATCAATATCTCGCACCTTTCATCTAACTTATCAACAATTAGGTTTAAAATTTCGTTATAAACTGCTATACATTTTTCACATTGTAACTCTTTTTCAAGATAATCAGCCCATTTTTTTAAAAATATATACGCCTCATTTATTTCACCGGCTTCTTTCAGGTGGAATGCAATGCGCCCATAATTTTGCGATTGACTAAAATTTTGTTTTAATACATTTGCAATCCGCAGATGTAATTCCTGTCTGGATTTTTTTGTTAGCCGTGCGTTTATACATCTACGCAGGGTATCAGAGTTAAAATATAATTTTGAGTCTCTGCTGTATAATAGTCCTCGACTAAAACAGTAATTTAGAAAGCCTTTGGGGTCTGATAACAGTTGTGAAAATATGGGATATTCTATCTCATCATTTATAAGGCTCAGAATGTATAATCCATTTAAATAATTTTTTGGTATTGTATCAATGATTGCCTCAGTGATTTCTTTCAGACGAATATTATACGGCAACTCCCTCAACTCCTTTGCGGGTGGAAATGAATTCTTAATCAAAATGCCGACTTCTGTTGCATAGTAAGGATTGCCGTGGCACAAATTTATAATGTCTTTCTTAAAATCAGCGGTCATAACATAATCCTTAAGATGGTGTGAAATTATATCTAAAACAACACAGTCCGGTAATGGTTTAAGTTCTATAAATTCAATATCTTTCTTTGCATCACCAATTATTCTCTCTATTAGTAAAGCATTTTTATCTTTCGCCTCAATGATTATTGAGATTCTATTCTTTTGATTGAATCCCTTAAAATACACAAGAAAACTGATTGAAGTTTCATCAATAACTTCTATATTTTTTAAAACAATTATTATCGGTTTCATTATTGATGATTGTAAAAATATGCTCGACATCTCACGGAATAATTTGATCCGGTAATTCTCTTCACCTGGCGGAAGAATAAAATCGGGAGCAATCTGGTAGACAATCTTCATAAATGCAGAACAGGGAGTGAGATAATCCTGTTCTGTAAAGGTAATTTCATATACATTAAAGATATTGTCTTTATTGATTCTCTTTATAGATTCATTTATAAAAACTGTTTTTCCAATCCCCCTCTCACCAGAAATAATTATAAATTGAGGCATTCTGTGGAGCGCACTATTAAAACTTTTAAATTCTTCATTCCTGTGTTCCCAAAAAATAGGAGTTTTAATTTCCGGAATAATCTTTCCTTTTACCTGGAAACCATCTTTTGTTTTCTCAAATAAAAAGAAATCCTTATTAATATTATAACATTCTTCATTAACGAGAATTTCGCCCTTCCCCGCCACCTCTTCAAGATGTGAAATCTCATCAAGGAGATGGCCATATATATCATCTCCCATTATCAAAATCTCGCCGGTTCCAATACCTATATGAACATCAACCCTAAAACGCATTCTTTTAATTGCCTCCTGAATTCTCAAGGCACTCCATAAAGCATTGTTTGAATCGTTTCCATAAGAACGAGGAAAACCAAATATTGCTACCACCCTGTCACCTTCATGCCTGATTATTGTCCCGTAATGATTATGAATAATTAAATCAATTGTGTTAAAACATTCATTTATAAAATCCGTCGTTTTCTCTGCCCCAATCTTGTTGGTCAATTCAGTAAATCCAGAGATATCAGCGTAAAGAATCGTCGCCAGTTTTTTTTCGCTCACACCTTGATTATATAAAAATTATCGGAAAATTCAAGTATATAAAAATGCCCTTGACTTTCTTAAAATATTTTATATAATATATATGATGGAAGCAAAAGCCATCAAAAAATCCCTGATAATGGAAGATTATCTTACGCCAGAAGAAATAGTTGCCCGGCTTGACCGTTATATTATCGGACAGTCAGAAGCCAAAAAGGCAGTTGCCATTGCATTAAGAAATCGCTGGCGCCGGCAGAGAGTAAAAGGCAAGATAAAGGAAGAAATCTATCCAAATAATATCATACTCATCGGACCTACCGGTGTCGGTAAAACTGAAATTGCCAGACGTCTCGCTGACCTGGCGAACGCACCTTTTGTTAAAGTAGAAGCATCCCGTTATACAGAAGTGGGCTATGTAGGTAGAGATGTGGAATCAATGGTGCGTGACCTTGTTGAAATTGCAGTTAATATGGTGCGTGAGGAAAAATATCGCACAGTTGAAGAAAAGGCACGCCAGTATGCTGAAGAAAGGATACTTGATATAATTTTACCAGGTCCGGTTCGCAATGACAAAAACGGAACCAGTTATCAAACCCGTGAAAAAATGCGTGCCCTCTTACGGCAAAATAAACTTGACGAACGGATTGTTGAAATAGAGGTAGTGCGCAGAACAACCCCATTTATTGAAATCTTCAGTCAATCTGGTATAGAAGATTTCAGCATTGCTATTGAAGAGGCTCTGGGCAACAAATTACCAAAAAAGAAAAAGAAAAAGAAGATGACGGTCAAAGAAGCAATGAGATACCTTCAAATAGAAGAGACAGACCGGTTGATCGATATGGATGAAGTAATAAATGAGGCACGGGAACGTGCTGAACAAACAGGGATTATATTCATAGACGAGATTGACAAAATTGCAGGGAGCGGTATCACGAGTGGACCGGATGTATCCCGGGAAGGTGTCCAGAGGGACCTTTTACCCATCGTAGAAGGTTCAAGTGTTATGACAAAGTATGGAATGGTAAAAACCGACCACATTCTGTTCATTGCAGCGGGTGCATTCCATAATAAAAAACCATCGGATTTAATACCAGAATTACAGGGCAGATTTCCAATACGTGTCGAACTCTCTCCATTAACCAAAGAGGATTTTTGTAGAATACTTGTTGAACCTGAGAATTCGCTTATAAAACAATATATAGCGCTTTTTAAAACTGAAGGTATTGAATTAGAATTCACCGATGATGCCATCAATGCAATTGCGGAAACTGCCGCAAAAGTAAATGAATCAACGGAAAATATAGGTGCACGAAGATTGCATACTGTAATGTCAAAATTACTTGAAGAACTCTTATACACGGTTCCCAATATCAATATGAAAAATATAAAGATAACCGGCGATTATGTTTATAGAAAACTTGCTGAGATAGCTAAAAATGTTGATGTATCAAGGTATATTCTTTAGTCTCTGAGATGGAGACGAACGAATTTACTCCTTTAGAATTTCCAAGGATTCTACTTTACATTGTGGACAATACCGACCAGGCTATATTCACACCTGCAATTCAATTTTGTAAATTATTCAAAAGTCAACTCTTTGTCCTGTTTGTTCTTGAAGAACATCGTATATCAAAACTGGCTTCCATTACCCATGAGAATATTGAATCAATAAAGAAAAGGATTGAAGAAGAAGGATGGGAAATGCTATATCTTGTTGAAGATGAAGCAGTGGAAAACGGCGTAAGGACTTCCCTTCATATGGAAAATGGACAGGTTCCAAAGGTGATCAAAAAATATCTGGAAAATTATAAAATTAATTTAATGCTGGTTAGAAAACGCGAAGAAACAAAAAAAATTTTTGTCTCCGCGAATGTGCCAGTAATTGGCTTATAAACCCAAAGGGGGTGTAATGGAATTAAAAATTTCAAACTTTCTCAAACCCGAGGCAGTCATTATGGAAATGGCTGCTACAGAAAAACTGGCAGCAATAAGAGAACTGGTAGAATTTATGGTAGGGAAAAATATCGCCCGCAACCAGGAACAATTATTTGAGGCACTGGCAAAAAGAGAAAATCTTGAATCCACAGGGATTGGAGATGGTATTGCCATTCCTCATGCCCGGACTGATTCAGTAGATGATCTGGTTCTTGTCTTTGCCCGGTCTTCAGCGGGTATTGATTTTTCATCCATTGATGGTAAACCATCCCATATAATCTTTTTGATTGCCTCACCGGAGAATAAAAAATCAGAATACATCATTGCCCTGGCAAAACTTTCAAGACTTTTAAGAAAATTGCAGGTAAGAGAACAATTGAAGAATGCCAGCGATCCCCAGGAGGTTCTTAATATAATTAAAAATAACGAAGAATAAAATATTTTATGGATTTTAAATCAATCCTGAAAATAATACCAATATTATATATAATTCTGGCAATTTTATTATTTTCTGGACAATCATACGCAAATAAAATCCTAATACCTATGGATTTATCTCAGACCGATCATCTTAAGGCTTATGGCATTGCCTACCACGCCCTCCAATACGGTATTACTGTGGAATGGCTGCTCAATTATCGTGGTGGTTCTTTTTTTATGGATTATAATTCAAGAATAGAAAAGGAATGTGCATTTGAAGGGGTAAAAATGGAAGCGATAGGACCATCACAAATTCTGGGAATATATAAAACTATAGAAGAAAATAATATGGAATCAATCCTGCTGGAGAAGGCACCAAAGATAGCAGTCTATATTCCTGAAAATTTTGAACCCTGGGATGATGCAGTAACCCTTGCCCTTGAATATGCCAGGATTCCTTATGAACAGGTCTGGGATGAAGATGTATTAAAAGGAAAACTTACAAAGTATGACTGGCTCCATCTACACCATGAAGACTTTACCGGTCAATATGGAAAATTTTATGCAGGTTACCACAACACAGAATGGTATCAGGAAGAGGTGAAGAAGAATGAAGCAATGGCAAAGAAACTTGGTTTTAATAAGGTATCTAAACTGAAACTTGCTGTTGCACTTGCAATAAAAGACTATATAAATCAGGGTGGTTTTGTATTTTCAATGTGTTCTGCGTGTGATACCTGGGAAATTGCGCTTGCCGCACAGTGGACTGACATATGCCACAATGTCTTTGATGGCGATCCATTTGATCACAATGCCAATAATAAACTTGATTTTTCGCAATGCCTTGCTTTTGAAAATTTTCAGGTCATTCTTGATCCACTTGTATATGAACACTCAACAATTGATGTCAGCATTGAAGCAGCCCAGCGGGGACCAAATACATATTTCTCTTTATTTGATTTCAGTGCCAAATTTGATCCGGTCCCCTGTATGCTCGTCCAAAACCATACCTCTCTGGTTAAAGAATTCTTAGGACAATGTTCAGGATTCAGGAGGAGCACGCTTAAATCATCAGTCCTTGTGCTCGGTGAAGTTGTTGGCACAGAAGAAATCAAGTATATCCACGGAAATTTTAATAAAGGAACCTTCACTTATCTTGCCGGGCACGACCCTGAAGATTATCAGCATTTCGTTGGAGACCCACCCACGGATTTAAGAAATTATAGAAACTCACCAGGGTATCGTCTAATTCTTAACAATGTCCTATTTCCGGCAGCAAGAAAGAAGGAGTTGAAAACATAGGTAAATCAAGATTATCAATCCCACTAATAGAAATAAAAGAAAGAGAAGTATTAGAATTTGATGATTTAGAAGAAAAAGAATTAAATCTTTCTGAAAATAGATATTTTGGTAATCTTAAAATTTTAAATGTTAGGATAATTCTTACGAAAAAAACACTCGGTGTGAGCGTAGATTTCAATATTCAATTCAGTATTGAACTTGTCTGCGCCCGATGTCTCATCATTTTCAGACAGCAATTTAATGAATCATTACACCTTGATTATGTTGCAGGCAGAGACCCCCTTTTATCTTCGGAAAAGGTTGAACTAAAATCTGGGGACATAGATAGAGTATATTATACAGGTCCAGATATCGATCTCAGCATTGGTATAAGAGAAGCGATAATCCTTGCCATTCCCCCAGCACCATTATGTAATAAAGAATGCAAAGGCATCTGTCCAATCTGTGGCAAGAATTTGAATAAAGAAAAATGTAATTGCAAGATTATAACATCTGGTTTATTCACACCAAAAACAAAAAATGGTTAGCCTTATAATATTCAGCATCCTTTCATTTGATACGATACTTAATGTTCCAGAGTTAAAAAATGCCCATTATGGGATCTGTTTTTTAGATCTAAAAAACGATAGCATTATTTATGATTATAATAGTGAAAAACTGTTTGTGCCGGCATCAAATATGAAGATTATTACGACTGCTGCATCATTATATTTTCTTGGTAAAGAATTCCGATACAAAACAAATTTTTATCTAAGGGGAACGATAAAAGACAGAAAGTTGTATGGAGATATTATTCTACAGGGTGGTGGTGACCCTTATTTTAGTCTTGAAAATCTTAAAAGATTTGTGGATAAAATAATATCTATGGGCATAAATGAGATAACTGGTGGTATATTTATCATTGATGATTATTTTACAGATGAAAGGTTGCCTGCGGGCTGGTCCTGGCATTATCTCGATGCCAAGTATGCTCCAGAGATAAGTGCCCTCTCATTTAATAAAAATGTTATCTCAGTAAGGATGCGTCCGACCAATGCAGGAGAATTAGCAAATGTCTATATCTATCCCAGCACAGGTTATGTAAAGATGATCAATCGTATGACGACAACAGCAAATTCAGAAAATATAATCATTTATCGAAAACCAGAAGAGAATACAATCATTGTTGATGGAATGATAAATATAAAAAATCCAAGGGATATTGATGTGGCAGTCAAGGATCCGGCAATGTTTGCTGGAGAGTATCTAAAAGAAATGCTGATTGCCCGTAATATAAAGGTATCTAATCCTGTAAAAAGGATAAGAACTTACGAATTATTTATAGAACCGAAACCACCTATTTTAATTGATTCAATCCTCTCCCCTGGTCTATTAGAAATTATAAAAGAAACGAATACTGAAAGCGACAATCTTTATGCAGAAATTTTATTAAAGACCCTGGGAGCATTTAGATATAAAGAAGGTAGTTTTAATGCTGGTCTCAATACAGTAAAAGAATTCCTTAATATTTGTGGAATTGATACACAAAATATCTCTTTATGGGATGGTTCAGGGCTATCAAAACATAACCTCGTTTCACCTGCAGTATTAATTGCGGTTCTTAAATTTATGTATAATAGCAACCTCTATTATGATTTTTATAATTCCCTGCCCCAACCAGGCAAAGGAACTTTGAAAGCACGCTTTAATGGTTTCTCAGATACACTCAGAGCAAAGACCGGAGCCCTTCAGGCAAGTTCCTGTTTAAGCGGTTATATAAAAATACACGGGCAGGATTATGCATTTTCTATGCTCTTCAACAATTTCACCTGTCCAACCAAAAAAATTATGCAAATTCAGGAAAGGATTATTCGGGCATTCTGTGAAGAAATGTACAGACCAAATTTAGATAATAAAGAATTGTTAAAACCTGCGGAGGTCATACAACAATGATAGATTTCAAAAAAAGGCACCGCATCATTCCGCCAAGAAAACATTATCAACCGATGAGATTTGTCGGACTTGGTTTGATACTGATGCTGGTGATAATCTTTATTCTATATAAATTGATTATAAAGTAACCAGGATTATTCAGACAGATTGCTATTTCCGTATCTTCTTGATTTTGATTGAATAAAAAATTACCTGCGACGGCGCAAAACCCTCAATAAAACCATAATTCCAATTACTACAAATATTATGGGCCAATCACGATAAAAGGAGAAACGGAAACCATAATTAGAAGCCCAGATCCAGGCTCCGATTATGATTAAAAACAACGCCCAGAATAAACCACAACCCATTATTCCTCCATTTTAATTGTTCAATTATTTTTTTCTATACTTACATCACCATAGCGGTTATTTATCACAATCCTGGATTTAGGGGAATTTAAAATTCCTTTGAGATAGTTATCTTTCTTAATTGTATCTTTAAGGGAAAAATCACAATGTATATCTCCACTCATACTCGATATTTCAATCTCTGCCTCAGTTTTATCGCTAATTTTTAATACTACATCCCCGGAGCGTGCCTTGATCTCTATTCCATCAACCCTTTGATATTCAAGTTCAACATCACCTGAAACAAATTCGCCGACAAGTCTACCACTCAATCCCATACCTGTAATATCACCTGATACTGATAGAATATTAATCTTCCCATCTATATTATTCAAGATCAAGTCCCCTGACACACCTTTCATTTCGATATCAATATTCTTTGGAGCGTCTATCTTTATATCGCCACTTATTGTTTTAATCAATAATGTATCATTCTCCTCAGTTATCCTGGCTATCCCATCTTTCTCTATTATAAACTCATTTATCTCCTGACCATTTATTTCAAGTCCACCACTGATCCCTTTGAATTCAAGTTTTCTCTTTCCCGGGACCTCTATTCTTTCAGATGTGGTGTGATTTTTAAACGAAGTGCTAAAAATTGCACCCATCATATCTGACATCATATCTGAGAACGAATCCATTCCCTGCCAGAAAAAACCACGTCTCTTTTTTGACTCAGGTTCCTTTATCGCCTCAAGGAGCCTTGCTGCCTCTTCAGCTGTTATTTTACCTTCTTCAAGAAGTTTCAGTATCCTCATTTGCTCATTCAATATACACCTCCACCCGCTCATTGTCTTCGGTATCATCCACCTCAACAAGATTAAATCTGCCGCTTTCACCTAATTCACCGATTATTTTATCAATCATTTCTGGGGTAAACTCATCAAGTTTAAATTCTTTCCCTTTTATATTCATTTTAAATCCCTCTGGTGCCAGTCCCTGGAATGTTGCACCGAATTTTAATAACAACCTTAAGACACCAAGCGGGATATCAACCTTTACCTTTGTCTTATCATTATTGCGGTCATAAACACGGACCCTGAAAAAATGAGCCTTATCTTTTGTTTCCTTTAAAACCGACAAAAGACGCTCTGCTTCTTCTGGTGTTATTTTACCTTCAGCAACCATATTCAAAATTTTCCTTCTCTCCTCAGACATTATAACCCCCTATTTTATTTTCGTTTTTTTAAAAATATTTTAGTCAACCGGAATATTCCAAACAGAATGATTATCAAGGGCCAATCCTTATGCCAGTTTATAGGTAATATTCCAAGGTTTCCAATCCATATCAATAACCCAATTACAATTATAAAAATGGCATCTAAGGCTGGCAGCATAAAAGATTTTATTTTGCACCTCCTTTTTTTCTACTCTTTAAAATGGCAATCGCTTCATCTACAGTCAATTTTCCTTCTGCAATACCATCTATTGGGTCAATTGAATCTTCATATGGTTTGAGTTTCAAACTATTCAATAGATGTTCAATCTTTGACTTTATAGTAGGATAAGAGACACCCAGTATCTTCTCAATATCAGTTATCTTTCCTTCAGTCTTTAGGAATATCTTTAAGAATTCGTAATCTTCTTCAGACAACTGGCAGAATTCGCAGGGTATAAAATCCTTTTTTACCCTCAAATCACAATTTTTACATCTGAGTTCACTTATGACCATTTCTCCGCCACAAAGTGGGCATTTTTTAATTTTTTTAATCATACATATATATTATAATCAAATTTTTTAAAATGTCAAGGGGTAAAATGAATAAATTTTATATTTTATGGATTTACAATCAAACCTATCTGCGCTAACGTTTGATAATTTTGAGCAAAATTGGTGGAGGCGGCGGGAATCGAACCCGCGTCCAGAATGCTTCAGTGAAGAGGACTACATACTTATTCCTTTTATGAATCTCCCCTTATCTTGACCAAAGGACAGGTTGATAAGGGCAAGCCTTTTAAGAGAACCACTATCAGACCCAAAGGCTAAGGAATGATAGGGTTTTGCCCTTTATGACGCCTGTTCCGGGACGGGCAATTCCCGGGCAGACGTGACTGCATTTATTTATGCAGCCAGTGCGTATCCTGTATATGCAGGATGTTTTTTCTCATGGTCGGATTAACGAGGTGGCCAGGACCCTCGGTATGCCCTCTTTCACCCCATTCACCCTGTCAATACCGTTCGCCCCCATATGTTTAGACAACCTTTATCTTCAAATATATTATATCTTGATTTTCATCCCTGTCAAGACCGGATATTACTTCATTTTCCCATTTGTAACAATGGAATAAAATTTTTATCATAGGGGGCTATAACAATAGTGTTATTGGGTGATGTGTAAAGATGTTGAAGGTTTTCAAGATACTTCCAGGATAAATATGCCCTGCCCCGATCGCCAACGAGTGATTGGGCAATTATCTGCTGTGCCTCAGAAATACCACTTGCCTCAATCTTTTTCCTCTCAGCCTCTTTCTTTTCTTTCAGTAATACAAACTCCATTTTTTGTGCTTCCTGTTCTGCCTCAAGTTTTGCTTCAATTGCATTCTTTACCTTTGGAGGCAGACTTATATTTCTCAAAAGAACTCTCTCCAGGACAATACCCCTTTTATTAAAATCATCCGCCAAATGTCTTTCAATCTCAGTCTCAAGTTCTTTTCTTTTTTCTGCATATATCTCAATTGCCTGATAATTTGCGGTGATATTTCTGATCGCAGTCCGTGCTGCAGGCCGAACAATCTTTTCTATGTAATCCGGGCCGATTTTCTGGAATACTATTGCTGCCTCATCAGGATTCAGATGATACCAGACAGTGAGGTCCATTTTAACTTCAAGGCCATCCCTGGTCAGAACAGTTATTGCATCATCACCTTTTACCTGCCCTTCTTCATATGCAATTGACATCGTATATGCCTGGGTCCTGATGCTCATAATATGGAGGTCAACAAATGGATTCACAATATTCAAACCCTCAGAAAGGGTTGCCTTTGTCAAAACCCTACCAAATAGTACCTGAACACCAACCGCACCCGGAGGAACAATCCTAAGTAAAGAAAAGAACACCAATAAACCACCAATGATACCAGCGCCCCAGGTAACATAGTTCCTTATGCGCAGTTTTTCATCAACCCTTCTGTCATCCTGGGTTATTTTATATATTGAGCGAAAGACTAACAAACTAACGATAAGTAATAGACCGAGAATGAACATAAAAACCTCCTTTCTTTTCCAATTCTACACATTGGGACAAAATAATCAAGTGTGCAATATTCTTGCCTTTTTATTCAAGATGGGTATATTTATTTAATGTCTGATGAGAATAAAGTAATTGAAGGAGTGATAAACGGTGATGAAAATTGCTGCAAAAGAATTTTAAATCTTTATAAATCAAGAATATTCAGTTATATTCTCCGTATTATAAAAAACTATGATGATGCAGAAGAATTGACCTTTGAGACATTTATTAGATTTTTTAAATCCATAAGGTCTTTTGATAAAACAAAACCTTTATCCCCTTTTCTTTTATCAATCGCACATAATCTGGTGATAGATTTTTTAAGAAAAAATAAAATAGATTATGAATATATTGATGAAATGCATACTACATCCGTTGATTTTGTTGAAAAATATAAAAAAGAAAAAAGACTGCAATCCCTTGAACAGGCATTAGAAAAACTTGCACCGATTGACCGGGAGATAATCATCCTCTTTCACAAAGAAGAATTTTCGTATCAAGAAATAGGCAAAATCTTAAACCTGCCTGTAACTACAATAAAAACACGACTCCATCGTGCCAGAAACAGATTGAAAGAATTATTAAAAAAGGATTTCAGCAAAAATGGAATCTGAGATATTGACGATGTTGATTTTTGAGTTATAATAAATTATGGAAAGCATCATAAGAAAGATTGGCAGGGAACAACTTGAGATACTTTTTGAAATGACAAGTTCCCTGAGCGCAACCCTGGAACTCTCAAAAATTCTTGATATTATCATTGAGAGTGCCAAAAACCTTTTGAAGGCAGAGGCAAGTTCTCTTTTATTGCTTGATGAGACAACAAATGAATTATATTTTGCAAGCGTTACTGGAGAGGTTTCAGAACGATTAAAAAATCTGACTGTTCCACTTGACAAAGGGATTGCAGGTGCCTGTGTGCGCGAGGGCAAACCAAAGATTGTCAATGATACGACCAAAGATAAGGATTTCTATGGTAAGATTGATAAATCGACCGGTTTTATCACCCGTTCTATAATTGCTGCCCCTTTGAAGATTACAGGAAAAACGATCGGAGTGGTTGAGGTATTGAACAAAAAAGATGCAAGCGAATGGACCGAAGAAGATAAGGACCTTTTATTACTCATTGCTTATCAGGCAGCACAGGTAATACAGAATGCCCAGGTTCATTTAAAAATCAATGAATATAAAGACCTGCTCAGAAATGAGATTGATTCAAGATACGCACTCATTGGAAGGAGTGAGCAGTTTAAGAATGTGCTGAACCTTGCTGAAAAGGTTGCCCAGAGCAATGCCTCGGTTCTCATCCTTGGTGAGAATGGAACTGGTAAGGAATTGCTTGCAAGATACATCCATCGCCTGAGTCCAAGAAGGGAAAAACCATTCATTGCGGTAAGTTGCGCAGCAATTCCTGCGACCCTGCTTGAAAGTGAATTGTTCGGTTATGAAAAGGGTGCATTCACTGGTGCCCTTACCCAGCACAAAGGCAGATTTGAACTTGCGCATCAGGGCACAATATTTCTGGACGAGATTGGCGATTTATTACCTGAAACCCAGAGCAAATTGTTAAGGGTATTACAGGAAAAAGAGTTTGAAAGGCTTGGCGGAACAAAGACCATAAAAGTGGATGTCCGCGTGATTGCCGCAACCAATCAAAACCTTGAAGAAAAGATGAAACAGAAACTGTTTCGTGAAGACCTGTTTTATCGTCTGAATGTCTTTCCGATATATGTTCCTCCTCTGCGCGACCGTAAGGATGATATTATTATCCTTGCCGAACATTTTCTTGATTACTATGCAAAACAGATGAATAAAGATATCAAAAAATTCTCAGACGAAGTCATTGAAAGATTAATACAATACCCCTGGCCTGGAAATGTCCGGGAACTCCAGAATGTCATTGAAAGGGCAGTGGTCTTGACCAATACTGATACAATAAAATCAGAGGCATTGATGCTTCCTTCAGAACCGATAGAATTACCGATGACCTATGATAAAAGTTTAAAAGAGGCGGTAGAGGAATTTAAAATGAAGTATATAAAAGAAGTGATAAAGAAATGTGGGGGTAATCAAAGAAAGGCAAGCAAGATATTAAAAATACAACCTACATACTTATCAAGGCTCTTGCACAAAAAGAATCACATTTTAGAATAAATTCCCTGGAGTAGAGACTCCAATCCCATTTTTCTCACGGGACTAAAGTCCCTACTCCCAAAAATATCTTTATTCTGCAATCAGGATAAACTTTCCTGTCTTCAAACCATCTGAACTTTTATACATATAGAAATAAACTCCGGATTTAACCTTGATATTTGTCTGGTCAGTTCCGTTCCACACAACCTTCTGCGTCAATCCTTCAAATCTCTTTACCAACCTTCCACTGGCATCAAATACATTCAAAACTGCTTCAGGTTTTGGTTTCTGGGCAAATTCAAATTCAATCAGACCTTTTGCTGGATTCTGCAATAACTTAATCACTGGTTGAGTCTGATGGCTTTTTTCAGATTCAACAATTCCCACAGGGTTATTCCCAATCGTGAGTGAAAAATTTATCCCCTGAGAGATTGTGCAGGTATCGTCCTTGAAGATCAAATTCAATCTCATTTGCTTGACTGAACCAGGTGTGGCATTCCGACTGCAACGAATAAGAAATTTTGAGGCACTGTTATTACCAGTACTCTTACGATATATCTTGGGAAATGTCGCACTTCCACCCTGCACAACAATCTGGGTATCAAGGGAGACAAGCGTGGCTGTGATATTATATGCAGAATCGAGGGGATGGATAGCACGGTTCCTGATACGCATCCATAGATGGGATGTCTCATTCGGGTCAAGTTGACCGGTTCCGTTACCCAGCGCAGTATCTGCAACCACTGGTTGTAGATTATCAAAGAATACACCCGCAATCTTGGTAAAATAGATATTTACAGGTCTGCACTGATTGATGTTATTCTGTATCACTGTGTAATTGTTATAACCATCCCAGAAATCGGTTTGATTCGTTTCTATAGTATATGCATAGGTAACAAACTTTGGCACGCCATTATGGAGCGTATCCTTCATCTCCCACTCAATACTTCCACCATTTGCTGCGTAAAGAACCCGCACAATAGGTCCTGTGCGTGCAGCTGTATAACCATTCTTTGCCCTCATTGAATCAAGAATCTCCCACTGGGTAATTGAATCCGGAATCGGCTCAGCAGTCCCACTATAACCCCAGACACAGAGATTATATGCACCATAGGAATGATAATCAATCTGGGTTCTGATCTTTTTTGGCAAGAAGAAGTCCCTTGCATTCTGGGTTTCAGGTTCACTGAAGCGCGAAGGACCCCGATATGTCTCACTCGTTACAGTAGGGCTTGAACCATAATTATCATAACCCCATTTATAACCATAATTCCGGTTCAAATCAACACCCGCAGTAGAAGAACTCTGACCTGAATAAAAATGTCTGTTCTTACGGATATTTGCTGTTGCACCACCTGAATCTGAATTATATCTGTAACCATCAGGATTCATCACCGGAATAAAATATATCTCACGGTTATTCACAAACCAGGTAACCAGAGAATCTGTGCCATAGTTGGTCAAAAGATATTTAATATAATCAATACAGAGCGTAGTTCCCATCGGTTCCCTGGCATGGGTTGCGCCATTGAAGCAGACTGCAGGTTCCATCTCATCAACGATTGGATTATCTGAAATCTTGAATGCGACCATTGGCAAACCCTGATAGGAATTGCCCGCACTATAGAATCTACTGATTTGTGGGAATGAATTTGCCAGGGTCTGCAATGTATCACGCATCTCCCAGTAGGTGTAGAAATAACCAAAATCGCGTAAAATCTGCGGGTCTCTGCTGCCTGCCATTTCATAAAACTTTTCTGCAATGTCTTCATAGGTGATCCTGGTCTTGAATCCTAATGCCTGAATCTTCTCAAGTTGTTCTTTGGTGGTATTTATCACGAGATAGTATTCACCATTCTCAGATTCCTGGGCCGTGCATATATCCAGTTCTCCAAAGAGTTCACCCATCTTAGAAAACAATTCATCCGCATCATTGAAATATACCCATACCTCCATCTTATTCCCGGAAAAGCCGAGCGAAAAAATGAGCACTATTAGACTTAAGCATCGTAATATTGGCTTCATAAGCCTCCTTTCTTGATTTTATTTTAATCCAAATTTAAAAAAAATCAAGGGGGAGGTTTAACCCTCCCCCTTTTTGATACTATCTTATCAGGATTCCGCGTGTGTTATAGTTTTTATCCTCTATCTGGAGGCTGAAGAAGTAAACACCTGCTGGAACCTTTCTTCCAAGTTCATCATCGCCATTCCATCTTATATTATAAACTCCAGGTGTCTTTGTCTCATTTATCAGATTACGAACGAGTTGTCCAAGGGTGTTATAAACCTTCAGGCTGACCTTTGCTTTATTATCAACTGTGTAATAGATATTCACAGAATTATGACTTGGATTCGGTGCAAGACTTATCCGTTTTGTGCCCGGGTCAACATAATCGCTGAATTCTTCAACCGCTATCCAGTTTAACATCCTCGGTTGCTTGGTTGTAAATTTAATTGCTCTGCCGCTTGTAAGTGGTGCCGCACCTGTATCATACATCTTGTTGAAGAGATAGCAAATACCATACTTCTTCAGGGAATCCTGTTGACCGACTGTGCAACTTGTTGTTGGTTCGGTAACACGCTTGTACTGTATAACAATGTCGTTCTTTAGACCTGGACCAGCAGTTGTTGAATCGTAGATAATAATCTGGAAAGTAAGCCTGTTATTTGCCGAACCAGTCACTGAATCATACTGGATTATAAACCGACGATTTGTGGCATCATTATAATACCACCAGGTGCTTCCGGTAGAACCCGTATTAAGTGTATCCCAGAATGCCGCAACCATATTTGGTGCTGAAGTCTGAGAGCCGTAATCATACACCTTAGGCAGAATGCTATTATGCTGGACTGTAAGGGTTGTATTAAGGAATGCAATCCAGCCATTGGTACAGACAGAGAGACTGTCGGTTGTCGTATATCCAAGCCTTCGGGCATAATGTCTGATTGCAAAAGGAGAACGAAGGCGGCGTGTAACCATCGGTCCACCAGCACCAATTGATGTTCCTGGTCCACCATAATTCGGATTTATCTCTATCCAATTATATACAGGCCTTTCAGTATAGAAACTATCAGTATTATCAATGACAAAATAGCCTGCACTATCAGGACCACAAACCGAACCCATCCTCAATTGATAATAGAGTTTTCTTGTATAAGTGCCAGAGGTCAGTTCAAGTTCAAATGGAACAAGTGTGCCGATTTGGATAAGGGTATCTGCCTGGAGCACAAATGGGTCTGCACCATTATGGCCCTTTGCCTTTGGATTAATGGTTCCAAAGGTCGCAGTGGAATCAAGGATTGTGATACGGGGACTGGTTGTCCGTAATTTACCGGTCACATTTGTAGCAGCCGCAGTGCCAAGGTTAATGATTGTATCCACAAGGGTAATCCGTTCTGATGGGTCAAAGAAGCCATTGTTATTGCCATTGGTTGGCGGGTCAAGGACAACAGTCCCGATTTCAGCCAATCTCAAATCCGGAAGTGAACCAGATGCAGGTGTGAAATCAATTGCCCTCTTTGCCCGAATCCTTCCTGCACCATACATTGTATCCTTACCCGCAGTCCCCATGTCAAGGGCAGTGAATTGCATAATACTATCAATCTGGGCAACAGTGAGATTGGGATTTTTGGAAAGCATCAAGGCAGCAAGACCAGCACAATGGGGTGTTGCCATAGAGGTACCACTCATTGTCACATAACCACTATTATTACTATAGCTACAAGAAACTATATTTACTCCAGGTGCGGCAATATCGGGTTTTAATATTCCAGATCCAGGTCTGAATGGATAATCCCAATACCAGGGTGCATTTTCCCAGCAGGATGGACCACAAGAAGAGAAATATGCAAGGGTATCGGGTTGAGTCGTTGCTGCAACAGAAATAGCACCAGCAAGCCTTCCCTGGACCTCTGATGGATGGTGCCAGGGTGGTGGCACATCACCAGGACACCGAAGATTATAAGGGACTGGACAATAAGAACCTGCAGAACCACGTTCATTCCCTGCGGCAATAAAATACGGAATACCTGCAAGGGCGACATTGGTTACTGACTTACGCCACAAACTCCTTCTTGGTGTCCAGGCAACATACCAGCCTAAGGACATTGAAACAACATCAGCACCGTGCGTTGGTGATAGTGGTGGTGATATGACAAATTGCATCGCATCAAGGACATTTTTCTCTGAAATCGTATCTGGCATCGGATAGGCGATCGAGGTCCTTACCCTTATTGCCATTATTGAACACTGGGGTGCAACACCACAGGAATCACCAGCAGACCCATCAGAGGCGATTGTGCCTGCACAGTGTGTTCCGTGGCCATTAGCATCAATCGGATTATTATTATTCTGCTCAAAATTCCAGCCATAATACGGATAATTCGGGTCAGTCCACATATGGTTTCTTAAATCAAGGTGATTGTAATTAACACCGGTATCAATTACACCTACGATAACTCCCTGGCCTTTATACCCTGCTGCCCAGCAGGAGTCTGCAGCAATTTTAACAATATTCCACTCTTTGGTCCTGTAATCAAGGACATCGACTGGAACAGGATTTCCAACGGTCAAGAGAATATTTTCACTTGTAATGTATGGATAGGTAATGAATGCTACATCTTTTTGATTTGCAATCTCATTGATTATATCTGGTGTTGCCTTGCAATATATTGCATTGATAATCCACAAAGACTGGATATCAGAAACCCTGTTTGACTGGGTCTGGAGGCTGAGGTAATTTATGATTGGTGCCTGGGTCCTTGCGGAAAGTTCTTTTAGATAATTCACCACAGGATACCTTTGTTCACGACGGGGTAAGTCTGCAACAAGATTGCGCAGATAATCCTCGTCTGATTGTTCGTTTAAAACAATCAAGACTTCTATCTGGTCATTACCCTCGGTCCGGGCAATGACATCTTCGAGTTGTGGGTCAATTAATGCCTTTGCCTCAGCAAGACCCACAAGGGAGATCGCTAAGAGACATATTGTTATATTTTTCATTTTCATCTCCTTTCCTGATTGCTCACATATAGAACCCTCTTCTCTCCCTTTCTCATATTTTTTTATTTTTTGCACCACCCCCTTTCACACTTAAGTCCTATTACTATATTATATTTAGAAATTTTATTTAGTCAAGGGTAAAAACACATTTATAAATTGTGGCATTGACTTTGCCAATTTTTATTATATAATCCATTAACCTAATCTGAATTATCTTTTATTGAAAGGAGAAAAAATGGCAAAAATTTTGAGTGGAACAGAACTCGCTGAAAAGATGCGTGAAGAAATGAAACAGGAAATTGCCAGATTAAAGGAAGAACAAGGCATTGTTCCTGGTCTTGCAGTCATACTCGTCGGTGATAACCCTGCCTCAATCTCTTATGTGAAGGGAAAAGAAAAAGCCTGTGCTGAAATAGGAATTATATCCAGAGAATATAAATTCGATGCGGACTATGGGGAAGAAAAACTTTTAAAACTCATTGAGGACCTAAATAACGATTCTGCTATACATGGGATATTAGTGCAACTTCCTCTTCCTGACCACATAAATGAAGAAAAGGTTCTCTATGCAATAGACCCGAACAAGGATGTTGATGGATTCCATCCTGTGAATGTGGGGAAATTAATGATAGGTGTTGATTGTTTTCTACCCTGCACACCCCATGGAATACAGCAATTATTGATCCGCAATGGTATTGAAATTTCAGGAAAGCATGTCGTAATTGTTGGAAGGAGTAATATCGTTGGCAAACCACTGGCAATGATGCTTGTCCAGAAAAAACCAGGGGCAAATGCCACAGTTACAATGTGCCATACAGGGACAAAGAATATGGGAGAATACACAAAACAGGCAGATATACTCATTGTTGCGGCAGGTAGACCCCATACAGTAAATGGCGATATGGTGAAAGAAGGTGCAGTCGTGATAGATGTAGGCGTGAATAGGATAGAAGATCCAACAAAGAAGAGTGGATTCAGATTAATCGGTGATGTAGAATTTGAAGAGGTCAGTAAAAAGGCGAGCGCAATATCACCTGTCCCTGGTGGGGTCGGTCCTATGACGATAACGATGTTATTATATAATACAATACTTTCGGCAAAAAGGCATTCAGGGATTGCATAAATGCTCAATTTCAAAACCATAGAATATGATTCAAAGAAAAATGAAATAGTAATACTTGACCAGACAAGGCTCCCTGAAAAAGAAGTTTATCTCCGTCTCAAAAATATAAAAGATGTTTATAATGCAATAAAAACATTGAAGGTGCGAGGTGCACCATTGATTGGAGTTGTGGCTGGATATGGTTTGGTTCTTTCTGCATACACAAACTCTTATAAAAAAGTAATCCAGGATGCGGAATATTTAAAATCTGCCCGACCCACTGCAGTCAATCTTTCCTGGGCAGTTGAAAGAATGAAGAAATGTATAGAAAAAAATAGAAATGATATATACACCAATCTCTTGAAAGAAGCAAGGGTAATTGAGAAAGAAGACAAAGATTCCTGCAAAAAAATAGGACTTTTTGGTGCAAAAATCATAAAAAATTCCAGTAAAATAATGGTCCATTGCAATGCAGGTGCCCTGGCAACGAGTGGAATAGGAACTGCACTGGGCATACTTTATACTGCAAAGGAAATGGGAAAGAAATTTACTGTCTATTCCTGTGAAACAAGACCGCTTTTACAGGGTGCAAGGCTCACAACCTGGGAATTAACCAAAAATGGTATAGAAACATACGCAATCTGTGATAATATGGCAGCCACTTATATGCCTGAAATGGATTTGGTCCTTGTGGGTGCTGACCGTATTGCCCAGAATGGAGACACTGCCAACAAAATTGGAACCAGGGGTCTGGCGATCATTGCAAAATATTATAGAGTGCCATTCTATGTTGCTGCTCCAATCTCCACTTTTGATTTTGGCATAAAATCCGGCGGTGAAATACCAATTGAATTTCGCTGTGCAGATGAAATATATTATTTTAACAACAGATGTATTGTGTCAAAAAAAGCAAAGGTCTGGAATCCTGCCTTTGATGTCACACCAGCGGAATTGATCACAGGGATTATAACAGAAATGGGTATAGTGAAAAGACCATTGAACAAAAATATAAGGTTACTAAAACAAAATATAAAAAACTGATCAATTTTTCTTGTTCAGGACTTCCATCATCTGCCTGTGTATATAGCCATTCGTTCCCAGAACCTCTTTACCATATATATCAAATGGTTTACCTTTAAAATCGGTTATCTTCCCGCCTGCCTCTTTTAAAATTAGATAACCTGCTGCCTGATCCCAGGGTGAGAGTTTGATCTCCCAGTAACCATCAAATCTTCCACAGGCTGTATAACATAGATCGAGTGCTGCTGAACCAAGCCTTCTCACTGCCTGGGCAGTTACACAGAATC
Organism: bacterium; assembly: GCA_036796695.1. Lineage (GTDB taxonomy): Bacteria > Hydrothermota > Tepidihabitantia > SM23-42 > JAOAFX01 > JAOAFX01. The sequence goes on from DAIRCK010000001.1 coordinate 139,998, forward strand.
GTGCAAAATAATCAAGATTATTCTCTTTGCTCACCCGGATATCATAAGGGAATCCAGTCACAAGTAGGCTCTTACCGAGTTTCTTTGTCTTTGATACATATATTTTTTTTCCATTTAAAAATGAACCCCTGCCTTTGATTGCTGAAAATAACTCCTTTCTTGATGGGTCATAAACAATACCGAGCACAATCTCAGTTTCTACCTCAAGTCCAATAGATATTGCCCATATTGGTAGATTATGGGCAAAATTTGTCGTTCCATCAAGTGGATCAAGAAGCCATTTTATTTTTTTGTGGGTATCATAACTGATATTTTCTTCACTTAAAATACCGTAATCCGGAAACTCTTTTTTCAAATAATTCACAATATTCTTCTGGGCAATATTATCAAACTGTGTGACAAGATTTACTGCACCCTTGTAAGATATTCTTTTTTTCCGATTTGAAAGATGATAGATGTAATCTCCAGTCTCTACAATAATCTTTATTGTCTTTACAAGTATTTTATTCAGGTCCATTTTTGTTCTGCTTTTTTAAAATCCTTTCCGGCTCAATTATCGGCTTTATCTTTTCTGCTTCTTCAAAAGCAAGTTTTCCATATTTTGAGTCTTTATCAATCTTTATACATTTTTCAAAATCTTCAACTGCCTTGCGAAATTCGTATCTTTTTAATTCCGCAAGTCCTAAATAATAGTATGCTTCCTGGAGATTGGGTCCAAGTTTTAACGCCTCTTCAAAAAATCTTACGGCATCTGTAACCATTCCCCGCTCATAATATACCAATCCTAAATAAAAATTGGCATAGAGCCTTGCCATTCTATCTTTGGTCTGTTTTGTGACCTTGCTCAAATGCTCAATCGCCTCACCCCAGATTCCCTTTTTATAACATATAAATCCAAGATTGTTTAAGGCAAATGGATTCCCTGGTTCAATCAACAAAACCTTCTGGAAATAGAGCATAGCCTCGTCATAGAGTTCTTTATTCATCAGCACCAGGCCACTCAATCCAAGTGCCCGGGTGTTTTTCGGGTCAATTTCAAGCGCCTTTTTCAAAAAACCCATTGCCTCATCATAATCTTCCATAACAATCAGATTCCAGGCACGGTCAAGGAGTGTAGCAAGGTCAAGTTCTGGTGAGGTGCGTGCCTTTATAAATGAATAGAATCTATCCATATCTACCTTACTCGTCTTACGGTTCCGGAAATTCTGGGCAATCTGTCTCAATTCATCCTGTGCCTGATTTAGATATTTAATATTATTAGCGATTTCAATATACACATTTTTTATCATATCTTTTATCATCTGCTCTTTATCCGGGGTGTATTCCTTTATCAGATTTTTCAATTCTTCAAGTTTCTTCTTAATTTCATCCATCATAATACCGCCATTTCAGTCAATTTTTTTAAAATGAGATGCAGGGGTAAAACATAATCAACAGCACCTGCATCAATTGCAGATTGAGGCATACTTGCGATCGTTGCTTCTGCAGGTTCCTGGGCAATAGTTATACCACCAAATTGTTTTATCTTCAATAACCCCTTTGTTCCATCATGCCCCATTCCGGTGAGAACAATTCCCATTGCCTTATCTTTAAATACATCCGCCATTGATTCAAAAAGATAATCCGCACAGGGTTTTAATCCATACCTTGGAGATTCATCAGTTAATATAACTGATTTACCAGAAGGATGTATCTTTATATGACTACCCCCGGGTGCAATCAAAACTGTGTCGGGCAATATCTGATCGTTTTGTGCTGCTTCTTTAATATTAAGAATTGATTTTTCATTTAGGTGCAGTGCCAGACTCGCAGTAAAGAATTTTGGCATATGCTGGACAACGATAATTTTATAACCTGAATCTTTTCTTAAAGATGAGAGTAAAAAATTCAAAGCCTTCACACCACCTGTGGACGATGCAATTCCGATTATAAAATCAACTTTTTTTAAACCAGGGGTTACTTGAGGAATGGATACAAATGAACGGAGATTTGCCTGTGCAACATATCTCAATTTTTGGATCAATTCTTCTTTAAAATCATAAAGATCAATAGAGATAGGACCTGATGGTTTTGGGAAAAAATCGACTGCACCGAGATTAAGGGAATTTATGGTAACTTCTGCGCCTTTGTGTGTATGTGCAGAGAGCATCAGAACCGGTGTCGGTCTAATCGACATAATCCTTTGAAGAAATACAAGGCCATTCTCTCCGGGCAGTTCATAATCCAGGGTAATGACATCGGGTTTGGATTTATTAAACTTTGCCCATGCCTCATCAACATTTCTTGCATATCCACAGATTTCAAATTCACCAGAAGATTGAATAATATCTCCTATCACCCTTTGCATCAATACAGAATCTTCAACAATCAATACCTTCTTCATACCCTATATCTTCTTTTCCCCATGGCGATAAGATTTTATCAAAACCTCACCGGTGCTGACATCAAAGAAAATTGTTCTTCCCCAGTTTCCGTGCACATCCTCACCAACAATTGGTATTGAATGTCTTCGCAGTTGCTCCTTTGTTTCAATGACATTCCTTTCACCGATTGAAGTTTGTAATAATTCACCAAACATTGTTGAACCACCTGCTATCTTTGCAACAATCTGATTTTGTTCAATACCCATCTCAGAAAAATGTCTGAGTAATTCCTCAATCGCACCCTTAGGATGTTTGAAACTACCATCTGCACCATGGGGCAAAAGAATGTGTGCTAATCCACCGGTGCGGGTTTTTGGTTCATATAGTGCAAGAACCACACAGGAACCAACACCATATGCAGAAAGTATTGCCTCTCCCCTGACAACCTTTACTTCACCAATACCAACCTTGATTTCAGTCGCCATAATTTATAATCTCTAATGTATTATCATAAGGCAATCTTCTTGTACACACGTTCTGTCCTATTCACAATATTAAAAAATTTTGCCTCAGGAATACCAAGGAGCAATTCAACCTTACCGATAACGAGATAACCACCGGGTCTGAGAGTTTCGTAAAACCTGTGGACAAGTTCAGATTGAGCATCCCTGCTCATATAGATCAAGACATTACGGCACATAATCAGATCACAGGGTCCGTGCGGAAAATTATCAAACAAATCAAGATGGAAGAACTTTACAATTGATTTTATATTATCCTTAATTCTATAATCTCCATTATATTTTACAAAATATTTTTTTAGATATTCTGATGGTGTATATTGGAATGCGGTTATTGGATAGATCCCCTGTTCAGCCTTATTTAGCGCATCATCATCAATATCGGTTGCATAAATTATCGTCTTTTCTATAATAGCTGTTTCAGAGGCCATCATTGCCAGAGAATATGCCTCTTCACCCTGGGCACAACCCGCACTCCATAAAATCACTTTTTCATTTTTAGCAAATTCAGGCAAAATATCCGTCTTTATATACTCAAATGTCTCAAAGTTTCTAAAAAAATATGAAAGGTTTATCGTAATGGTACTGAGTAGTTTTTTAAGTTCTTCAGGATTTTTATTGAGATAGTCATAATACTGAGAAAATTCATTCAATCCAAGTGCACGCATCCTCACCCTTATTCGTCTGGTCAGAGGTCTTTCTTTATAACTGTGACATTTAAAACCTGTCTTCTCCTCAATTAATTTTATCAAATTCTGGAAATTATGTTCCACGAGACTTTTTCAGCAATTCAATGTTCTGGGTAATTATGGTATTGGTGGGGTTTAAATCTTTTGCCTTTTCCCAGTTATTTAAGGCACCATCAGCATCACCGAGTCTCATCAATATATTTCCTAATTTAAATAATACTTCCCAGTCCTTTTCTTCTTCTGGAATTTTCTCGTAGAACTCCTTTGCCGCGCCAAGAATCTGGGATTCATAATAGAAATCAGCAAGGTTTCTGCAGATCTTATTATTCTGTGGTTCATCGTTTATTGCCTGACGATAAAGACGCTCCGCTTCTTCAGGTAAATCGAGTGATTCATAAATGACTGCAAGATTATTTTTAAAAAGGGCAAGGCGTGGAAATTTATCAATACATTCCTTGAGAAAATCAACCGCTTTCTTTACATCATTTAATTTTATGTATATTAAAGGCAGATAAATGTAAGGGGTGATAAATTCCGGTTTTTTTTCAATTACTCTTTTAAATAAACTCTGTGCCCCATCTAAATCATTCTGGTTGAACAAGACAATACCTAAATTACAATTTATCCGCGGATCATCCGGCGACAACTCAAGGGCTTGATTAAGATAGATCTTTGCCTGTTCAAAAATTCCCAATTTATTATACAAATAACCTAAATTGTTTAATATGGCTGGATTTTTTTCTACTTCTCCTGCCTTTTTCAAAAACTCCTCAGCCTTTTCAGGATAATTCCTTCTCAATTCAATGAGACCACAATACATTAAAGACTCTGCGTTATCAGGCGCTATCTCCAATACCTTCCTGAATTCCCGTTCGGCTTCATCATACATCCCGGTTTTGAAAAAGGCGAATCCAAGATTTTTATATTCATTTACATCACCAATTGCCTTTTTTGCAATCTCGGTCTTTTCGGGTTTTTCGACAATACCGGCTGAAATCAAAGCATATATTGTGCGACAGGTCTCAAAAAAATCAAATTCGGATAACTTCAAAATATCATCAATGGTGCGATTTCCATCAATCAATTGAAGTATCTTCAATTCTTCTTCAGTCAGTGGAATCTCGCTGTAATCCTTTTTTACTGCAAGAATTGACTCAAATGAAGGTAATCTTTTTTCAAGTTTACGCCATTCATCAATTCGCCTCGCACCTTCAAGTAAGAGTTCCTGGGGTGATAACTGCACAAGAAATTCTTCGCTTCCGGGTAATAAATCAGCCTCAAAATTGAAATATCCTGTCTCCCAGGTAAGCATCGTAAATATCGTTTCTGCTATTTGATTTGCAAGTTCTTTCTCAAGGATTTCTTTTGTAATATATCCATTTTCAACCAGGATTTCTCCTATCCTCTTATTTGTCTTCTTCTGTTCTTCAAGTGCTGATTTCAAAATAGATTCTTCAATCACCTGTTTGCGTAAAAGAATATCACCCAGGCGGTCCTTTCTATTCAATAATGTAGCATAGATAATCTTCCCATCTTTGATAAAGATATTCCCAAAATTCTTTCCATCAGTAACAGAAAGACAACCCGACCTCAAAGAAAAACTCAAAAGCTGAATGACATCAGGCAGGCTGGCTTCGCTTAATGAACCTTTTATAGCCATTTATTCGCTCCTGGTCAAGGGCACATAATTTTCTTCAAGGAGTTCATCAGACATTTCCTGAATTATCAGGCGCTCTTCCTTTAATTTTTTAAACGGGGTTTCAACAGGCTGGGGTTGAGATTCTACCGCTGGTTCAATAACCTGAGTTATCTCCTCCTGTGGTTCTATTTTTGCAATAACTTTTTCTTCAATAACCGGCTGGATAACTTCTTCACCCGGTAGTCCCAAACTTATGATTTCTTCTAATGGTTTTTCCTCAGAAGGGATCTGCGGCTTTCTTGAATCAATAATGAATGAATCGATTTCATTGAAATTTTTGAACTGTGGTATCCCCTTTGTTTTCAGCAGATCATATTCTTCAGGAGAAATTTTTGATTTAAGATAAAGTTCGGTTATCTCCGGATCCGGCTCTTTTAAAATTACTTCTACGCCGAGTTGGAATATCATCTTTTCATTTTCATCAAGCACAATATCATCACCAAATGGTTCGGAAAAAATAAATACACCTTTTTCCTGTCTAATGTATTCAACAATATTCTCAATCACCCTGTTACGTAAGTCATTATCCAAAAGAAAAATCTTATGAAAATTATCAATCAATAAAACATCTTTTTCATCTTTTGCTTCAGGAAGATTCTGTATATCTTTTTCAAAATCCCATATCACTGGATTATATCCACGAAATCTTAAATCCTCTGAGATCGCCTGACAGAGGAATGTCTTTCCAGTCCCTGCACTGCCCAAAATTATATATGGATTGAATTCTTTGCCTAAGGAAGGAATTATTGTCTTTTCATAAAGTTCAACCGCGGTCCTGTTGCAATCGGTGATCCAGTAATTCTCAAAAAATTTCCTCTCCGCACCCTTCAATTTCTCTTTTATTGAATTCAGCAATGACTCAATTTCATCTATTTTGTCGGGTGAAAAAAGCATGGTCTCAATCTTCATTCCATCTTCAGGGAATTTTGAAACATCCAGGGCACCAAATTCTTTCTGTAATTCAATCAATCTTTCTACTTTTTTGATAAAAACATTATAGGCGCTGGCAAGTGTATCAATATCAGCATCAAGCAGTGGTTTTAATGCTGATGTATCAAAGCCCTTCATTTCCCAGATATAAATTTTTTCTTTGTATTCTGTGCGTGGATCCTTGACCTCTGTGATCTCGGTGATTGCTTCATCCGCACTTTTTTTCAACTCCTCAACAAGAGAAGCAACCGGACTATATATACCCCGCGGATAAAATTCTTTTAATATCAAACGGATTGTATTTAAATCAAAAGTGATATTACCGAGTGATGCATAGGCAACCAATCTATTCAACATTCCATCTATTGTTCTCAAAGAACCACCGGACAATTGAGTGAGTTCAAGGGCGATTTCGTCTGGAACAATAATTCCCCTTTCTTCAGATTTCTTTTTTATAAACTCTACCAGTGCCATTTCACGGGGTGCCTGAAGATCACATACCAGACCACCTTCAATACGCGATATGACCTTCTGACCCAAATTCTTCAACTCACGGGGTGGTGCATTCCCGCTGAAGCATAATTGTTTATTTTTCGTGATTAAAATATCAATCATTGTAAGTATAGAATCCTGGAATTTTTCGCTAACCCGGTTTATATCATCAACAAATACCGCTGTATCAAACTGGGAATTTTTTTGCAAATATTCTTCAAATTCCTTAGGTGTAAAAATCAAAATATTTTCTTTTTTACTTAATTCAGTGTAAAGGGTCCATAAAAAATGGGTTTTACCATAACTACCTGTAGCATAAATATAAAGGGGATTGAATACTTCTCCCGGAAACTGGACAACCTTCTGGGCTGCCATAAATGCAACCTTATTTCCTTCATAAACATAAAAATTGTCAAAATTAAAATTCTTTTTAATCATATCATCCTCAAGATATTTTTCACATTCTTTGTAAATTCTTCGGAAGCGACCTTAACCACACCGGGTATTGTTCGATCATCAAATAATGAAACGAGCAGGTAATTCCCATCGAGTGCCACATAGTATAGACTCGCCCTGCCCCCTTCCTGTAACAATTCAAAAAAATTTTTTTCTCCTATAATATGAGCCAGTTCCATTGTAGAATTAAATATATTACAAGTAAGGGCAGCAATGGCCAAAACATCAAAGGATCTTGTAAAACCCCGCTGAACCAAAAGGTGCCCCGAACTTGTTATCAACATTGACCATATCACATTGGTCTGACTATAAAAATCACCCAGCAATTTTTCCAATTTCTCAATCTGGGCATCGGTTAAGGTAATCGTCGCAAAATTTCCCTTCACATAAAATTATAATAAATTTTTTTAAAAAAGTCAATACAGAATTAAGGTTATTTTATCCTTTTCAATCTTGCGGCAAATACCCCATCTGTATTATAAAAACCAGGAAGAATTTTTAAATATGAATCTGCGCTCGGAATAAATTCCTTTGCAGATTCTAATTCAAAATTTTTATTTTCATTTAAAAACTTTTCTATTAACTCTTCATTTTCCCGGGGCAAAATACTGCAGGTTGAATATACTATAGAACCACCCACCCTTAAAAAGGATGCGGCATTGGATAAAAGATTAAACTGGAGATTGGATAACCTTGCGAGCACCTTTTTATTCACCCTTTCCTTAACCTCTGGTCTTTTGGCGATAACCCCTGAATTTGTGCAGGGCGCATCCACCAGAACTTTATCAAAGTCTTTTATTTGATAGCGACGGCCATCAGCGAGGATATATTTTATGATATTGAGCCCCAATCTTTCGGCATTTTCTACAACAAGTTTCAAACGTGCACTGCTCACTTCACTCGCAATGATTATGCCCTGATTATTCATCAATTCAGCAATATAAGTCGTCTTGCTTCCAGGTGCTGAACAGACATCTACAATCCTTTCTTTAGGTTTGGGGTCAAGAAGTTTACATATCATACCCTGTGCCTCATCATGGATAGAGATAAATCCCTGCTTTAATAATGAATTATTGATCAGGGTTCCAAGGCGGTTTATCTTACGAAAATCTTCAAGCCAGTTTGCAGGACGATATTCTATTCCCATCTCCTTTAACTTCTCTTCAATCATTTCAGGCTTTGCCTTCAATCTATTTATCCTGATATAGGGTGTGGGTCGATTCTTGAATGATTCAATTATCCTCTCACCTTCAACTGGATAGGCTTCAAGTATCTTTCTCAAAACCCAGACCTGGGGTTCGCGCATTGACTGGACTTTCTTATTACGAATCACACCCCTGAGAACCGCATTTATCAGTGATTTTTCCTTGACACTCCTGCCCAGATTTACTGCTTCATTCACGACTGCATAAACAGGAATTCGATCAAGGAAAAGATATTGATAAACTGCAAGGCGCAAAATATTTTTCAATATCGAATCAGCAGCATTAAAATCACCGATAAATGTCTCTTTGATTATCTGGTCTATCTCTTCACGATGACGCAGGGTGCCAAAGGCTATCTCATTTGCCAGGGCACGGTCATCATCTGAAAGTTCATCTCTTTCAAATATGAGACCCAGGGCAACCTTCAAATTTGTGCCCTGATCAACCTCACAGAGCGCATTTAATGCTGCCTCCCTTGCATTCATATTAGAGCCTTTCTCCACTTTTAAGCCGATACCCATTTATAAAATCCAGAGCAGTCATTACCTTGCGATTTTCTGGTTTTAAAGCCTTCAATATCATTGAACCATCCTTTGTGCCGATATAAAGTTTTTTATTCTCAATATGGATGACACCGGGTTCTATCTTTTTGTCCCCTATCTCAGCCTCAAGGATAATGAGTTCGTTATTACGAAACTGCGTGCGTGCTCCTGGGGCAGGATTCAAAGCGCGAATCAGGTTACAAATCCTTTCGCTATTATCAGCCCAATTGATAACTGTCTCTTCTTTTTTAATTTTCGGGGCATAGGTCATTTCCGACTCATTCTGTTCAATGACCTCGTATCCATTATTTTCAATCAACCTCAATGCCTCAATCACCATTTCCGCACCGAGTAAAGAAAGACGATGAGACAAACTCCCATATGTGTCATTTTTATCAATATCAATTTCCCTCTGCATAATTATCTTTCCGTGATCAATCTTCTCATCCATAAAGAATATCGTTATTCCGGTCTTTTTTTCTCCAGCCATAATTGCCCTCTGAATCGGTGCAGCACCACGGTATTTCGGTAAGAGTGAAGGATGGATATTAATCCCGCCTTTTTTAGGAACCTTAAGTAGATCTCCACTCAAGATATGTCCGTATGCAGAGAGAACAAAAATATCGGGTGATATTAAAGCAAGACTTTCTATAAATGAAATTTCATTGGGATTTTCAGGATCAAATAATTTTATATTATTTGCAATTGCCCATTTGCCTAATTCGGGTAAATCAACTGTTAAACCCCTGCCTTTCGGTTTTGGTTTTGAAATGACCACCCCAGCGACTCCATAATGTTCATATACCTTCTTCAAAATGGGAAGTGAAAAATCTGTTGACCCAAAGAATATTATCTTCATACTGATCTTAAATTTGATAAATACTCCTCAGCTTTATCTTTCTCTTTTTCATTAACATAATCAATAAAAAGAATTCCATTCAGATGGTCATATTCATGCTGGATTGCCCGCGCCACAAGTCCATCAGCCTCAATTACAATATTTTCATTATACAAATTCTGATAATGGAGTAGCAGACGCTTATACCTTGGAATATGGAGAAACAAACCAGGGAAACTTAGGCATCCTTCTTCATCCTCTGTTAGTTCTTCCTGTTTTATAATCTTAGGATTGATAATGACTGCCGGCTCAGGCTGGTCGTCAAGGGGTTTGAGGTTTATAACAAATAGATTCCATAAAACACCCACTTGATTTGCTGCCAATCCTATACCGTCGTTATCAAACATTGTTTTTATCATAGATTCAGCAAGATCAAAGATCTCCTTTGTAATTTTTTCCACAGGCCTTGCCTTCTGCCTTAAAACCTTATCAGGATACCTTATAATAACCATTTTAATTCACCTAAACTTAAGTTTGAAAAAATTATATTCCATCTTATGGTGTCCAGCCCGATACTATTTACCTTCGTCTACCGAACCAATTTTGGAGACAATATGATTTTTATCAATATCAACCTTTACACCATCAGCAATTACAAGGCTAATAATATTATCCTTCACATTTGCAATAGTTCCATATATTCCTGACGAAGTTATCACCCGATCCCCCTTTTTTAAGGAATTGAGTAATTGCTGATGCTGTTTTTGCCTTTTCTGCTGAGGAAGAATCAGCAGAAAATAGAACACAACAAATATAAGAATCAAAGGCAAAAGACTAAATATAGGATTTGACTGATTTTGACCAGTGGTCTGTCCATAAAGAAATTCCATTATGCTCCTTTAATCAATTATATCCAATTTTAGACAAAAGTCAACAAGTTTAAGTTTATCATTTTATTGACAATAAAGTAATTTGCTGTATAATTGTTTATGGAATTGCTCTTTAACTTACGCAATAACCAATTGCTAAAAGAATTAAAAGAAATTGGGGTAGCATCTGAAGCATATCCAATATTTTTAAAAAAGTCTGAATATCAGATAATTAAAATTAAGAAAATTTCACCTGCCCAGGCTAATATCTTGAAACAGATTGCATTGATTTGTGGTGGTGATGTAGCGATACCAAAAGATGCATATTTTGGTTCAAAAAGAAAGAGATTTGACGTTCTTTTGTTTGCCAATTTAAGGGAAATTGAGAAAATGATAACCCGATTACAGGAACAACCATGGATGGAACAACTCAAAAATCAATTATCTATGATAATCAATCCTGTTGAAAAACCAAGTTTAAAGATTGGAAATGAAGAAATAAGATTTGAACGAACTTATATAATGGGCATTATCAATATCAGCCCTGATTCTTTTTACAGTGGCAGTCGCTACACTACTTTATCAACGGTTAAAAAAGTAATAGAAGAGATGGAACAGGAAGGCGCAGACTTCATTGACATCGGTGCTGAATCAACCCGGCCCGGAGCAAAAATGCTTGGTGAAAAGGAAGAGATAGAAAGATTAAAATCTGTTTTGCCGGTTGTTGTCAAGTTTTCACGTGTTCCAGTTTCGGTTGACACATACAAAGTAGAAGTAGCAAAATATGCCCTGGACCAGGGAGTAAGAATAATAAATGATATATCCGGTTTTGGGTTTTATCAACCCAACAAAAGACTTGCCCGCGTAATTGGACAATATAAGGCTTGTGTTGTTATAATGCATATTCAGGGGACCCCAAAAACGATGCAAATAAATCCTCAATACAAAAATCTCTTATCAGAAATCAAAAATTATCTTAAAGAAAGAATCGATTTTGCAGTTCAGAATGGGATCGATTTGAATAGGATCATCATTGATCCGGGTTTGGGATTTGGCAAAAGGTTAGAAGATAATTATGAAATAATTGAAAGACTTGCTGAACTCAAGATATTCAGGCGTCCGATCCTTGTTGGACACTCACGCAAGTCATTCATAGGCAATCCATTTAATTTACCACCTGAAGAAAGGTTAGAAGGCACCCTTGCTGTAGAGGCATTGTTGATAAAAAATGGCGCCTCGATCGTCCGTGTTCATGATGTTCTGGAAGCAAAAAAAGTTGCACAGTTGATTGACAAAATCACAAAATGAAGTTATTTGGATTTCTCAATCTCAACACCCTTGATCTCATTGACATTGTAATAGTTGCAATTTTAATATATCAGTTTCTGAGGTTTATAAAAGGGACCAAGGCAACCCCAATTTTGTTCGGGATTTTAACTATATTTGTAGTATCATTCATCGCACGCTGGTTTAACCTCAGAGCCTTGGCCTGGATAATGAATTCCATCCTTGCAGTCTGGGTTGTTGCCTTTGTCATACTCTTCCAGCCAGAGATAAGAAACGCCCTGGCATTCATTGGTAGACAACGTCCCCTGCGATTTTTTTTCAAAGTTGAGCCTTTTCCAACTGTAAGTGAAATAATTGGTGCAATAAAAAAACTTTCTGAACAGCGGCATGGTGCACTAATTGTCATTCAAAGGAATGATAGTCTTAGCGATATAATTGATTCCGGTGTGCGCATTGATGCCTTAGTAAATTCCATTTTGATTCAAAGTCTTTTCTTCCCGGATAATCCATTACACGATGGAGCCTGTATTATTCAGGGCGATAAAATTATTGCTGCTTCCTGTGTCTTACCATTGAGCGAAAATCCTGATCTGGGCGGTAAATTTGGTTTGAGACACCGTGCTGCCCTGGGAATTGCCGAGCATACAGATGCATTCTGCATCGTAGTTTCTGAAGAAACCGGGAGAATCTCCTTTGCATACAAAGGTAAACTCATCACACGGGTCTCCGCAGATGCCCTGGCAAAAACATTAAAGAAGGTGATTAAAGAATAGGTTCTGGGATGCTTGACAGATTCAAATATTTGAGTATTATATACCATCAGGGAATTAAGGAGGTTTGATGCGATTTGTTGGATTATTATTCGTTGTCCTTGTGATTGGTTTTATGATTGGATTTATTGTGCTCAATGCAGATGAGAAGGTTGATGTTAATATATTCGGGCAGCAATTCACAAATATTGCCCTTTCTATGGTTTGTTTTTATTCTTTTGTTGCGGGGATGGTTTTTGTTCTGGTCTTTGCCCTTGCGGATGAAATTGTCTTAAGGAATACAATGAACAAATTGAAGAAAGAGAACAATAATATCAAAAAAGAACTGGACGCACTCCGTAATCTTCCATTCGAGGAGGAAAAATGACAATCCTTATTATTATCATTATCGCGCTCATAGCCTTTATACTATATTTTTATTTCAGACCGCGTAAAACAAAGACCTCAGCAAACATACCCTATCTTGAATCTCTGATTGCAGAACTGGAAAACAATGATGAACTTGCTATAAAAAAATTAAAGGAGGCATTAAGCATTGATACAGATTTGGTAAATGCTTATATAAGGTTGGGGAATTTATATCGTAAAAAAGGTGATATTGAAAGGGCAATAAAGATTCACCAATCCTTAACCGCGAGACCAACCCTGCGCAGGGAAGAAGAGAAAAAAGTATATTTCAGTTTAGTGCAGGATTATCTTGAATCAAACCGTCCCAACCGGGCAATAGCATTTTTAAGAGAGATCTTAAAAATTGACAAAACCGATAAAAATGCGCGTGATCTCCTTTTGAAGATTTATGAGGATATACAAAATTATCAGGATTGCATTGCGTTATGTGAGGAGTATAGCGACCTAACTGGAGAACAACGTCTTGCCTATTATTATACAGGATTGGCTAATTTACGTCTTTCAGAATCAGGTGAAGACCAGGAAGAGAAGATAAAAGAGGCACAAAATCTTTTCAAAAAGGCATTAAAAATAAAGCCTGATTCCGTGAGCGTATTGTATTATACTGCTGAATTCTACAAAAATAATGGTGATTTAAAAAAGGCTAAGGAATATTATCTAAAACTTCTTGAGTTGCAACCGGACTTTGCATTTTTGGTCATAAACGATTTAGAAAGAGTCGCTTATGAAACCGGGACCTTTGAACAGATAATACCGTTATACGAAAAAATCTTCAAACAGAATCCAAAAAATTTCACTGTTGGTTTTGCCCTGGCAAATTTATATGAGAAGAAAAATGAGATTGAACAGGCAAAGGATATCTATCGTAAAATAAGCGAATTGTATCCAGATGCTGTTCTACCAAGACTTTATATAATGAAGTTATCTGCGGATACAAAATCAATCAAAAAAGAACTTGGTGAGATTGAAAAAATATTGTCGTTGAATAATTTTGTATGTAAAAAGTGTGGAAATAAAACAAAAAAATTTACTTTTTTATGTCCAAATTGCCGCTCAATAGAATCATATCTGCCTCAGCTTTAATCGTCTCATTTATCTTTGCGCAAAACATTGATGAGGCGATTAAGTTATTCAATGCATTTCAATTTGATAAAGCCAGGGCATTGTTTGAGGACCTCGCCAGGGACGAAAACAATCCCCGCATTGCTGAAGTTTTTTATTATCTGGCGCGATTAACTGCTAATCCGGATTCTTCAATTTATTATTATCGAATGATAATTGATAAATACCCACAGTCAAGATATGCAGATATTGCCCATCTTGAGATTGCTAAGATCTTTATTGGAAAGGAAAATTTCAAAAATGCCCTGGTTATACTGGAGCAGATGCGTAAAGACTACCCGAATTCAGAATTAAAGGATGAGGCATTATTCTGGACAGGCGTAGTTCTTATTGAAACCGGGAATAAAGAAACCGGTTACAAAACACTCCAGGAATTAATAAATACATTTCCTAAATCTATCTGGGCGAGCCGGGCAAAAAATCTAATTCCTTCAGCTATGCCGCAAAAAGAGTATTATACAGTTCAGGTTGGTTCATTCAGAAACAAAGAGAATGCAGAGAAAAGGATTGAAGAATTGAAAGCCAAGGGATTTGATGCCCGTATCATAGAGGCAGTAGTTATGGATAAGACTTATTATCGTGTATGGGTCGGAGAATTTGAAACAATGGAACAGGCAAAATCCCTTGTTGCAAAACTTGATTCCTTAGGAATAAAAGGGAATGCGGTTAAAGGATACTAATCGTTTTAATTCCCAATCCCAAAACCCAAAAACCCCAAAAAATAAAATAACAACCAGACAGGATTTACAAAAATCCTCCTATGAAATTTTTCGGTACTCAAGAATTCTGTTTTATTCCGCTGTAAATATTAATTTTTAAGGGGTCATTTTTGCTATGCACCTCACCCCCCTTTTAGAACAATATCAACAGATAAAAAATAAATATAAAGATACACTCCTTTTATTTCGGGTTGGTGATTTCTATGAATTTTACTATGACGATGCGAAAAAAGCAAGTATCCTGCTCGGTATTACACTTACTTCAAAGACAATAGGCAAGGGCACAAAAGTTCCACTTGCGGGTATTCCGGTAAAGGCAAGTGAAAATTATATTGCAAAGTTGGTAAAAAATGGATTAAAAATAGCAATATGTGAACAGCTTGAACCCCCTGATAAGGCGAAGAAACTTGTTGAGCGTGATGTAATTGAAGTAATAACTCCAGGAACTATATTCAGACCCTCTCTCCTTGATGAAAATAAGGCATTATTTGTTGCGAGTTGTGTCCCGGATGAAAATATTGTCGGCATTGCCCTTTGCGATATTACAACGGGTGATTTTTCCTGTGGTGAAATTGAACCAGGACAATTATTGGAGATTCTTACAAGAAAGGAAGTAAAAGAACTGATTTTGCCTCAAGGTATCACATTAAAATTAGATATCCCCATTACATCGATTGACGGTTATCGCTTCATTTATGAAATTGCCTATCAACAATTAAAAGAACACTTCAATGTGATCGCACTCGATGGTTTCGGAATTGAAGGCAAAAAACTTGCCATTTCTTCTGCTGGTGCTCTTTTATATTATCTCAAAGAAAATCAGAAATCAACATTACCCCAGATAACGAAATTGAATTATTTTGATGCGCATAAATCAGTTTATCTTGATAGTGCAACAAGAAAAAATTTAGAACTTGTTATAAATATCAGAAATGATGAAACAAACACATTATACTGGGCAATAGATAACTGTCTCACACCTGCCGGGAAAAGAATGCTCCGCAATCAGATCCTTGAACCGTTGATTGACTGCAATACGATAAATGAAAGACTTGATGGTGTTGCGGAATTAAAGGATAGAGAATTTTTGCGAAAACAGGTAAGGGAATTCTTAAAAAATATTCGTGATGTAGAAAGGATTACCACACGCCTGATGTGTGGCAGGATAATGCCCCGTGAGATGAATGTCCTGAAAGATTCCTTAAAACTATATCCTGAAATCAAAAGTATCCTTCTAAATTGTGATAGTCAGATATTGAAAAAAATTTACAATCAGATTGATAACTTCGATATAGTAGTGAAAAAAATAGAAAATGCCATTTCGCCCGAGCCACCAGCAACTCTTGATGAAACCGGAATAATAAAACCAGGTCACTCAAAAGAACTCGATGAATTGAGGGAAATTGCTCACAACGCAAAGGAATGGCTTAATAGATTCCAAACCCAGGAAAGGGAAAAAACCGGAATAAATTCATTAAAGGTTGCCTATAATACAATCTTTGGTTACTACATTGAAGTGAGCAAAGCAAATCTTCATCTCATCCCGGACTATTATATTCGCAAACAAACCCTGGTCAACGCTGAAAGATTTTATACACCGGAATTAAAAGAATTTGAAGAAAAAATACTGGGTGCAGAAGAGAAGATTAAGAATTTAGAATATGAAATATTTATTAAGTTACGTGAAGAAATTGCCCGGGAAGGAAATAAAATCCTCAATAGCACAAAAGCAGTCTCTTTGCTTGATATCTTACAATCATTTGCCGAGAATGCGGTTTTATATAACTATACAAGGCCTGAAGTAAATGAAGGCGATAAAATAAACATTTCTGAAGGAAGACATCCAGTCGTTGAGAGATTGATGGAAAAAGGATCATTTATTCCAAATGATACAGAGCTGGACCGTAATCGTAACCAGATTCTAATCATAACCGGACCAAATATGGCGGGCAAATCAACATATCTTCGCCAGGTTGCGCTCATTGTGATTATGGCTCAAATAGGCAGTTTTGTTCCGGCAAAGGAAGCCAAAATTGGTATTGTTGATAAAATATTCACGCGCATTGGTGCAAGTGACGACATTTCAAGGGGTGTCAGCACATTTCTGGCAGAAATGATGGAAACTGCGAATATTCTCAACAATGTATCAGAGAAAAGTCTTGTAATACTTGACGAAGTTGGTAGAGGGACATCAACATACGATGGACTGGCTTTAGCCTGGGCAGTGGTTGAAGAACTGCATAATAATAAAAAACCGAGGTCTTTATTTGCAACCCATTTCCACGAACTCACGAAGATAGAAGATTTTCTGAGTGGTGTCAGAAATTATAACTTTCTGGTAAAAGAATGGGGTGATGAAATCATATTTTTGAGAAAGATCAATCCCGGACCTTCAGACCAGTCCTATGGAATACAGGTTGCCCGGCTTGCAGGATTACCAAAGTCGGTTATTGAACGGGCAAAAGAGGTTCTGACGAAATTCGAAGAAGGTGAAGTTTTCAGTATTAGAAAACTTAAGAAAACCAAACTCTCCCAGCCAGATTTATTCGTTGATAAAAAATAAAACAGGAGAAAAAAGGCTAAAAGGGATTTTTTTCTGATATCCGGATTCCCTGATATTCTGCTCCCTGACCACTCCTTATCACCCATTATCCCCCTTAATAAACATTGTTTATTGTTTTATGGCATGGCAACCAGTATGGTCTAAAGTTTTTGGTTGTTAGTGAATCTTTTACGGTTTGACTATACCCAATAACCATATTGGCATCTATGCCAAATAACCATCAATATCCCTTTGGAGTAGGGACTTTAGTCCCGTGATAGGATATTTGCAAGGCTGAAGCCTTGCCCTACACAGGAATTTTATTTGACAACAGTTTAGAATTTAGGATTTTGAATTTATTTCTGATTTCCTCCGCCACGCATCCGCCAAACAGTGTGGCGGTAACGGATGGTGGATTCGGATTTTGGATTGACTTAGACGCGAAACAAGTTTCGCTACTCCAACATCCATACTCACTTCCTCACTTAATAACCAACTTCCAACTCTACGATACAGGCAGCGACACCGTCCAACGATACATTGTTCTTAATTTAACTTTAGCAGTAGGATTCATCCGACTTCCTTCATACCTTTTCAATGCAACAATAATCTTGAATTGTTAAAATGCTTTCAGTTCAATCTCTATTTACCCCTTGACACATCATTGTTTTTACTTATAATATAAAATGAAAATGAATTTCAAAATCAAAAATAAACATAATGATGAACAACTGGTTGAATTTTGCAAGAAACACAGATTGAAATCATCCCAGAAAAGAGAATTTATTATCAATTATTTTTTAAACCAGGATAAACATCTCAGTGTTGAGGAGTTATATAATATGATAAAAAACAAGGTTCCAAAGATCGGTTATTCAACAGTCTACAGGACTCTAAAACTACTTGCCGAATGCGGTCTTGTTTCAATACGCAATTTTGAAAAAGGAATAACACGCTTTGAACCCGTGTATAAAAAGCAACACCACGACCATCTGATCTGCACCAGATGTGGTGCAATTATTGAATTCGCAAATCAGGAGATTGAAAAGATTCAAAAAAGGATTGCCCGTAAATATAATTTTTCGGTCCTCGACCATAAACTTGAAATTTACGGTTTGTGTCTAAAGTGTGCCAGAAAGGAGAAAAAGTAATGGCGATTATAAATCTCACAATGATGAAACCCGGGGAGATAGGAAAGGTGGTAGAAATCACTGGAGGCAAAGGACTCGTCAGCAGGCTTGAATCAATTGGTATCATTCCGGGTGCTGAAATCACAAAAATCAGTGAACAACTTATGCATGGTCCGGTAGTAATAAAAATTGGTAATACCCAGGTTGCAATAGGTTATGGAATGGCACGGAGGGTAATGGTAAATATTGAATATAAAATAAAGAAGATTCTGCTCGTTGGTAACCCTAATGTCGGAAAGAGTGTCATTTTTTCAAGGCTCACAGGTGTTGATGTGATTGCCTCAAACTATCCTGGGACAACGATAGATTACTGCCGTGGTTGTGCCGGATCTGGCGATAAAAGGATTGAGGTTATTGATGTGCCAGGGACTTATAGTTTAGAACCCACGACCCCAGCCGAAGAAGTTGCTGTCCAGATGTTAAATAAGGCAATTGAAGAAGGCGAGAGTATTATTGTAAATGTTATAGATGCTACCAATCTTGAAAGAAATTTGAATCTTACGCTCCAGTTGCTGAAAAAAAATATTCCTATGATTATCGCATTAAATCTATGGGATGAAGCAAAACATACCGGTATTGAAATAAATGTAAAAAAACTTGAAGAAATACTCGGGGTTTCGGTCATCCCCACGGTTGCGGTTACAGGTGAAGGCATAAGAGAACTCGTAAACCGTCTTGATGAGGCAAAAAAAGGACAACTTAAATTTAAGGATGAAGAACGCTGGCATGTGGTCGGACAGATCATTTCACAAGTTCAGGTAATAAAACATCGCCATCATACATTCTTAGAAAGGATTGGTGACCTGACGATAAATCCCTGGTCAGGTCTTCCCATTGCTGTGATCCTGCTTTTTCTAATCTTCCAGTTGATAAGATTTATTGGTGAAGGTATAATAAATTTTTTAAGCGACCCATTCTTCAACAATATATATAAACCTGTTATGCTCTCTTTTTCTAAGATACTCGGGGGCAGTGGTATTATTCATAATATCTTGATTGGTGAGCTGATTAATGGTGATATTGATTTCGGACAATCTTTTGGTATTCTTACGACTGGTCTTTATGTAGAATTTGCACAGGTGCTGCCATATGTCCTTGCCTTTTATTTCGTATTGAGTTTTCTTGAAGATTCTGGTTATCTACCCAGACTCGCAGTGTTGCTTGATAAATTTCTCCATTTCTTTGGACTCCATGGTATGGCGATCATTCCTATGCTTTTGGGATTTGGTTGCAATGTGCCTGGTACATTGAGCACAAGAATCCTTGAAACAAAGCGAGAAAGATTCATCGCAGCGACCTTAATGGCGATATGTGTCCCCTGTATGGCACTGACCGCTATGATATTTGGACTGGTAGGGAAATTTGGGGCAAAAGGACTCTTCCCGGTCTTTGGAACACTATTTATTGTCTTTGTAATAGGAGGAGTTTTATTAAAATTTATCTTCAAGGGTGAAAGTCCAGAGATCTTTACAGAAATCCCATCCTATCGGATACCATATTTACCGGCGTTGATGAAAAAACTCTGGATGCGGGTGAAATGGTTCATCATTGAGGCAACTCCTTTTGTTCTTTTGGGCGTATTTATTGCAAATCTTTTCTATTCCTTAGGTATTTTCAATTTTCTTGCCAAAATAATCGGCCCTGTTGTAGTTTATGTTCTATCGCTGCCTGCAGAAGCAACTATCGCCCTGCTTTTAGGATTTTTAAGAAAAGATATAGCGGTAGGTATGCTCGTCCCGCTCAATCTTACATTGAAACAATTGATTATTGCAAGCACAGTCTTATCAATGTATTTTCCCTGTGTTGCAACTTTTTCGGTATTCATAAAAGAATT
Source organism: bacterium (assembly GCA_036796695.1). Classification (GTDB taxonomy): domain Bacteria; phylum Hydrothermota; class Tepidihabitantia; order SM23-42; family JAOAFX01; genus JAOAFX01. The sequence continues at coordinate 160,474 of DAIRCK010000001.1, forward strand.
TGGCATTCTTGATACACTCAAAGCAACCGGCATAATGCTCCTGACTGCATTTATTGTTGGTGGTATCTTAAATATAATCCTCTGATTAATAGTATTGAACAAATTTGAATACTATAGAAACTTGATTTATTTATTTATTTTGTTATAATTTATTTATGAAGAATAATAAAAAGTTGTTTTATAGAATTGTAAATACTAAAGTCGGAAATATTGCAATCCTATGGTCAAAACAGGGGGCTAAATCACAAATAGTACAGATCATCCTGCCGAAATTTTCAATAGGATTTATAAAAAAACAATACCCTAATATTTCATCTGGCAGCACCAGAGAAATTGATAGAGTTGCTTCAAAAATAAGTAAACATATCTCTGGAAAGGATGTAATATTTACGACAAAACTGCTGGACTTAAAACGACTTAAAAATTTTCAGAAAAAGGTCCTGAAATTGACCATTAAAATTCCAAAAGGAAACATTAACACTTATGGTTCCATTGCAAAGAAACTCGGAATTCCCAGAGGTGCAAGGGCAGTTGGACAGGCACTTGCAAATAACCCATTTCCCATTATCATTCCCTGCCACAGGGTTATAAGGTCAGACGGTTCAATCGGAGGCTTTGGAGATAATATTGGATTAAAAAGAAAATTATTGAGGATTGAAGGAGTTTATATAAAATGAAATTTGTATATTCCCCGGATTATTGCGTAGATCTAAAAGGGCATATCTTTCCAACAGAAAAATACAGGTTGATTTACGAAAATCTTAAAAAAGAAGGACTCGTTACCAGTGATAATCTTTATAAACCCTCGATGCCTGAGATTGATGATTTAAAAAAAATATTAACACCCGAGTATCTTGATGACCTGCTAAATTCAAGAACGACATTTAGAACCTGGCGCTCAGAACTACCGGTTGAAAAAGATATCATAAAATGGCAGATGCTGGGATGTGGTGGTTCATATCTTGCAGGTAAACTTGCAATTGAGTATGGTGCCTGTTATCATATCGGTGGTGGACTTCATCATGCATTCTCTGACCATGCCGAAGGATTCTGTTATCTAAATGATGTTGTTTTTGCCGCAGTTAAAATCCTTGAACAGGGAATCAAAAAAATTTCTATTATTGACTGCGACCTTCATCAAGGTAATGGCACAGCAAGATTTTTTCAGAACAATGAACAGGTATTCACATTCTCAATCCACCAGGAACACTTATATCCAGTGAAGGAAAGATCAAATTTAGATATCGGGCTCGATTTTAATGTTGGGGATGATGAATATCTTGAAAAATTAGAATATGCAATGGAAAAGATCTTTAATGGATTCAAACCTGAATTTGTCATATATCTTGCCGGTGCTGACCCTTATATGTTTGACCAGTTAGGAAATCTCAAACTTACAATAGAAGGCTTGATGAAAAGGGATAAAATGGTGATTACTTATGCCCATAATAATAAACTACCAATGATTGTAGTGCTGGGCGGAGGTTATGCCCAGGAGCTTGATGATACTGTTGAGATTCACTGTAATACAGCAAGGATTATGCACAGAATTTATGGCTGAAATCATCATTATAAACTTAATTTCATTAATGCTTTTCAGCAAAGGAGGAGAAATGATTGATTTACCACAACCACAATTTACAAATGCATCACTGGAAGAATGTATCTATAAAAGGCGGTCAATAAGGGATTTTGAAGACAGGGAATTGACAATCCAGCAGATTTCAAATCTTTTGTGGTCAGCCCAGGGTATTACTGATTCTATGAGGGAGTTTCGTGCAGTCCCTTCAGCAGGTGCAACCTATCCCTTAGAAGTCTTTGTTGTTAAAAAAGATGGGGTTTTTCGTTATATTCCTGAGCGCCATAAATTAAAAAAAGAATTTGACGGTGATATCAGAAAGGAAATAGCAAAGGCAGCATTACACCAGATGTTCATAACCGATGCCGGGGTTGTAATCATTATAACTGCAGTCTTCAAAAGGACTGCCTGGCGTTATGGAGAAAGGGCATATCGGTATATTAATAACGAGGTTGGACACTGTGCCCAGAATATACATCTTGAGGCAGTAGCATTGGGTCTGGGTTCTGTGCCAATCGGTGCGTTCGATGATGATAAGTTAAAAAAACTTTTAAAATTAAAAGAGGAAGAACCGCTCTATATAATCCCAGTAGGATATATAAAAAAATAACCAGAAATCATCGCTTTTTAACCCACAAAAGTCATTGAAAAATATCTATTCCATCATTTAAAACAAAAGGGAATATTTTTATCCAAAATTTGTATTTATAAGTAGAAAAGGAGGTTAAAATGCGCGACCATAAAAAGATGTATGGAATCTATTTGAAGGCGAGCTTCCTCATTGCAATTGTTATAATAATCGCCTTTTTCCTAACCCTCCCCTATGCAGAACCAGAACCATATAAATTAAAACAGGAAGTCGTCGGTTTAATTAACGAAATAACAATGGAAATTGATAAACAGATCGAACCCATTGATAACACTGTGAGACCAAAACCCCAGCCTACAGTCATAGCCGCTCAAAATCCTGACGATGGTGTCACAACAATAAACCCTACAGACTTTGGAGAAAATATCATCCCGATCACACCAACCGGACCTGATATTGAAATCATTCCATACTACAAGGTAGAGGTCAAACCCCAGCCCATATCAATGCCGTCACCAGTATATCCTCCGCTTGCTGCCAAAGCAGGGATTGAAGGTAAAGTTATTGTGAAAATGCTCATTGACATTGATGGCGGTGTGATTGCGGTTGAGGTAATAAAATCAAGCGGAAATCAAATGCTCGATGAATCTGCTATTGTTGCTGCAAAAAATTCTAAATTCACGCCTGCGAAACAGAGAGATAAACTTGTGCGTGTCTGGGTGGTGAGACAGATTGAATTTAAACTCGCGGGTGGATAATCTAAGATTTTGATAGACTTTTTTTCAGATAATCTATTCTTTTGACCGGCAAAGGGTCAATACCGGTTTTCAGGGCAAGATAATACGAAAGAAAATCACCCAGCATTATTGTGGAGAAGACCTGTTCAAGCAGGTTTTCACCTGATGGTTTGATTTCAATGAATTTCAACAGTTTAATCTCTCTCTGAATTATCTCCTTGATTATCTTAACCCTCAATCTATTCCGCTCTAATGCATTGGGGTCATTGATAAAAATTAAAACCAGGTCTTTATTAAACCGCTCTGGCCTTCCAATCCCGACAATCTCGTTATGATTCATCTCAGGAATGATATTCGTGTGGCATAGAATCTTTGCATTCTCATTCAATTGGCACTGCCACCTTTTGGCAATGACTCCAGTCGCATTTGAATTTGCATATATGATTGGAAGTTTAGAGATAAATAATTCAGTAAGCCCCTTAGCCCTTTTTTCAAGTTTGACTGCCTGTTTTTTTAAAAATACTGATAACTTCTTAAGTTGGTTCCGGGGTTCTCTCTTTGTCAAGCCAGTGCGATATAATAAAAGGGGTATCGGAGTAAATAAATATCCTAAGGCACCCCTTGGTGGAAGCCCGCCAGGGATCTGGATCTTAAGGGATGACCTGCTATTTAGAAGTTTCCCATTTGAGGAAATAATAACAATAGGGATACCCTTCTCATTTAAAAGATTATAGTTATTCAACGTTTCTTCTGTATTACCTGAATAACTTACAAGTATCCCTAATGTCCTATTATCAACATAACCAGGAATTTGATAATCTTTATTTACAATGATATTCAAATCAGGATAAAGGATTGAAACGATATCTCCGCTTATGCCCGAACCACCCATACCACATATCAATACTTTTTCAAACTTTTGGCTTAAAAATTTTTTGTTTAAACTATTACGCCATGCATAATTAAAAATTCCTATACCTTCGTCGATCTGTTCTGGTAAAGAATATATTATCTCACGCATATCTTTCATTTCATCAGCTCTTCAATCCCCGGGAACTTCTTTCTCACCACCCTGTTTAAAAATTTCTTCACCTCAAGGGCAGTTCTAAAATTCAATGCCTCCTGGGCAATTTCCTGACATTGTGCAACTGTGAGTGTTCTCAAGACAAGTTTTGCCTTTGGTATTGAAGAAGGGCTCATTGACAACTCATCAATACCAAGCCCTACCAGAAGCGGTATTGCCAATGGGTCACCAGCGAGTTCTCCACATAATCCAACCCAGATATTACTATTATGCCCGGCAGTGATTGTTTCCTTTATCAATCGCAGGACCGCAGGATGAAAATGGTCAAAGAGCTGGCTTATCCTCTCATTACCACGGTCAACCGCAAGTGTGTATTGTGTTAGATCATTTGAACCAATGCTGAAGAAATCAACTTCCCCGGCAAGAAATGAACCCATCAATGCAGCTGAAGGTGTTTCAACCATTATCCCGAGTTGGATACTGTCATCAAATTCAATCTTCTTTGATTTCAATTCTTGTTTTACTTCGTTAAATATCAGTTTGACACGTTTAATCTCTTCATAGGTGGAAATCATAGGAAACATTATCTTTATGTTCTTATTGACCGAGGCACGCAATATCGCCCTTATCTGGGTCTTAAAGAATTCTGTTTCCTGGAGACAAACCCTGATTGCCCGCCAGCCCAGAAAAGGATTTGCCTCATGGTAATCAGAAAATATCTTATCTCCACCCAGGTCATATGTCCTGATTATCACAGGATGGGGTTTGACCTTCTTTGCCAGTGCATTATATACTTTGAATTGCTCTTCCTCAGATGGAGAACCACGCCTTGCAAGATATAAAAATTCGGTTCTGAATAACCCTACCCCCACAGCACCATATTTAACTGCATGATCAACCTCAGAAAAAAATTCAATATTTGCTGAAATATCTATCCGTTTCCCATCCCTTGTTTCAGGTGATAATTCACAGGCTGGTAAGAGTGCCTTTGCTATCTGCTGGTTCTTTTTTTTCTGTTCTTCATAGAAACTTATCCTTCCTGAACTGGGATGGACGATAACAATTCCTCGTTCGCCATCAACGATTATATCATCCCCATTCTGAACCTTGTTTATAAATTCACCAATACCCAAGATTGCCGGTATTTCAAGCGCCCGTGCGGTGATCGCTGTATGGGATGTCCTTCCACCCAGTTCCATTGCAATACCAACCACATTCTTTGGATTTATAAGTGTTGCCTCTGAGGGTGGGATATCACGCGCCACTATGATTGAACCGGGCGGTGCTTCAAGCACCGATGTATGAGATACCCCTAAAAGATTTTTCAACACCCTCTCACCCACATCATATATGTCAACAACCCTTTCCTTGAAATAGGCATTCTTACTTTCGCCAAGTTTTTTAGCATATTCACTTATGACTTCATTGTATATATACTCTACATTTTTCTTCTCATTGAATATACGTTGTTTAACTGATTCAAATATTGTTTCATCCTCAAGCATCATAATCTGGGCATCGAGGAACTGACCAAAATCCTCGCCAATTTCTCTATTAATCTGTTCTTTAATCTTCTTCAGTTCCTCCCTTGTTTTTTCTATTGCTTTTTCAAACCTTAAAACCTCGTCCTTAAGATAGACTGATAGAATAGGCGTCTGGAATATCTCGGTCTTCTTTATCTCATATATAAATGCCTTTCCAACAGCAACACCCTTTGATGCAGGAACACCATGGAGTATCTTTTCTTTAGGCATCAATCCTGCCCTTCAAGTATCTGCCTTAAGGCATTAAAGGCTTCTTCCTCATCTTCGCCATTACATACCAAAATCACCTTTGCCCCCCTTTCACAGGCTAAAGTCAATATTCCCATAATTGACTTGCCATTTACCTTCACCCCATCCTTTATCAGTTCAACCCTGCTCTTAAATTTCTCAGCAAGTTTTACAAACCTTGATGCAGGAAGGGCATGCAAGCCATTCTCATTTAAAATTGTAATCGTCTCTTTTATCATAAAAATATCAGATTAATTATTATCAAAATAAAGACAAAAGTCAAGATTAAAATCGGTGTCACCCTTTTCCAGAGCAGGATAATAAAAATACCAGTAAGTGGAATTAGAAATAATAGACTGAACCCCTTTTCAAGTATGATCGGTATCAAACCAATACAAAATGCACCGATCGATTCAGATATTCTCTGGAGCCAATATAGATCTTTGCCCTTTAAAATATAGATAACATCCCAGCCCATTTTATAACCTGTGATGAAACCATAAAAGCGAAAATAAATATGAATCAGGTTATATAATAATATAAAGATTAAAGGTCCAATAAGTCCATATTTCACTCCGGTGATAATTGCAATAACTAATAATGCAGGTCTTATTGTCTGCCAGAATAGGGTATCACCAAATGATGCAAATGCAGACTGACTAACCATTATGTGTTTTTTTAAATCTTCTAAATTATTTTCTTTATCAATGGTATTTAGAACCGCGCCAATAATAAAACCCGCCATATATGGATGGGTATTGAAGAATGTGCGGCTGTGTTGAAAAAGAAATTCATTCTTTTTCTTATCGATGCCCATCATTGTAACAACCAGAAATCCAAGTGACTGCATTGAATGAAAAGACCAGGAAGCCTGCAAAAATAAACCAACAAAGAATAATTTTAAAAGACGAAATAAGCCAATGCGCATATCACACCTATGACCAGAAAATAGAAAGAATGTCTTTTAAAATACAGATAAATCCCATTGGCAATACCGATTGAAACAATGATTATCAATAAAAATTCTTTATTAAAGGTAGCCCCCAAAACTGGAAATCTTACAATGCTAACCAAAAAGAACAATGGCAGGAATAAAACCACACCCCTGATAAAAGCTGTACCGATGCCGGCGAAATGGTAGATATATAATTTTTTATGGTCTCTTAAGAACCGGTAGAAGAGACCCTCATTTATTCGACGCACAACTATATCAAGGGAACTGCCCAGGATTGATACAAGGATACCGATAAGAAAAACTATCATCAAATTTGGTTCGTTTTGATTTGAACTTTTCAATAGAAAATAAGAACCACAGCCAGCAATGCCTGCTGCCTGGGCATCAGGAGGGATATCCTTTCCAATCGGCAGATTAGCAAGAAAGACCATCTGGAATAGTGCACCAATAAATATACCTGTCTTTGCATCCCCAAACAATGCACCAATTATTGCACAAGCGACTATGGGCTGCGATATACCGAACTCGCCGAATGCATATTTATCAAGAAGGATTAGTGCTCCAAGCAGGGCCAAAAAAACGACCATCATAATTCTATTTTTATCTTTGGTGGATTTGAGAAAATCATCATCATTGAAAATCCCTGAAATATTTTTTCAAATCCTGATTCACTTGAAGAGATCGTCTCGATGGGGTATGTCAGGAGAATAAATTTTTCTGAAGCAGAAAATCTGATAGGCTGGAGTGCATTACCTTCAACCGTGAAATTATCTATTTCCGGAATCTCCTGGAGTTCGTATAGACTGTACTTACCATTTATCTTTAAATCAGGATTAAAGATACCCAGGGAAAATTCTACACCTAAATTTTTTACCTGTCCTTCGTATATGAATTGTATCATTGGTGCGTTTTCATCTACCTTTATAATCTTTTTCAGATTCAAATCTGGATTAAACAGAATAAATTCAAATGTCTTGTGTTCTATCAACTCGTAGTTAACAATTTCTCCGATATTTTCCTGATAATAAAAATCTTCTTTTGTTGGGCTTACTTTGAATATATGGTCAATGCCAAATGCCCTATCATATTTATCATATATGAGATATTTATCCAGGTCCTTCCCTTTTGAACGAACAACCTCGTGAATTGACTTCACTTCTTCTTCATCCCTTGACTGTGGAATCAATTCATGGTATTTTTCCCTGCGTCGGGCTATGTAATTTAGTATATTTTTAAGACTCTTTCGGTCATCAATTTCTATGAAACTTCCTGTATCGGGTTTTAATATACAGAAAAGATGATGGGTATTCAAAACAAACTCATCCTTTCCATCAACATCAATATCAAATCTTTCCAGCCCGACCCTGATGTTATGAGATTCTGCATTAATAAGATTCTGATAAACTGCTTCTCTCAAATGGGGAAGATAGAGCCCCCCAAAGATTCCATGCCAGTAAGCACAGGAACATTGTCCACGCCACAAACTCAATTTTGCATTAATATCATCTTTTATGTTTCTTGATACATAGAGCATTCTTTTATGCATCAAGTTCGCTTCAGGATAACGACTCAAAAAATTTTTAAAATAACCACCATGTATCAAATGATAAAATCTTTTTTCCACACTTCTCTTCAATTCAACATAATTTTTGCCTGCATTCAATGGTAAAACCCATTCACCCATCTCTTCGTAAGATGCTGTGGGTATATAAACCCTTCCCGCAGGTAGTTCTTTTTTAATAATATCTTTCAAATGGACCGTCTCAATACACTCTTCGTTGCTGAGAAAATCTAAAAATTTTTCCAGCCATTGTTCCTTATACACCCAGTTGTATGTTCCGGGCCAGACCCCGAATTTTTCTCCATCATCACCAAGAACCTTTAATATACCACTCTCTTTCCTTCCCTCTTCTTTTAAATAATTCTTTACCTCATCCACAGGGTGGAAAGGAATCAGGTATCTTAATTTCATTGAAATGGGGAATATCCTCAAAACCCTGCCTCTGTCCTCGGTAATGAAATATGATTTCAAATCATCTTCATTTAATCCGGCATAGAGAAAATGTGTATCATCAAGCAATGTATAATCAATGCCAGAATCCACAAGTAATGGAATCAATCCTGGTTCCCAAACCCTTTCAGTCAACCAGAGCCCACAGCTCTCCACCCCGAATAGTTTATAGATATAATCCTTAAAATACTTTATCTGTGCTAAAACATCCTCGGGAGGTATCAAAGAGAGTATCGGTTCGCTAAAAGCCGAAACCAGAATCTCAGCCTGATTATTATTTACTGCTTCTTTTAGATAATCAAAATATTCTGGATGATTCTTTAATAACCATTCGCACAGGGTGCCTGAATTATGAATTCCGAATTTAACCTTTGGAAACCTTAAAAGTGTCTTTATCAAAGGTAAATAAGAATGCTCATAGGCAAATTGAAAAATATGGTCAAAATTGCCTACGGGCTGATGATTATGGATATATAATGCAAGTCTTATCATTTAAACTCCTGTTAATTTTTTTATCACATCAACGGGCTGTGAATTGGGAAGTTGTTTACCAACAATTCTTATGCCCAGTTCATGTATTTTCACCAGAGATTCAATATCTTCAGACGTCAGATATATAAACGGCACAACCGACCTTGCACCTTCACGATAACCCAAGCCGCCGATATAAACTTCATTGACCTTAAGACCATTTTTCACAAGATTATAGGCATCAATTGGTTTTTCCACCACGATCATAGTCCTTTTTTTATCAATCCCATTCTTCAGGTGCTGGATACAACCTTCAATGTCATAACAATGGAATACTATATTTTCAGGCACAGCGAGCCTATAGGCATTACAGACCCAGGCATCCTTACTGATTGTATCTGATGCGATTATCAATTCTTCAATGCCCAGAGGTCTTGCCCATCCTGCGACAACCTGTCCATGAATCAAACGGTCATCAATCCTCAATATGAGCATATCAATCCCAGAATTCCCATTTTATTTCCATACTGAAATTGCGCACTATCTCAGGAAAATCCTCTGGTCTTGTGTCTGTTACATTGTCAAAAATCAAACCAAGATGGAGGGTTAAAAATTTTAGACTCAAACCCGGGGAGATTGTGAAGAATGGCTCGTAGTAATTGCCTGAGGGACAATGTCTCGCATTCACATAGTTAAATCTTGTATATACATTCATAACCGAACGCTCGGTCTTTCTCTTCCAGTTCAAAGTAAAATTTGTGAAAAAATCTGGAAATGCTGATGGAAAGTCATTATATATCTGATAATTACACACACCGGTCGCAGAAAAACCTTTTATAACCGGAGAAATAAGGATACCTTCAATCCCGGTAATCTTATTATCAACATTTACCACTGAACAACTATCATTTCCTGTGGTCTGATAAATGATTTGATTTTTAATATTTGCATTATACAGATTAATCTCAGAATTCCTGAAGACCACACCGATTTCTCTATGGAAATAGGTCTCAGCCTTTATATCGGGGTTTCCTTTGATAATCAAATTTCTGTCTACGAATTCATAGTTCCCATAATGCGCAATAAAATCAGGTCTTCTGTTGAATAACCCGGACCTGGCGAATATTTTTGCTTTGTTTAAAATCTCGAAATTCAATCTTGCCTCTGGTTCAAAGTAGATTTTATCCGACCCGTAATCAACACGATAACCAATTCCAGCAATTATCTTATTGAATTTACAATTTGTATTCTGGGAAAAGTCTACTTTATTATTTTTATATTTCCCGGGCTTAAATTGACTGGTTAAGACATCGATTTCAAATGTATTTTCTAAATTGCCCAAATAAAATAAAAATTTATGCTGTGTGCCATAGGTCAAAAATTGATTTTCTCTTTCTTTGTTGTTTATTTTACTGGCAGTTCTAAAAAATATGAATTTATAAAAATCTTCTCCTGCTGTCAATGTGATATCACTAAAATCTAAATTTATTATTGTGTCATAAGAATTACCGGTTATAACTATGTCAAGGCGCATCGGCATAAAATGATTGTAGTAAAAATTAGCATATCCAGCATTTGTGCGCAGATAAAGTTTCTCAGCATTTCTGTAATGGCGTGAATAAAGTCCACCAAGATAAAAACCGGCTGAATTTGTCAGGGCACGGGTAAAATCCATATTATAGATTGTGTTTGGCCCGAATAGAGTAAAATAGAGATAAGAATAGGGCTGGTCATAATTATTAAATTTTGTGTTTAAATCAATACTATTTACTCCTGAATTAATATATTTTTTAATAAACACAACAGATTTTATAAAATTATATGGGAAAACCGTGAAATTAAAACCTTTGGAAAAATATTGATCAAGATAATGAGAATTGATTAGAACCGTAAAAGGATACAGGCTCAGCAAATTAACAATATATCCTTTTTCCTTCATTATATAAGGAGAATTTCGGAATAGATCTGAAAATCCGGATAAAAAAATATCAGGCTCGATGACCCGTATCTGATTTAAAGCACTATCAAGTATACCTGTGGTACTAAAACTTATTATCTCTGGAATTGCATATCTTCGAACCGGGGTTGAATCAACCACCGTCGTATCTGAAGATAATCCATTGCTCAAAAGGAATAACCATAAAAACACGACTGATTATAGGATAAAATCAGCTTTTTGTCAAGATTATGACGATAAGATCAGCTTTTATTACGTTAAATAATCTTTTTCAGTATATCTGCAAACCTGTCCAGTTCTTCTTTTGTCCTTTTCTCGGTGACCGCAATCAAGAGTTGATTTTTTGAATTATTATCAAAGATTGTTAAAGGAACACCAGCGAATATCTTGTATTCTAAGAGTTTATCAACAATCTCCTGTGCAGGTTTATCGGTCTGGATAAGAAATTCTTTAAAGAATTCTCTATTATAAACCAGATTTATCCCTCTTATTTCTTTCAAGCGATTATAAAGATAATGGCTCTTGGCAAGACATTGGTTACCGATTTCAATAATTCCTTGTTTACCAAGGGTGCAGAGGTATATCAATGAACTCAAAGCGCATAATGCCTCATTGGTACATATATTAGAAGTTGCCTTTTCCCTTCTTATATGCTGTTCACGGGTCTGAAGTGTGAGAACAAATCCCCTTCTTCCTTCCACATCTGTAGTCTCACCAACAACCCTTCCCGGCATAAAACGCACAAAATCCATCTTTGTAGCAAATATCCCCAATAATGGTCCACCAAATCCCTGGGCTATTCCCATTCCCTGCCCCTCACCAACGGCAATATCTGTATTATAATCACCAGGTGGAGTGATAACACCGAGAGATAATGGGTCAACCACGCTTATTAGTAAAGCACCCTTTTTATGTGTTATTTCCGATATCTCTTCTGTGGATTCAAGAAACCCATAAAAATTTGGGTGCTGTATTGCCACACAGGCGGTATCGTCATCAACCAGATCATTCAATTTATCAATATCTGTAATACCCTCTTTCTGGGGCGCGATTACAATCTCCACCCCACATTCTTTTGTATAGGTCCTCGTAACCTTTTGATAAAATGGATGGATGAGTTCAGAAAGGATAATCTTTTTCCTGTTGTTGATGGCACATGACATATGGCAGGCTTCAGCAAGTGCAGAACCGCCATCATACATCGATGCATTTGCAACTTCCATCTTCGTCAGTTCACATATAACGCTTTGATATTCAAAAATACTCTGGAGTGTTCCCTGTGAAACTTCTGCCTGATAAGGGGTATAAGCGGTATAGAATTCGCTCCTTAATATTATACTGTCAATGATCGCTGGTATATAATGGTCATAAACACCTGCACCAAGGAATGATATGAAATCAAATGTGTTATGGTTTTCCCCGGCAATAGAATGGAGTATTTTCCTTACCTCAAGTTCAGATACAGCAGGTGGCAGACCTGCCTTCCCTTTGAATTGTATCTCAGGCGGGATGATTCTATCAATAAGTTCTGAAAAAGAACCGACACCGAGCCGGTTCAGTATTTTTTTCTCATCTTCGGGTGTTAATGGTAGGTAATGCATCAGTGTCCTGCAATCAGTTCTTTATATTGTTCTGCTGATAAGAGATTTGCAGTCTCAGATGGATTATTCAACTTGATTTTATATATCCAGCCTTCATTATAGGGGTCCTTGTTTATGATTGTTGGTTCTTTTACCACCTTCTCATTTACTTCAATGACCTCACCACTGAGCGGAGCAAAAAGGTCACTTACTGCCTTAACCGCCTCAATCGTTCCGACCGCATCACCTGCCTTTATCTGTGCTCCTAATTTTGGTGGCTCAACCATCACAATATCTGAGAGTTCTGACTGGGCATAATCTGTGATACCGGTGATTGCAATATCACCTTCAATCTTTGCCCATTCATGATCTCTTGTATAATTCAATCCTTCAATGATATTTGCCATTTAGCCTCCTTATTTATGCGTCCCTTTTTTGTAAAATGGTCCTTTTATTACTTCGACCAGAATTGGTTCTTTTACCATCACATAAAATTTCGTCCCTGGTTCAGCATATTGTGTTCCAACATATCCCATTCCTATACCTTTTTTCAAGGACGGTGAGAAAGTGCCGGAAGTCACAAATCCGATCTCATTATTATCTAAATAAATCTTCTGGTGCGGTCTGGGGATTCCTTTTTCGATCACTTCAAACCCAACGAGTTTTCTTTTCAACCCGGATTCTTTTATCTTAAGCAATTCATCCCTTCCTATAAAATCGCCTTTATCAAACTTGACAACCCATCCCAGCCCTGCTTCAAGTGGATTCGTTGTCTTATCAATGTCATTTCCATATAGACAATATCTCATCTCAAAACGGAGCGTATCCCTTGCACCAAGTCCTATCGGTTTTACATTAAACTCTTTTCCGGCATCAAATATAATATCCCAGATTTTTAAACCATCCTTTGCCGACATATAAATCTCAAAACCATCCTCACCTGTATAACCGGTCCGGGAAAGTAAGACATCAATACCATTTATTTTTGTCTCAACTGCCCAATAATATTTCAGTTCTGTTAGGTTATAATCAACAATCTTTTGCATTAACATTTCTGATTTTGGTCCCTGTATTGCAAGTTGTCCAATATCATCACTCAAATTTTTTATCTCCACATCGAATTTTTTGTTCTGCAAGATCCATTGATAATCCTTTTCTGTATTTGCCGCATTAACAACAAGGAATATCCTATCTTTTAGATTATATACCAGAAGGTCATCAACAATACCTGCATCCGGATATAACATTGCTGAATATTGAACCTGGTTTAAGGCAAGTTTTGAAACATCATTCGTTGTAATATAATTAGCAAACTTTATTCTGTCAGGACCTGTGATCTCTATCTCACCCATATGTGAGACATCAAAGACACCAACAGCAGTGCGCACAGTCTCATGTTCAGGAATGATACCCTCAAACTGAATGGGCATAAAAAAACCTGCAAATTCAACAATTTTTCCCTTATGTTCTAAATGTTTATCATAAAAAGGAGTTTTTTTAGTCATAGGGGAATTATATTCAAAAAATTGGTTAAGTCAATAATCCGATTATAATTCGTTTCTTCCTTCAAATGCACGGAGGATTGTGGTTCCGTCTGCAAGTCCAAGGTCACTTCCAGTAGGCAATCCTCTTGCTATCCTCGTCACTTTTATATTTAATGGTTTGAGTAACTTTGCAATGTATAGTGCTGTGACATCACCTTCGGTTGTGGGATTTGTTGCTATTATAATCTCATTCACTTTATGGTTCTTTATCCTTTCTAATAGACTTTTAATCCTTATATCTTCTGGTCCAACATTGTCAATCGGTGATATCACACCGTGTAAAATATGGTAAAGGCCTTTATATTCACCAATCTTTTCTATAACCATCACATCCGCAGGTTGTTCAACAACACATATAACTTCTCTATTACGATTCGGTGCAGAACATATCTCACAGGGGTCGGTCTCACCAAGATTATGGCAGTTTGAGCATTCTTTTAATTCAAGCCTTGCCCTCAGGATTGCATCAGTCAATTCTCTGACTCGCGAAACCTCCATTTTCTGAAGAAAAAATGCCAGGCGCTGGGCGGTCTTTTTCCCAATGCCAGGTAGCCACTGAAGTCTTTCAATGAGATCATCCAATAGCGGCATATTCCATTTTAACCAGAAATTTAGCCAAGTCAATGCCCACTTGATGAGCACTCCAATATTGAAATCATAAAAAATCTGGATAGAATATTGATTGTGAAACTACTTTTTATCGGTGATATAATTGGAGAACCAGGGAGAAAAAAGATTGCCCAATCCGTTCCTGAATTGATTAAAAAAGAAGGCATATTCTTCACGATTGTCCAGGGAGAAAACCTTGCGGGTGGAATAGGAATAACTGAAAAGACTGCAAAAGAGGTTTTTAATTGTGGTGTTGATTGTATCACAACCGGGAATCACATCTGGAAATACAAGGAAGTTTATAAATACCTGGATTCAGAACCAAGACTCCTAAGACCTGCAAATTATCCTGATGGTGTTCCTGGAAAAGGATATAATATCTTTGAAAAAATGGGGATAAAAATTGGCGTGCTCAATCTCGAAGGAAGGGTATTTATGAAACCGATCGAAGATCCATTCAAAACAGGAAAAAAGATTATAGAAGAGATACAAAAACAGACAAAAAATATATTTATTGATTTTCACGCTGAGGCAACGAGTGAAAAAAGGGCACTCTCTTTCTATCTCTGCGATTATGCAACAGGTATAATCGGCACCCATACCCATATTCAAACTGCGGATGAACAAATTATCAATCAAAAGTGTGCATATATAACCGATGCAGGTATGGTAGGCTCAATCGATTCAATCATCGGTATAAGAAAAGAAGAAATAATAGCGCATTTTTTGCTCCACTTACCACAAAAATTCAGTGTGGCAAAGGAAAATATAGTGGGTAATGGCGTTATTATTGAATTCGACGAAAATCAGGGTATTGCAAAAGGAATAAAGCGCATAATTTTTTAAATTAAAACTATAATCCATTTTACCAAAAGATAATGTGTTATACTTTTGTGCAATATTTATTTGAAACAATAAATTAAACCCCCCAAAATTACGAGACTTAAGTCTAATATAATTGGCACAAAAATTGCATAATAAAAATATCAGAAAAAGGAGAATAAAATGAAAAAGATAATTTTATTAATTGCCCTGCCCCTTATTCTCTCTCTGGCAGGTAGGTTCGGGGTTGGTCTGGGTGGATTTGGTGAATATGAAGAAAATTATACCCTTCAAAACTATAACCAGTTAAATAAAATGTTCTACTCTGCTGAAATTCACTTATCTGCCGAAGCCCTTCCATTTATGTTCATAGAGCCGAGTGCCTCAGTCGTGAACGATGCATTGACAAATAAAATGGTTCCTGGTGTAGGATTGAGGATAAATGTTGCGCCAAGGCTTGGTAAATTCTTTCTTGCACCTTTCTTCGGAATAGAAGGAAACATTCTATTTTATAATCCAAAAATGGAACTTAAAGATGCTGCATATTCACAGAGATTGGAAGAATATTTTGAAAACTCATCCCCAAGGGCAACCGGAACAGGATTTGGTGGTCTATCAATATACTTTGGCAAATCTGTCTCCCTTGATTGTCATTACCGTTACCTTTATCTTGCCAAAGGAATCGGGATTGAAATGGTGGGTGGTGGTTTGACTTACTACATCAACTGGTGAAGGAATCATTATCTAATCTTGATTTGCTCTGAATTTCTGCCTTTTTCAAATTACTCCTGGTCAAAAATCCCAGAGTAATTACAACGACTATCACCAGCAGGGCAAGAAAAGTCTTCGTAAACAATAGAAAGTCGAATATTCCATGTGTTAGTATTGCAAATAATATGCCAATGGTTATCAATCCCTTCTCATTTCGTTTATCAAACTTTGCCTTCCCAATATAATAGCCCATCAATGCACCAAAAAAAGCGTGTCCAGGGACCGAGAGGAATGCCCTCAATATTCCTGTTCCTGCACCATATTCAAAGACATAAAAAATATTTTCTATTGTTGCAAAGCCAAGTGATGAGGCAACACAATATACAATTCCATCCATAACCTCATCAAATTCAACATTTTTATAAATCGAGAATTTCACAACCAGGAATTTCAGAATTTCTTCAGTAGGTGCGACAAGGATAAATGCAAGTAAAAAAGCATTTAGCAGCGGATAAGAAGTGGAGGAAAAAATTGGTTCAAGCAATCCTTCAATTATCGTACCGGGGAGAACCATCAAGGCACCTAAAAAATAAATCTTTATGATATATCTTTTTGGTTCAGGTTCATATTTATCACGGTGGATAAAATACCAGAAAAGAAAAAGGCAGGGTGCAAGTGCAATGAGCAATAGGACGAAAAACATTTTAAATATTATTCAATATAAGATCATTGTCAATATAATCACAATGTATGACTTGACTTAGTTTTATATTGGCATAAAATATAGATCTATGGAATTAAATAAAATACTTATTAGAAAAAAGGCGATACTCTTTGACCTTGATGGTGTGCTTGTTGATACATATAAGGTGTGGTTTCGGTTGTTTAATAAGACATTGAAGCATTTTGGTTACAAAACAATACCATTAAAAGTCTTTGCTCAAAACTGGGGTAAGAGCACTGAAGAAGATGTCAGAATATTTATGCCTGGGGTAAAAATAAAAGATGTCAAAAGATATTTTTCAATAAATTTTTCAGAATTTACGAAATATATGAAGGTAAATCCAGAGGCGAAAAAAATTTTGAGCAAACTAAAAGAAATGGGTTTAAAGATTGGATGTATCACCAACTCCCACCGGGATATAACAAACCGAGAAATCAAAATGGCAGGGTTAAAAAAATTTTTTGATGTCATCATTACTGCCGATGATGTGAAAAGACCAAAACCCGAACCTGATATGTTATTAAAAGCGTGTAAAAGATTAAGGGTCAAAGTTAATGAAGTTATTTTTATAGGTGATACAAAGACTGATTTGATGACCGCAGAGAAAGCAGGATGTTTGTTCATTGGTTACAAGATGCAATCCCAATTGCGAATTAAGAAACTGAGCCAGATAGTCTCTTTAATACACGATATTCCTTGATTTATGATACAGGATGCAGGATACGAAATGAGACAATTCAAATTAAATACCCTTTTTCTCCATTATCTTTAAAAATCGTCTATCGTTGGACGGTTTTGCAGCCCGTATCGTGTATCAACAATAGGTTAAGTTAAAAAAATAACAAATAACGTTGCCTTTTATGACGAAACGGGCATCATAACCGTTCAACCCTATTTTTTACCATTTATTTGCAAGACTAAATCCTTGCCCTCCTTCTCTTTCCGTTTCACACATTATCCCTTCTTCACCCTTATTTACCCCTCTTTACCCTTATTTACCCCCCTCTTCACCCCTCTTGTCGCCCTTTAGCCCTCTTGAGCCTTTTAAGAAATTAGAGATATCCTCTTGATAATAGAAGAATTTTAATTATAATCTTAAATGAATCGAATTACAATTATTCTTCTAACAAAGGAGTAATAAATGAAAAATTTTAGTCATACTATTTTGATTATCCTATTTACCAGTTCTGCCCTCTTTTCTGCTAATACAGAAATTGAGACAATCATAAAAAATGTAGCAAATAGAGTAAATGTTCCTGTATCAGATCTAAAGATTGAAAAAGATGACCTTGAATTCTATGGGTATGGTAAATTCCGCACCAGGTTATTTGACCTGTTTATCAGAAATCCACTAAAGATTGACCCCTATATTAGAACCCTATCAAAAACCATCTTAAATAATGCTGATTCACTCTGGGCAATAAGTTATTTCTCCTGGGCAAGGATTGATGAAGGTGTGCGAAGGGGATTGATTGAGCGTCCAGATGAAACTTTGATTAATTCGTTACCAAAAGGCGAAGAATTAAACCAGAAATTGATTATTCTATTACAAGACTCATACAATGCCGATACCACAGGGATTAAGGAATTGCCCGAGGCAATAAGAATCGGCATTTTTCTGATATTAACAGTAATAAAAAGTTCAATCGATTTGATACAAAAAGGGACTGAAGATTTATCAGTGAATGATGCACAAAAAATTGTTCAACAACTTGCTGAATCTGGAGAAGATGGATTATCCAATCGCCATATTGAAACTTTGATTGAGCGGATTGATTTCAAGTTAATTTCCGCAGGTGCAATAGATTTATCTTATGTTTTGCAGACTGTGATAGATTTGATGAGGAACGAAGAATTGAAGAAAAAAATTAAGATAGATACAAAATTGGGTCCGGTTGTTCTTGGTTCAAAAGAAGATGACCGATACGAACCCTTCCCCTATCTTTTAATAATTGATTTTGGTGGTAATGATACATATATGTCAGGTGGTGTATCAGACAGGAAACATCCAGTTTCAATCATCATAGATTACTCAGGAAACGACGAATACAACGGTGAGACTGGTTGCGGGACAGGTATTGCAGGTATTGGGTTTGTTATTGATTTTGAAGGAAATGATAGATATACCGCAGAAAGATTTGGTCTGGGAACAGGAATATTTGGCCAGGGTATCATTCTGGACCTTGATGGTGATGATGAATACAAAACAGAGATCTATGGTATAGGTGCAGGGCTATTTGGCACAGGCGTTATCTCAGATCAATCAGGCAATGACAAATACATTGGATTTCAGGGATGCCAGGGATTTGGATTTGTAAAAGGCTGTGGTCTGCTCATTGATAAAGAAGGGAATGATACATATATTGCCCGTGATGATACTATTAGATTTCCATCGCCACAAACAAAAGAACATAATGCAAGCCTTTCCCAGGGGGCTGGTTTTGGTGTAAGGGCAGATTATACAGATGGGCATTCATTAGCTGGCGGTGTAGGAATGTTGATTGATGGGAATGGCGATGATAAATACTCCTGTGGTGTTTTTGGCCAGGGCTGTGCATACTGGTTTGGCGCAGGATTTTTAATTGATTATAATGGGAATGATATATACAATGGGGCCTGGTATGTTCAGGGCGCAGGCGCACACTTTGCCCTTGGGGTCTTAATTGATTCTACAGGGAGCGATATATATACTGCAACGCATAATATGGCACAGGGTGCAGGGCATGATTTTACAATTGGAATCCTCCTTGATTATGAGGGCAATGATTTACATAATGCCCCGAACTTGAGCCTTGGTGCAGGAAATGCGAATGGAATGGGATTATTCATTGACATAAAAGGCGATGACAGATATACCACACACAGCGGTATAACACTTGGTAATGCAAACACGGCAAGCCGTGGGACTATTAGGGATTATATGCGAACAATTGGAATCTTTATTGATTGCGAAGGGAAAGATATTTATTCTGAAAAATTTGCCGGTGATAAAAAGATCTGGCGTCAGAGGCCACCATTAGAACCACCATTAAAAACAGAAACAGGGATTGGTATTGATTTCTGAATAACTAACTCCCAAATCCAAAACATAACTGTGCTGACCCTTGACTTTAATTAAATTTTATGTTATATTAATAGTTATGATATTATCTAAGGCATTGATTGAAACCTTAAGGGAAGACCCAAAGGATGCTGAGTTGAAAAGCCACAAACTCCTTGTGCGTGCGGGCTTTTTAAAACAGCACGGTGCTGGAATCCATACCTATCTGCCCTTAGCCTGGCGGGTATTGCTAAAGATTGCAAATATCATTCGTGAAGAAATGGACCGAATAGGTTCACAGGAACTCTTAATGCCTGCCTTATCACCAAAGGAAATCTGGGAGGAATCCGGAAGATGGAAGGATTTTGGAGATGATATGTTCAGGTTAAAAGACCGAAAGAACAGGGATTATTGCCTCTGCCCTACTCATGAAGAGGTTATTACTGAGATTGCCCGCAACTATATCAGGTCATATCGTGACCTACCACAGATATGGTATCAGATTCAAACAAAATTCAGGGACGAACCAAGGCCCCGGGGTGGCGTAATTCGTTCACGGCAATTTCTGATGAAAGACTCTTATAGTCTTGATATTGATGAGGAAGGACTGGACAGAAGTTTCAATCTACACAAAGAAGCATATTCGAGGATATTCACAAGATGCGGATTGAATTTTGTGATTGTTGATGCATCTGGTGGTCTGATGGGCACGGGTGAGTCAAAGGAATTTATGGCGATTGTAGAAGGTGGTGAAGATAGGATTGTAATGTGTCCAAAGTGTGGATACCGCTCAAATCTTGCAATTGCAGAAGGAATTGGTGAATATGTATCCTTTTCTGAAGGTAATGTGGAAAAAGTAGCAACACCAGGTAAAAGAACGGTTGAGGAAGTAAGTCAATTTTTGAATGTAAAACCATCAAATTTGATAAAAAATATGTTTATGACTGCCCGGGATAAAGAGCCGGTTCTCATTCTGATCCGTGGTGATTATGAAATAAATGAAGAGAAACTGAAAAAAATTATTGGTAATGACTATCAACCTGCCAGTGCTGAAGAAATCCAGAAATATTTTCGTGCTGAACCCGGATTTATTGGACCTGTGGGAATATCAAATATCAAAATAATTGCTGATGATCTATTAAAAGATACAAAGGGTATGGTTACCGGTGCCAATGAGAATGATTATCATATCAAGGGTGTGAGTATCAACCGGGATGTAAATGTAAAGAGTTATTATAATATCAGACAGATAAAAAATGGTGATCGATGTATAAATTGTGGTAAAGAATTAAAAATAAATAGCGCCCTTGAGTTAGGACATATATTTAAATTAGGGACAAAGTATTCTGCAAGTATGGGTGCCTATTTTCTCGACCCCGAAGGAAAGGAAAAGCCGATTGTAATGGGAAGTTATGGGATAGGACTGGAAAGGATTATGGCATGTGCAGTTGAACAAAAAGGTGATGAAAAAGGGATTATCTGGCCTATCTCTATTGCACCATTTGATATTTATCTTTTAATCTTAAATCCCCAGGACCAAGGTATAAAGAAGATAAGCAATGCTGTAATTGGGTTCTTAAATGATGCAAATTTCTCAATGATTGTTGATGACCGCGATCTCTCTGCAGGAATAAAATTTAATGATGCTGACCTTATTGGTATTCCTTTGAGAATGACAATAGGACCAAAAGGGTTAAAAAACAATAAATTTGACATATCCATCAGGGAATCTGGTGAAAAGATTGAATGTAGTTTAGAGCAAATCGTGGAAGTCTGTGCAAAATTAAAAGAAAGATTGATGGCGGGTTTAAATGTATAAGATTGACTTGCAAAGAATTGAAACAATGATA
The DNA here is from genome assembly GCA_036796695.1 of bacterium. Lineage (GTDB taxonomy): Bacteria > Hydrothermota > Tepidihabitantia > SM23-42 > JAOAFX01 > JAOAFX01. The sequence goes on from DAIRCK010000001.1 coordinate 182,449, forward strand.
AAAGAAATAGTTGAACCACTTGATTTCAGGCTCTATGACCTTCAGTTCAATGAAGTCTCACGGACTTTAAAGGTGTTTATTGACCGTGAACAGGGCGGCATCACAATCAAAGATTGTGAAAAAGTTAGTAATGCATTATCAGAAACTCTGGACAATTCTAATATAATTGATTTTCAATATACCCTTGAGGTATCATCACCCGGGATTGAAAGAAATCTTACCAGACCTGAACATTTCCAGTGGGCAAGGGGTAAAATGGCAGAAATAACTTTAAAGGATAAAAGAATAAAAGGTTACATTAGAGAAGCAGACCAAAATTCTGTCAGGATTGTTCAGGCAGCAGAAGAGGTGATTATAAAATTTGATGAAATTATTAAAGCAAAAATCACCGAGGAGATTGATTATGGCAAACGAAGATAATCTGATAATCGAAAATATCAAAACCATTGCCCGTATCCGCGGGGTAAAATTTGATTATGTAATTGATTCTCTTGCCGAGGCGATAAAGGCAGGTGTAAAAAGAAAGTTTGGTAAAGGCGTTGAATCAGAAGTAAATGTGAATAAATCAACAGGTGAGATAAAGATTAATATTGTAAAAAAAGTAGTAGAAAAAGTGAATGAACCGGATAAAGAGATTTTACTTGAAGATGCAAAAAAGATTAAAGAATGTAATATAGGTGATGAAATAAGAATACCGATACCGATAGGTGAGCTTGGTAGAACCGCAATTGAATCGGTAAAGCAGGCACTGACCCAACGTATCAGTGAGGCAGAACGAAACAGAATTATGGCTGAATATGAAAAGAAAATTGGTGAGATTGTAAAAGGAATTGTAAAGGTAGTGAGTCGCAATGAAGTTCTGGTTGATCTGGGTCCGATTGAAGCCAGTATTCCAAGTTATGGAATGATGAGAAGCGAACATTATCGGCTTGATTCTCCAATTCGTGCCGTTGTCTTAAAGGTCGAACGTGCCCAGTGGGGGCCAAAAATCATTTTATCAAGGACCGATCCAAAATTCCTGGAAAGATTGTTATTCTATGAAATACCGGAGATAAAAGACGGTATCATCCAGATCGTAAAAATTGTTCGTGAACCAGGGGTAAGGGCAAAAGTTGCTGTCCAGACACTTGACCCAAAGATAGATCCGATCGGTGCCTGTGTGGGCTACAAAGGAAGCAGGATACAATCAATTGTAAAAGAATTGTCTGAAGAGAAGATAGATGTTATACAATGGAGTAAAGATGTCAATCTTCTGGTTACAAGGAGTCTTTCCCCTGCCAAGGTAAAAGAAATCAAACAAATTGGCGAAGGAAGTGTTCTGGCGATTGTTCCTGATGAAGATTATTCCAAGGCAATCGGCAAAAATGGTGTGAATGTTGACCTTGCTTCAAAACTTACAGGACTGCACATCGAAATCAAGAAAATATCTGAATATGAAAAAGAACTGGAAGAAAAGAAATTGAAAGAGACGAAGATTGAAGACATCCCGGATTTGAGCAAAAAGATGAAAAAGATGTTGATTGATAAAGGTTATACAGATGTTTTGAGTGTTCTGAAAGCAACCCCTGATGAATTAAAGACACTTCTTTCTCTGGATGATGAAGGCGTCAATGAATTGTTAGAAAAATTAAAACCAAAGAAAGAAGAAAAACCAGACGAAAAAGTTAAGGAGATAAAAGATGCCCCAAAAAGTCCATGACCTGGCAAAAACCCTGGGTTTGTCAAGTGATGCCTTAATGAAAATGCTTGAAGAGATCGGTATCAAGGCAAAGGGGCATATGTCTGTGCTCACAGATGAGGAAATAAAAAAAGTAAAAGAAAAAGTTGCCGAAGAAAGAAGGCGGCTTAAAAAAGAAGTAACCAGATATAAAGCCACAACCCACCCCACGGAAAAGGTAAAAAAAATAAATGAAAAGGAAGTGCGCCAGACCGTAAAAGCAACGCTTGCAAAAATAGAAAAGGGTGAAACAAAGAAACACTATAAAAAAGAAGAAATACAAAAACAGGTAGAAACACCAAGGGAAAGAGTAATAGAAGTCGTTGAATTTATGACTGTTGCCGAATTCGCACAGGCACTTGAAGTTCCGCCAAGTGAGGTGATTAAAAAGTGCCTGAGTTTTGGGGTAATGGCAAGTCTTAATCAGCGACTCGATCTTGATACGATCGCTGTATTATGTGATGAATTCAAATGTAAGATGAAGATTGTAACTGTTGAAGAGCAAATAAAGAAAGAAGAGGATAAATCTTTACAGCAGGTGAAGAGGCCGCCGGTTGTCACAGTAATGGGACATGTTGACCACGGCAAGACAACACTGCTTGATGCAATTACAAAACTCAGAGTCGCCGAATCAGAATATGGCAAGATTACACAAAAAATTGGTGCATATCAGATTTCATATAATAACAAGTTAATAACATTCATTGATACACCGGGCCACAAAGATTTTACAACGATGCGGGCAAGGGGTGCACAGGTCACGGATATAGTCGTCCTCGTAGTTGCAGCTGATGAAGGTGTAATGCCCCAGACAATTGAGGCAATCGACCACGCTCGTGCTGCAAATGTTCCGATTATTGTAGCAATCAACAAGGTAGATCTACCCAGGGCAAATGTCAATCTTGTAAAATCACAACTTGCGAAGGCAAATGTGATTGTTGAAGACTTTGGGGGAAAATCTATATGTGTGGAAACTTCTGCCCTTAAAAATATCGGCATTAGCGATTTACTTGATGCCATTCTTGTCAAGGCAGAAGAAATGGATCTCAAGGCACCAATAAACACAAAAGCAAAGGGTGTTGTCCTTGAGGCAAATGTTGAACATGGCAGGGGAAATGTATGCACCATACTTGTTCAGGAAGGAATATTGAAAAAAGGTGACCCATTTGTCTGTGGCTGTCAGGCAGGAAAGGTGAGAGAACTCTTGAGCGAAACGAGAAAACGAATTGATGAAGCAGGACCATCCACCCCGGTCGTTGTGCTTGGATTCGATGGTTTACCTCAAACCGGTGAGATATTTATGGTTGTGGATGATGAACGGCAGGCAAGAGAGATTGCATACCAGCGTGAACTCATTGAAAGGTCGCGCCGGATGAAAGCAAGGAAGGCAAAAGTAACCTTACTCGATTTGCAGGAAAAGATTAAAAAAGGTGAAACCAAAGAATTGAATATAATCCTCAAGGCAGATACTGCAGGGTCACTTGAAGTTCTGGATGAAAAATTGCAAGAGTTAAAGATTGAAGACACGCAGATCAACATCATTCACAAGAGTGTCGGCAAGATAAGCGTTTCAGATGTTCTACTTGCTGAAGTGACCGGCGCTATCTGTGTTGGTTTTCATATTGGGCCTGATGCTGATGCGCTTGAAGCTGCTGAGCGCGAAGGTGTGGAGATTCGCACCTACAGGTTGATATATGAAGCACTTGATGATTTACGTTCAGCAATGGTGGGTCTGCTTGAACCTAAGGTTCAGGAAATTCTTATTGGAGAAGGCGAAGTCCGTGAAGTCTTTAGTATCCCGAAGATTGGTTTTATTGCCGGTTGTTATATAAAAGATGGCAAGGTTATGAGGAATGCTGTAGCAATTTTGTTAAGAAATGGAAAAGAAATAACAAAGACAAAAATAATCTCTTTAAAAAGATTTAAAGAAGATGTAAAAGAAGTTGCTGCTGGATATGAGTGCGGTATCGGTCTTGAAAATGTAACCGATTTACAAAAAGGTGATGTGCTACAGTTCTATAAAATAGAAGAAATAACAGAAATCGGGAATCAGTAATTAAATGTCCACTACAAATAAAAAATACAGGTTTTTTGTAGGTATATGCGACATTGACCTTCACATTGAAAATTCTCATTCACTAAAAGATAGAAGGAATATTTTGCTGAGCCTTAAGGAGAAAATAAAGAATCGAATGAATGTTGCGATATGTGAATTTGGTGATTCTGACCTCTGGCAACGTTCACAACTGGCAATAGTAACCTGTAGCAATTCAAAAAATATCGTAGAATCAACACTGAGGGAAGTTTTAGAATTTATTGGGAATTTCCCTTCAGTGATTGTTTTGAATTCTGAATCAAGGATAATATAATATGCGTAGTGACCGTGTTGCATCTTTGATTGCAAGAGAAATTTCCTTGATTATAAGTCAGGAATTAAGGGACCCAAGATTGGGTATGGTCACCATTACAAAGGTTGCGCTCGCTTCGGATTTAAAAGAGGCAAAGGTATATTTTACCACATTAGGAAATAGTGTGAATGACCTGCATATTCTTGAAGGGGCAAAAGGATTTATCCGAACAACACTTGCCCATCGTATCAGGATAAAATTCATTCCTGATTTGAAATTTATCATTGACGACAGTCAAAAATATGGAGAAAAGATTGACAGACTCCTTGAAGAGATTGATAAAAGCAATAAAAACACATAAAGATATTCTCATTGCAACCCATATTGATCCTGATTGTGATGGAATCTGTTCCGCACTATTAATGACTCATTTTGTATCCTCGATCAAAAAAAAAGCAAAACCATTCCTTTTCTGCCATTCTCCGATACCAGAAAAATATCAATTCCTTTTAAAAAATTTTGTATTCTCAAGATATTTAAAAAATTTTGACCTTTTGATTGCTGTTGATTCTGCTGATATTGATCGAATTTTTCCCAGAGAAAAATATAATTTAGATTTTCTGAAAGGAAAATTTGTTATTAATATTGACCATCACCGAAGTAATAGACAATTCGGTGATATTACAATCATTGATGAGAAGGTATCTTCAGCCTGTGAAATAATATACAGAATATATAAAAAAATCGGCGTAAATATCAACCAACACCTTGCAGAAATTTTCTATGCTGGTATTTATAATGAGACTGGTGGTTTTGTATATCCCAACACAACTGCAGAAGCACTGTGCATCTGTTCTGAATTGATAAATTATGGTATAGAACCTGCCGAGCTGGTTAAAAAATTGAATGCCAAAACAATGGAAGGGACAAAACTCTTGAGCAGTGTTCTGGGAACAATCAAAATTAAAAATGGTATTGGTTCTATGTATCTCACACAGAAAATGTTAAAAAAATACAATGCGCGAATATCAGAATCTGAAAATTTTATATCATTTTTACAGGCAATACAGGGTGTAAGAATTTCCGTCTTCTTTCGTGAAGAGAAAGATAGTATAAGAATAAGTCTGCGTAGCGATGGTCTGCTTGATGTGAATGAATTTGCACGCAGATTCGGTGGTGGTGGGCATAGACTTGCTGCCGGTATAAGATTAAAAGAAAATTTCTCCACAGCAAAGAAAAAAATATTGTCTGCACTTTTTTCAGAACTCAAAAATGCAGGTTTTATACAATAAGACTGACCCATTTACATTCGGTTCTGTTTGTGCCCTGGGTAATTTTGACGGCATTCATCGTGCCCACCAGGAAATAATAAATAAAATAAAAAAAATAGCAAATGGTTTAAAAAAAACCGGTATTATTACCTTCAATCCTCCACCCGTATCAATTCTCCATAAGGATGGAATTTTTTTTCTTACAACAAAAGAAGAAAAGGAAGAAATCCTGAATTCACTCGGGATTGATTTTGTTTATTATTTCGAATTTGATATAAATTTTTCTCAAAAATCTCCAGAAGAATTTGTCGAACTGATTTATACTTCAATAAAACCATCAATGGTAATCATCGGTGAGAATTTCCATTTTGGTAAAGGACGTAAAGGAAATGCAAGTCTATTAAAAAACCTCGCTCGGAATAGATTTGATGTGGAAATAATCCCCAGGATAAAAGACCAGAATGGTGTAATATCAAGCACAAGAATCAGGGAACTTTTATTACTCGGGCATATCCCTGCTGCAAATAGACTATTAGGGCGAGAATATACAATAACCGGAGAGGTAATAAAAGGCAAGGGCAAGGGTGCAAAACTCGGTTTTCCTACAATAAATCTATCTATTAATAAAGATAAATTACTGCCACTTGATGGGGTCTATGAAGTAAAACTTGAAATTAAAGGTAAGGATTATCAGGGGGCAATGTTTTTAACACACAATGTAATTGAAGTCCATATATTAGATTTTTCAGGTAATTTATACGGTCAGAAAATAAGTACAAAATTGGTGAAAAGATTGCGGGCGATAAAAAAATTTCCTGATGATGAATCATTAAAAAAGGCGATTGCGGATGATATAAAAAGAATCAAAGACCCTAAAATTTAAATCCCTTTTCCCTAAAAAGCCTGACACAGGCATCCACTACTTTTGAGTCATAAAGAATATCCTTGTTAGAAATGATCTCGGTTAATACCACATCAATACTCCAGGCAGGCCGGTATGGTCTGTGGGTCATCATCGCCTCAACTACATCTGCAACTGAGAGAATCTTCGCCTCAAACAAGATCTTATCAGTCCTTAAACCAAAAGGATAACCAGAACCATCAAGCCTTTCGTGGTGTTGTAATATTATCTGGGCAACAGGCCAGGGAAATTCTATGGGTTCAAGTATCTCAGCCCCTATCCTCGGATGTTCTTTTACAATATCAAACTCTGCCTGGGTCAATCTCGCTGGTTTACTCAGGATTTCAGCCGGTACATATATCTTACCAATGTCATGCAGTATCCCAGCAATGTTAAGACATTCAATAGCACCTTTGTCAAGATTCAATTCCCTTGCAATGGCACAGGCAAGTTTGGCAACCCGCCTCTGATGGCCAGCAGTATAAGGGTCCCGCTTCTCAACCGCAGATGCAAGGGCATCTACTGTCCCTTCCAAAAACATCTGATTCTTCTTTAAACTCTCTACCAATCTCTCTTCAGCATTATGTTTTTCTGTTATGTCATGCACAATTCCGACACCACCGATTAAATTATCATTTTCATCATATATCGGCGCACACTTCATCTCGGCATAGATCACAGCAGAACCTGTTGTTGACTCATAGTATCCTGTATATGCGCCTTCCATTCCTTCAAAAACACTCTTTATTGCAGACAAGACCCTCTGGTCTTTTAATCTATTCAAATCCAGACCGAGCAATTTTTCTCTTGTGGATTGCAGGATCTCAACAAAACGGTCATTAAAATCAGTGAGTATAAGGTCCTTATTGTAATAAAACACGCCTACTGGAATATTATGAAAAAGAATTTGATAACGTGATTCACTGCTCTTTAACTCTCTTTCTGATTTTCTCAATTTAGTAATATCACGGCCAATGCCAAATCTTCCTATGAACTTGTTCCCTTCTCTAATCGTATAGAATCGCAGATTCAAATTTACAATTGAACCATTCTTCTCCACTGCCTCAACCTCATATTCGTCCTGCGAATATTGGCTTTTTTTGGCAATCTCAAAATGCTCCCTTGCAACAATCTGGCTTTTTGGTGTAAGAAAATCAGAAAAGTGCTTGCCAATAACCTCTTCTCTTTTATAGCCATATACTTCAATCTGGTGATTTACCAAAGTGAAATGCCCATTTTCATCAAGCCAGAATATCAAATCATCAACATACCTATCGAACATATTATACAATCTTAGAATATTTTCCAGTTCAATAGTTCGCTTTTCAAGTTTCTCGACAAGTACTCTATTGTATGAAGACTGAATATCCTCAAGTTTCGGAAATATACCAGTCCTGACAATTTGCTTTTTCTCGTAAAAATCCTTCACTGTTTGCTTAAGTCTTATAATAAAATCATCAATATCAACCGGCTTTCTTATAAAAAGGTCAGCCCCAAGGTCCATTGCCAATTTCTCATCTTCTTCTGAGACATAAGTAGCGGTATAAAAGATAAATGGTAGATTTTTCAATCTCTGGTCACTTTTACAAATTGACAAAAGGGTATATCCATCCATAACCGGCATCAAAATATCAGCAATAATAATATCAATAGAATCCGAGTTGAGTATCTCCAGAGCCTGTTTCCCATTCTCTGCACTGACCACCTCATAGCCATTATGTGTGAGAACTGCCTCTAATAATTTTCTCCCCTCTTCTTTATCATCTACCACAAGTATCTTCATAATGCCTCCATTTTTTCCTTAATTTTATTACAAACTTAGTGCCTTTTTTGGGCTGGCTCTCTACAAAAATTTCACCTTTTAACAGACTCACAATTCTTTTACAAATATAAAGACCGAGTCCGGTTCCTTCCACATCAGGACGGTGTTTAAAATGGGTTATGCCGAATGGCTCAAACAGATATTTTAAATCTTCCTGATATATTCCGCACCCTGTATCCTGAACTACAATATCAACAAATTCCTGGGTATCAGTAAGTTCAATCCTTATACCTCCTTTTTCAGTAAATTTTATCGCATTACTCAAAAGATTAATCAGTATCTGTCTTATCCTCTTTTCATCTGAGATAATCTCAATTCTATTTGAAATGATTGTCTCTATAGATAATCCTTTTTTCTCTAATGCAGGCTTGAATGAATCTACTATTTCAGATATCAGTTTATTAAGATCCAGAATGCTCAATGAAAGTCTTTCTCGGGTCAATTCAATCCCGCCGATTTCCACGATATCATTGATCAATGAAAGCAGGTGTTTTGCATTATTTTTTACAATCGTTAGTTGTTCTGCTTGCTCACTGTTTATTGCACCTGAATATTCTTTGAGTAAAATATCCGTAAAACCAATAATTGAGTTCAAGGGTGTTCTCAATTCGTGTCCCATTGTTGAAATAAGTATATTTCTCCTTTTATCTAACTCTTTCAATTCTTCATTTTTGACCTTATCTCGAAACGCATTCAATCCGTAGATAACCGGCTTTCAATTCTTCATTTTTGATGTTTAGTTGTTCATTCAATTCTTCTGCCTTTTTTAAAAGTTTATCTACCTTTTTGAACTTATTTAGATGAGTTTGTATGCAAACATATATTAATATACCAGTAAAAACAATATATACCCAGTCTTTATATGTTTGAATCCTGATTAATGTAGCAGGTTCAGTTACAAACCTCTGGACAATCCGGTCTGAAAAAAACATATATAATACCCCCACAATTGCATATATAAAAACTACACGGAAGGCAATATTCTTCAACATAAACCTCCAATACCTATATTTTGATTATAATTAAGAAAAACAAAATTGTCAAGATATTTTAAAACAAAAATACAGAATCTTGACAATCATCAAATTCTTATTTATAATCCTGTTAGAATGGTTTTATTATATCTAATCACTCTATTAATTTCATCTGATAAAATATTCAATTTGGTTGCACAGTCTGATTCAAACTTTAAATCAATCCATCAATTACAATATGAAGAATACAAAAAGGACACAGCAAAAAATGCGATAAAAGATGATAGCAATATCAAAAATTTAGAAGGCATATTTGGTCAAAAACAACCGATGCAGACAATAATCAATCTTTCATTGATAATAATAATAATAATTGTTCTTATCATTGGTATTTCAATATTTTTGATCGCCCGGAAAATCTACTTAACAAAAAAATAAGGAGGGGCTATGCCATTTTTTGTTTTAATCAGTATTTGTCTTTATTCTGGTTCTGATTTCTCACCGATCCATCAGATAGAATATTATGCGCATTTGAATGAAGTAGAATGGACACCTGTATCATTGAGTAAATTACCTTATGCGCCATTAGAACCTAAAATAAGGGGTATGTTAAAGAATTATTATAGCTATCTTCCCTACTGGATTGATACAGTTTATTATCAATACTTTCAAATGGAATTGCTAACCCATATTTCATATTTTTCTGTAGGCATTGACCCTTCAACAGGAAGCCTGGGCAGTATCCCTAATGCCTCAAGGTTTTACAAAATCCGTGATTATGCACATCCACGCGGTGTGAGGATTCATATGACATTTACGATATTCGGCAATACCAATGTCTCCAATTTTTTGAATAATGCAACTGCGAGGAATAATGCAGTAAATAACATCAGGAATTTTATGACGAATTATGGATGTGATGGTGCAAATATTGATTTTGAATTTGTCACGAGTGCAGTCCGTGATAGTTTTAATAGATTTATAAATGACCTTGCTTATTCCCTTTGGAATCATCCAGGAGGAAGAAAAGAATTATATATGGCAACACCTGCAGTCCCTGAATGGTATCCAGGCTATGACTTTGCCTATCTCGGATCCCATTCTGATGGCTTATTTATAATGGCTTATGATTTTCATTATAGTGGGTCTTCCATTGCTGGACCGGTCTCACCCTGTGTCCCATCTTCATTCTGGGGTCAGTATTGTGTAGCAAAATCTATTGGAAGTTATAAGGTCTATGGTGTGCCCGGTTCAAAGATTGTCCTTGGTCTACCCTATTATGGATATGACTGGCCAACAGTTTCAGGAGATATTGGTAGTTCTACAACTGGAACCGGCTCTGCAGTCATATATTACTATGACTTTCAGAATGCCAATACTTATGGCAGGCTCTGGGACAATTATTCCCAGACACCCTGGTATCGGTATAACTCGGGTTCCTGGCACCAGTGCTGGTATGATGATTCGGTCTCGCTTGATATTAAATTCGGAATGGTGAATGACTCTTTACTGCAGGGTGCTGGTTGCTGGGCACTCGGGTATGACCGAGATTATAACCATATCTGGAATGCAATAAGAAGAAGATTCTGGATTGAACCACCACTCAGACACTGGACCGTAGAAGCAAATATTGATAGTCTGAATGTCCGTGATGGTCCAGGCACGAATTATCGCATAATCACTGAGGCAAGACTCGGCACAAGGTTTGTATCATTTGACTATGTCTATAACCAGGGAGTTTACTGGTATAAAGTCTATTTCCCCTCTGCAAGTGGACTATATTATGCTTATATGTCAGGTGGTGATGGGACAAATCTCCAGTATATGAAAGGAACAACCCGAAACAGGATAATAAGGATAAATGCAAGTTTGACTGATGTCCGTGATGGTCCTGGGACATCATATCCTTTAATAACCCAGGTTGCCAATGGTCAGGTCTTTGTTGCGGATTCGTTTTCTGGGAACTGGGCAAGGATATACCTCCAGTTGACAGACCATCCAAGAGGCTGGGTATATACACCCTACACCATTATAACCAATCCTGAAGACTACAATGCCTATGATTGTAGTATTCAGAGTATCACATATCCATCAAGTATAAATTCAATGGACACCTTTAATATTACACTCAGTATTAAAAATATTGGATATGGTCCTTTTGATACACTCGTTTATCTAAAAGGAACAGGCAGGAGTCCTTTTTACAATCCAGGAACCTGGAAGGATACAACCCGTGCTAAATTGACTGGATTCTGGGGACTACCAGGACAGGTATTTTACAATTATTCAAAGTTCAGGGCACCCTATGTTTCAAACCAGACCACAGTTGCAGATACATTCAGATTTGAAAGAAACGGTAATCTCTTTGGTCCACAGATAATTATAAGTGTAATTGTGAATCCAGTTGGAATAAGGGAAATAAATGTGACCGAGGTCTTAGATTTGCAGGATATGAAAACCATATTTAGAAAGGAATTAGAGGTTAGAATAACAGAGGTTGATGAAGGTGAAATATCAGTCTATAATATACTTGGAGCAAGGGTTGAACATAAGATTATTGATAAAGAAGGGATTGTGATTGGTGGAGATTTAAATCCTGGCGTCTATTTTCTTGTATTAAAATTTAAAAATCAGACTATAAGAAAAAAGATCGTAAAGATTGAATAATCAGTAAAGGGATAAAACTCCCCTCTTCCTACCATATCTATCCATTATCAAGAATATCATTAATCCAAAACCAATCCAGATGATTAACATAATGGATATACGAATGAAGATTGTTTGAATATTTAGTGTAAGGTGCTCACCGAGCAAAAAATGCCTGATACCCATAACCCCATAGGTTGTAGGAAGGAACAAGGCAATCTTCTGGAGAAAGAACGGAAGTATTGCAAGGGGATAGGCAATGGGTGTGATAATAGTGACTAAAGTGGATACTGCCTCACTTATCACCCACCATTGTTTCAAACCAATGGTCAGGCCTGCAACAAGGATACCAAGGCCATAGAGTGTAGAAATCATCAAAACCAAAAGAATTAAACTATAAAATAAACCACCGATATTGAAAAATATTTTAAAAACGATGACGACAACGACTGCCTCAATGAGCATTATCAATCCCTGGTGTAATGTTGAATGTAAAGCCATACCTGCAACATAGACCCATCTTGGAACCGGTGCAACAAATATCGTTTCAAGAGTTCCATACCATTGTTCTTTTCTTAAAGATGCACCCATAGCCCAGCAGGCAGTATTCAAAAATCCCATAATCAGATAACCAACAAAAACAAAGGCAAAGATATCACTTATTCCAGTAAGACTCTTTAAATGTTCAGAACTTCTTGAACCGAGCAGGGCAAAGCCATATAAAAAATAGGGAAGTAAATAAACAAAGGGCTCAAAGAATTGCCTGATGAAATCGGGTTTATATTTCAACTCAATCTTCCACTCTTTTATATTCTCAGCATTTATCGCCCGAAGGTAGTGCAAAATCTTACTTTTCAGTGTTTCAGTGCCCCTCATTTCAGTGTCTTCAGTACTCTAATACTCCGCAAGGGTCCCTTTCTGCCTTGTATGGCGGTCAACCCAATTGAAGATATACAAACCAAGCGGTATGATAATAATATCAATTCCAATGAGAATAAGACTATTCTTCCAGAAATTGAATTTTATGTTGAGCAATAGACCTCTTAAGGCAATTAGTGCATAGGTAAGGGGAATAAAGATGCTTATCGTCCTTGTGATAGGATTTATCTCAACTGGATACCGTATTGGTGAGAATAAAAATAAAACATATTCAAATAGATGTAGCAATCCATGTGCCTCTTTCACGAGCAAAGTAAGTCCTGCAGCGGCAAAGCCGATACCATATAGACCTGCAATCAAAAGGATTAAGAAAAAGACTATCGGACCTATTTTATAAAGTGTAACCTGTAAACCAAAAATTATTATACAGATTCCAAGTTGAATTACTACATAGGTTGTAGCAAGGAGAGAATTGAATATTGCCTTACCCAGAAGGATATAAACAGGTTTCACAGGTGCTGAAAGGATATGTTCCAATGTTCCATAATAGGTTTCATCCCTCATCGCAAAACCCATACTCCAGACCGATGATGCCATATAGGTGCTGATTATTGCACCGATTAAGACATAGGGGATGAAATCCGGTGTCCCGGCAACTGCACCAAAATTCTCACTGCTCAAACTACCAACCAGTGCCTTGCCTTGAAAGACCAGAGGAACTGCCCATAAAAGTGGTGAAAATATCCAGAAGGCAATCTCAACTGGATAGGCTAATAGAATCTTATAACTTTTTTTAATTTCTGCAAGGATAATATTCATTTGATATTCTCAAAATAATTTGCCGAGTAAACTCGGCCAATACAATTTCTAAATCCCGACAAAAATCTATGCCTAATCACCAGACTTTGACGATACGGGCGGCGAAACCTTATAACCCTTGGCATCACCGATTTAATAATGTAGTGGTCAGGCTCGCTTAACAGGCTATTCATCCTGTGATTCCTTCAAACTTGCTCCAGTAAGATAGACAAAAACATCCTCAAGTGTCGGTGATGTCACCTGTACCGATAGAATCTTTGCCTTATCACGAATCATATCAACAAGTTTACTCAATAAAACCTCAGGATTGTCTGTATTAACGCGGAGATAATGGTAGCCATCCTGCTTTGAAATATTTAAACTCATTGATTCTTTTAACTGGACGAAATCTTCTTTTTTTAAATCACCGAGGCATTTTACCTCCAGAATCTGCTCCTGTGGCATTGCCTTTTTTAATTTCTCTGGTGTATCAAGTGCCTCCACCCTACCCCGATTCATAAATGCAACCCTATCACATAATTCATCTGCCTCATCCATATAATGGGTTGTTAATAGAATCGTCTTTTTCAATTTTGAAGAAAGTTCTTCTTTTATGAATTTTCTGATAAACCTTGCAAAATATGGGTCTAAACCAAGGGTTGGTTCATCAATCAATAGAATCGGTGGGTCATGGATTAATGCACGGGCAATAGCAAGTTTCTGTTTCATTCCACTGGAAAATTTTTCTACATTCTCATTTGCACTTTCTTTCAAATCCATAAGCTGGAGTAAAAAATCAATCCGCTCTTTTACTCTATTTTTGGGCACACCGTATAATGCGGCAAAATATTTCAGATTATCAACTGCATTCAACTTCCAGTATAGTGTCCTTTCACCACCAGTGAGGACCCCTATCTTCTTACGCACACCGAGTGGGTCTTTTAAAACATCACAACCACCTACAATCGCAGTCCCATCATCGGGAATCAGTAAGGTTGAAATGCATTTTATCAGGGTTGTCTTTCCTGCTCCATTCGGTCCCAAAAGTCCAAACAACTTACCCTCTTTAATTTCAATACTTACCCCATCCACTGCCCTGACTTCGGTATTATGCTTCTTAAAAGTTTTGACCAGGTTCTTTATAATAATATCATTCGCCATCATAAAATAATATCCAAATATAGCACATAATCAAGTGCCTTACAGCCTATCAAGTCTTCTGCAAAAATCCTCCTTTTAATCTCCTTAAAACACCCACTCTATTTTTGTATCCTTAATTTTCTATCATTCCATTATTAAATAATAATGGAATAATAAAATAATTTAATAATCAAAAATTTAAAAAACCCTCTCCCCTCTTTTCTCTTCCAGTCTCAATAACATCCGTCTGCTCCATCTTTCAAGGAGTTTAATATAATATAGAGGTCTCTTTGTTCTGTCATTTTCCAATTCTTTCCAATCCATTGCGACAATGACAACCTTCTTATCATCAGGGTCTTTAAGAAATTTGAGAATATCGTTCTTTCTTGCAATATATTTATTATTTTCTACCAAAATCCAGGTCTGCAAGGCATAGAAGCAATTTTTAAAAGGATATTTCAAATTGTGAACAACCTTGCGTAAATTATGTGGATAAAGAAAATAGTGTCTGGCACTATGTAAGTTTTCTGCTGCAATTACCCTTATCCAATCCAGCATATCTTTTCTTGAGGGTCTTTTTATAATTCCGGTGACTGTCCCATATAAAATCTTGCAGCCATAAAAAAATTGCATTAAATCATAACGAGGTAGTGCCTTCAGTTCAGAAATGGAAAGTAAAACGCCACTCGCATAAGTTCCAGCATCAGGCATCCTCTTTATGATATTTCTAAATTCCTTAAGATCCTCAGCGTCAATGTAGTCAAGAACCACGACTGTATCTATATCACTCTCTTGTTTTGCCTCCCCTCTTGCCCAGCTTCCTGTATGACCAACGAATATCAGGCGGCTTTTAAAAATTTTCTGCAATTTTTTAACGAAAATGCTGAGCCAATCATCTACCTGTATTTGATTCATAAAAATCCTCACTAAATTCTATCTTTAGATTATTTACTCACAATATTTAAGCATTATTTTTCATTTTATAATTAAATAATAATAAAATAATTTAATAATCAAAAATCCTTTTCTAATCGTCGTGATATACGGGCAACAAGTGAATCGCAGGATTGAAAAATTCTCTTTACCTCTTCTGGATACTTCACCCAGTATAGGGTCTTTTTACCAATTCTTTCATATCTGATGATGTTTGCCAGACGAAGTTTCGTCAACTGAAAACATACCGCCGCTTTAGACCTCTTTACCTCCTGCGCGATCTCATCAAGGCTCATTCTTCCTCTATTTAACAATAGCTTTACTATGCCGTAAGAAATTGGATAACCCAGCACACGGCATATAACCGAACCTCTAAATTTTTTCTCAACTATCCTCATTTTTACCTCCATTTCATTATTTTATTATTTTATAATTATAAAATAATAAAATGATAAAATCAAGAGGAAATGATTATTTTAATAATACAATTTTTTAAGAGAATGTTTTTTGTAATTATATCACACAAAAATAAATTCCACAACTGACTATAATATTGGATTCGTCTTTTCCATTCCATTTTATGATATTTGATAATGGTAATCGTCTAACCAATTTTCCCGAAGCGTCATAAATGGATATTTCCCTTTTTATTAAGGCACCTTAAAATATAATTTGAAATTTTGATGGTTACTTTGCTATAAAATAAATTAGGAAATATCTCTACACCCTGCGATAGTAAAGTATATATCTCCTACCTGCTGATACCAAATGTATCGGGTAATGTCTAAATAAGAAATTGTTTTTAATCCGATATATCGGCACTGGAAATACCTCCCCAGTAGATAGTAGAGAGTAGCAAGTAGCCAGAAAAAATATGGAGTAGAGAATTTAGTCTCAAAGTTACAAAGATCGTCTTTCGTTATACGGTTTCGCAGCCCGTATCGTTATACGTAAATGGTTGTTCGGGTAGAAAAAGAAAAAAATCCCCCTATGTCCCCCTTTACGAAAGGAAGGGATGTGAGGAATTGGATTTATTGATCTTCCCCTCACCCTTCCCTCTCCCCACCACAAGGATTGGCGGGGAGAGGAGTCTGAAATATTTGAAGGGGGATTTGTATCTTGATACAGTATTAAGAAAAAAATAAGAAGGGTATTATCGCGGTTGGAAACCGCTCCTACAGGCAGGGGGAAAATAATGTAGGAGGCGTTTCTAACGCCGATAGGTTCTCTATAGATAGTAGAGAGTAGCAAGTAGCCAGAAAAAATATGGAGTAGAGAATTTAGTCTCAAAGTTACAAAGATCGTCTTTCGTTATACGGTTTCGCAGCCCGTATTGTAATAGTCAATGGCCGCTCGAGTATAATCGAAAAATCCCATGTATCCCCCTTTAAAAAATGGGAAATTATTTTTATCTACAAAAGAGCGTTGATATTTATTGCGGGGTCGCTGCCCGTTTCGTCTATCAGCATCGTTAGTCGGTTAAATCCCCCTGTGTGTTCCGTGCCCTTATTGTAATTTTTTTTGCAATTATCGAACTCACTTTAGCAAAATCAGTTTTTGAGTAACTAATGTCTCACCATCATCAAAATTGATAAAGTAAATTCCTGATGGGACTGGTCTCTTACTCTCATCCCTGCCATCCCAGGTAAGCCTCTCCCATTCATTCGTTCCTTTTTTATTCTTTAAGAGATTTTTAATTAAACCACCATAGGCATTATAAACTTTAAGTGAGTAATACTTCTCATTTGCAGGGGCAAAGAATTTGATATTAACCTTACCAATTTTTACAGGATTTGTAGTCATTAATCTCATCTTCAGGGTCGTTGGTTTTATATTATCAGAGATTTCTTCAGATATACCTACCGGGCTCTCCAGGAAATTTCCTGTAAGGACCACTGCATAAGGCTGTCTTGCTGTAACAACATTTGCTGCCATAATTCTCAATCTCCATTGGCCACGCCTGGGATTGGGAATGTGAAAACATTCATAGGGATTTAAACTGTCATAAGGTGCAGTTGGATTACGGACAGATTGGCCATTGGAATATACATTGCCTTTAAATGAATCAGCATACGGTGAAATTATTCTTACATTTAGATTATTGATCAATGCCCATGTTGCACCTGCTGCTGCAGCAGTATCAGTCCAGGCAACAACAGCACGAAGTGAGGGGACCGAATCAATGATTGTGAATGTGAATTCAACAAACTGGCCGGTTGATAATCCAATTGTATCATCATAGAGTAACAATTCCCTCTTCTCAGGGGTCGGCAGGGCAAAGGCAAGGACTGAATCAACCGTTATCCTACCCCATCCGATATATTCACTGGGCACAACATAACTGCCAATATTGGGAGATGTTGAAACATACACCATTGCCCTGAGCAATGCAGAACTAACATAAGCCATACTATCTGGTGGATTACGATAACCCCTTGGATACCATCCTTTCTTTAGATATTCCCTCATCATCCCTACACAACCATTACAGGATGGTGCAGACATTGAAGTTCCGGACATTGAGACATAAGAATTGGTGGTATTTCTCTGGGCTGAATAGATCCCTTCACCTGGTGTAGCACAATCAGGTTTTATCCTGCCATCAGGTGCTGGACCACGGCTTGAAAATGTGGATAATACAGTAGCATTCGTTCCATTTTGAACACTGGCTACAGCAAGAATAGACTTTGCATTACCCGGCTCAGTGATACGATACTGGCTTGATTGTCCCTGGTTACCACAGGATTTGATAAGAACCACATCCTTGTTCTTCCAGCAGAAAAGGTCTGTCTCCATACTCTTTGCTGAATAGGAACCCATTGTGCCTGTCCACCAGGAATTAGAAATGGTTCTGGCTCGCAATTGCGGATTACGAAGTGTATTGGTAAGGACATCAAAAACGGTCACAAAATTATAACTGGAAGTTGGTATTGGGCATAAATGGGATATCCGCGCACCCTTGGAATGTCCATCTCGCGTGTCTGTGCCGCCCATTGCTGAATCATTACCCGCAATCGTTCCACCAACATGGGTGCCATGCCCATCCGGGTCACCAACACCGCTTGCTGGTGGATATTTTTTAAATACCACAACCTTTCTGTGATTGGGAAACTCACCGGTATCAGATATTGCTATGTTCGGGTCACGAAATGCGTAGTGATTCACATCAAGTCCGGTATCTGTATAACCAAGTATCTGGTCAATACCGTAGATATTCTGACGCCATATAGAACGGGTAGTATCAGTAGGCGGAAGTCCTTTCTGATTAACCCACTGTGCCTGGTCATTCTCAGGCTCAGATGGAAACCATTCCTCAATCCAGTATATAGACTTTAAATGGGCAATATCAACAAGATGTGAACGCTGGCAACTTACCCAGAAGAATTTTATTAAATCAGTATCTGAATAACTCAGAATATTTACTCCAAGATTCTGTAAATCGTTCATTACATCTTGAATTTTTTCGGTATAAAATAGATAAACAAGGAACTTCCCTGTCTTACTCCCTTCAAGAATTTTTCTATAAAACTTATAGGCAGGTTGATAGATATCTACATAACGGACAAACGGGATTTTATCAACTTCAGTCTTGATAGTATTATCCATTTTTACAACGAATACATACCTGGAATGGCAACCCAGCACTTTTGCCCCGGTATTCTCAATCTGGGTGAGCATATCTTTATAAATCGGACCATAAAGTTGAACAAGATAATAACCTTCACCATCTGGATATTCCTCTATTTTCAGGTTCTCAGGGATTACTGGCTTTTCCTTCAAAGGATCAAAGGAATAATCAGTTATTGAGAAGATATTTCCATCACCAAGCGGCTCTGGGGTATAATACCCCCTTATTGCTGGAGCGAGTGGGTTATTATCCGCATACCCAATAAACCACAATAATAACAGCATTAATAAGACTTTCATAATACCTCCTTATTTAACTATATTATAAGAAATATTTTAAAAAAGTCAAGGATTCTTTTAAAAAAGGATTGATTGTTTACTCATAATATTTAGGTTGTTTCCATCTAATAATAATAAAATCAAGGGGGAATGATTATTTTAATAATACAATTTTTTGGGAGAATACATTTTTGCCAACTTGTATTACGCAAGTATAGACACCACAACTCAATTTTCTATTAAATTAGTTCCATCCATTCTATGATATTTGATAATGATAAGCATCTAACCAATCTTCCTGAAACATCATAAATGCATATCTCCTTTTTATTAAGGCACCATAAAATTGAATTTGAAATGGTGATAGTTACTTTGCTACAGATCAGAAGCACTGTTCAATTTTTTTGAAACGCTTGCATTGTAATGACGCAAACCTGGAGAGTCGTTAGCTATTTTAATTGTTGTAAAATAATAAAAAATATATATAATATAGAATGTTTGTAGTGGTTAATATGAAAGTTAAAAATGTAATGTTTGATAAGAATAGGAAATCGGAATTAATGGGAATATTTGCAGATAAACTGGCTGATAAAATTAAAGAGAGTTTAACAGGGTTCTATCAGTAACAAATTGGAACAAAAAAATAAATGCAAAGGCATAAATACAGTAGAACCAAAATATCCATTCCTTTCATAATTTGTGCAATCTTTCTCGCATGTGCACCAAAGCCATTTATATGGCAAGGCAGGTATGCTGACATATCTACAACAGAATTACCAAGGGAGGATATTAGGATTGGTAAATATCTCATCGTTGCATATACCCCTATTGAAGATGCAAAAAACTCCCAAATTCTCTACAAATTTGCCATTATGAGAGATAGCATACGGATTGGCTTATTCTCCTTAGAAAAAATACCTAATGTTGGTTATTTGTTTATCCGCGAATATCTGAATAAGAATCAGGAGTTAATTGAGGATATTAAAAAATATTTTATAAGCGAAAGAGAAAGCTTTATAACACTGGAATTGTATCGCAAACCTTTTACTTACGAGGAAATAAAAAATATAACTATTAGTAAGGTTGCTAATTTTGAGCCGATGGAATTCACAGATTATGATAGTACAGGGGACACGATTAAAATCTTGTTTGTAATTGATGGAAAAATGGAATGCGGTCACTAAAAGCAATGCGAATCAAACTTATATACTACCCGCTCTGCTGAAAGTAAATGATTATTTAACTCTCTATTTGAAAGAGAATAAAACCTGGGAGTATGTCCAACCAGAAACACTGCGCCCAGAATCCTGTTCTAAATCAATAACTATATATCCTGAAAAATATAAATCAATTTCTTATGAAAATCTTGAGAAAAAGCCCCAAGTATTATCTGTCGTTAGACCACATTATCCACACAATCTAAGAGTGAAAGGTATTGAAGGTGAGTGTAGTACAGAAATGGATATTGAACCCGATGGAAGTGTTTCAGCATGCAAAATTATTGACTCAAGTGGCTATTGTGAATTTGACTTTTGTTCGCTTTGTGCAGGTTTGAAATATAGATTTACGCCAGCTTTGCAGAATGGTGTGCCCGTTAGAGTCAAAATTGGGCACAAACATCGATACATATTACATTAAAACCCTTCTACTAACGTGAATAAAAATCTATGAAAGATTTAGAATGTAAAACTGGAATAAAAGCAGTATTTTTTGACCTTGACGGTGTGCTCGTTGACACAAGGTCTGACTTCGCCTCTTCAATCTAATTTTTAATCTGGCTACAAAATAATAATTTTAAAAACTTTCGACAGGAATTAAAAATAGAGCACCTTAGCAATTGGTGTAGGAGTTGACATAAAATATTTTTTGTGTATTATTAGGTTATGAATAAAGGAAATGTCTTCAGTGGAATTCAGCCTTCAGGCAGATTGCACATTGGAAATTATGTGGGCGCAATGCGGAATATGATTGCCCTGCAGAATGATTATCAATGCATTTATGGTATCGTTGATTACCACGCAATGACCGTTCCTTTTGAGCCTAAAAATATGGAAAGTCGTATATTCAATTGTGCTGTGGATTATATCGCGGCTGGAATAGACCCTGAAAAAAGCATCCTTATGCTCCAGTCTACTGTATCTGAGCATACTGAACTCGCCTGGATATTGAATACAATAACCCCTATTTCATATCTAACAAGGGTTCCTACTTTTAAAGAAAAAAAATCTCAGAATCCTGATTATCTTAATATGGGATTGCTTGATTATCCGGTTTTAATGGCAGCAGATATCATCCTCTATAAATCGGTCGTTGTGCCTGTTGGAGAAGACCAGCTTCCCCATCTGGAATTGACCAGGGAAATCGTGCGTAAGTTTAACTCATATTTTGGTGAAACCTTTCCTGAACCAAAAGAGTATCTGGGGAAAGTGGCAAAGATCCTTGGGCTTGATGGTGTTAATAAAATGAGTAAATCGCTTGATAATTGTATATACCTTGACGAAGATAAAGTAACGATATGGAAGAAGTTGAGCACAGCGGTCACAGACACAAATAGAAAGAGGAAGACTGACCCTGGCAATCCTGAACTCTGCAATATTTATACTATGCACATTGCTTTCTCTAAACAAAAGGATATTGATTATTGTGCCCAGGAGTGCAAACGCGCGGGTATAGGTTGTCTTGATTGCAAAAAAATACTATTAGAAAATCTTTATACTGAACTAAAACCAATTCAGGAAAAACAGAAAGAATTACAAAATAAACCTGATTATATTTATGGGGTCCTAAACGACGGTTATAAAAGGGCTAAAACAATAGCCCGTGAAACGATGGAAGAAGTCTACGAGAAATTAGGTATTGGAAGATTCCATCAATAGGGTCTTACTTCATCATCAGCAAGGGTTACTGCAACTGATTGACCCATCAATTCAATAGATACAACGAGTTGTCTCTTCTTGTTATCCTCTTTTAAAAGGATGCCAATGGCACCGGCAAGGGGCCCTGCAACCACCCTGACCTTTGCACCGACAACAAGATATGGCAAAGGATAAATATTCCTGTCGCTCTGAACAAATATTCTTATTGAGTTTATATCATCGTCAGGGACCGGTGTTGGTCTACCATTTCCACATATACGGACAACACCCTGGGTCTTGTAAACTTTTAACCAGTTCTCTTTATTGTTATCAAGTTGAACAAATAAATAGTTCGGGAATAATGGCCTTTTTATAAGAAGTTTTCGGTCCTTTCTTCTGCTGGGAACAAGGATTTCCGGCAGAAAAGTATGAAGTCCCTGGTCCTCAAGAATCTTGTTCGTCGTCCTCTCGTGATGGCATTTCGTATATATTGCATACCAATTTACATTATTCATAATTATACCATCATTATTCATACTTAATTATAACAAAAAAAAGTGACTTGTCAATACTTTAAATAATTATTTTCTCTATACCATTTTATCGTCTCTTCCATTCCCTTTTTAAGATCATAACTCGGACTCCATCCAGTATCTTCCATAATATTTGAACTTATGCAAACCCAGAAATTTTCAGACATCTCTTTAATTTTATCATAACCAACCAAGCGTAATCTTTGTGGAATAAACAGGTCGTTAAACATTCCAAATAATAGAGCAATAGATTCCGGAATTTTTATCTTTATGCATTTCTTCTTTTTCAATATCTCCTGTATCACTATAACAACATCATTAAACGCATAGCAGACACCATCACTTACATAGTAGATTTTGTGATTAAATAAATTTTTTTCTATAATGACCTGAAGGAGAGCAATAAAATCTTTCCCATAGACCAAGTTTATATATTTCTCCTCTTTGCCAATAATTGGGCAGAATCCTTTTTCTAAGAGTTTAATAATTTTCAATATCTCCATATCATATGGTCCATATACAGAACATGGGCGAAGTATTATGTAATCAAGTCCAGAATCAACTACAATTTCTTCAGCAATTTTCTTTGATAAACCATAATAAGAAACCGGCACAGAATTTACCTTTTCATCCAGACCATCTTTAGAACTTCCTGGTCCACCTGCAGATTGAGAACTCAAAAATATAATTTTATGAACATTCTTTCTTTTCATTGCCTTTATCAAATTCTCAGTGGCAATAACATTTGAGCGATAGAATTCATAATAATTCCGCCCCATTGTTCTTGCCGCAGAATGGACCACTAAATCAACATCTTCAAGTGCTGAATCAAGCCCCTGGTCATTATTTAAATCTCCGTAATTAATCAAAACCCCAGGTATATTTTTGTATACACTTATATTCGATGTCCTGCGCACAAGAATTTTTATCGGTGATCTTCTAACCTGTTCAAGAACAAAATTCTTACCTATAAAACCGGTTGCACCGGTGACAAGAATCATTTATCTGTAATACTTTTGGAGTTAAGATTAAAATTGATAACTTAGTGAAAACTTGCGGTTGGTCGTTTTGAAATCGTACATTGCCTCATCAACACCAACATCAAGGGAAAAGCCACTTGCCTTAATTCCACCACCAAAAGTGAAGCCTATCCGTTTCCCTTCATAATCATAGAAATAACCACCCCTTAATTGGATGAAATCAAAGTAATCTATCTCAATACCTGCTCCCTTCCAGGCTTCCTGTATCTCATATTTTAAATTCTCAAAAAATGTATTCTTAGAATTGGCAAACATACCAACCAGAACTTTGGTTACTTCACCAGTGAGACGAATTTTTATGACTTTTGAACTAACAGGTTGGACTTTTAATCCGACCCGTAAGGTATAAGGTAATGGGTCTGATGCACCGCTTTCAGAATATTTTATATTAGGTCCGATGTTATGTAACACCAGAGCCAGTGAACCATATTCAAATGGTTTGTATAACATCCCCGTATCAAATGCATAAGTGACACCAATCCCGCCACTTCTTATTCCTAATTCTGGCATCCTGCCAAAGACCCAGGGCGCAACGAGATATGAATATACAACCTTCCAGCCTAAACCAATACCCAGATTGGGGTTCAATTTAAATCCATAACTTAATGCCCCAGCAATATCAAATGTTGTATATGTTCCAAGGTAGACACCATCAGGGTTGACAACATCGGTTGGTCCGGTTGTAAGATAGATAAGATTCAATCCTCCGGTTCCATTTTTAAAAGGCTTTGTATATCCAGCATACTCATAATACATTCCTTCATGTAATCCAGAAAGCCAGGGTGCATGCTGTAGTGTTACACTCTGCCTTTCCATAAACGCCAATCCTGCCTGGTTATAATAACAGGCAGTTGCATCATCGGCAATGGCAGAAAATGCACCAGCCATTGCAGTTGCCCTTGCACCAGGCCAGATCAAAAGAAAGACACAACCCGGCCTCTGTGTTGCTGCTCCTGCAATAGAAACAACTATCAAGAGCAGTGTTAATAGTTTATGCATCAAAAACCTCCATAATTATTTATAATTATATGCCCAAAAAAGAAAAAGTCAAGCCCTTTAACTTATAATTCTATAATATTTGACAAATATTAAGATATAAAAGTTAACAGAT
Source organism: bacterium (assembly GCA_036796695.1). GTDB lineage: Bacteria > Hydrothermota > Tepidihabitantia > SM23-42 > JAOAFX01 > JAOAFX01. The sequence goes on from DAIRCK010000001.1 coordinate 207,323, forward strand.
AAAAAATAGAAACCTACTTATTTTTGAATTCGGTTCCTGCTATTTTTTCTTTTTCTCCTGTTCAGAAATAAGATTGAAAAAATTATTCACCGTATATTCGCTCAGAAGAAAGATATTGGGTTTATCCGGCAACTTTACCAGATATGAATAATCACGCTTTTCACCGACCTCAAGAACGAATTCACCACCACCTTTAACTTTAATCTTTATACGATTTTTTGCCTGGAATGTTGCGGTATCAGAAAATCCAGTAGCCCTGAGATCGCTCAAACTGAATAGGGCACCATCAATTTTATGTTTTTCAATAGTCGTATCACCGTAGAGCCAGACAGTATCCCTTTTTATTATCTCTTTATCATCAATACTTATCTTTTCTATGAGTTCTTTATCAATCTTCAAAATAGTTTTATCACGCCAATCATCAGGTTTTAAATCCACCTGATGTTTACTCAAACCACTGACAAGATATACCTTGTGATCTTTATCAAACCTGAAATATGAATTTTGATAGTCACCAGCATATCGACCAATGTAAAAGGCAGTTTCTTTTTTCCCTTTGAGAACGAGTTTTATTCCATTATCACCAACTTCAAAATCATCAAATTTTTCCTGCCTTTTTGAAATAACTTCGCCGAGTTTCAGATTTTGTAAACTACGAATGAGATACGAGATTGTAGAACTATCGCCAGGATAAGAAATTGGCTTTACAATCTGATAGTTATTATTTTTAATTTCTATCTCTGTTGTATCGTTCTGCCTTTGTATTATGATTGTTTGCAATCCATCAACCGGGATAACCGACCTGGCTTGTGGTTTCTTCCCTGTAATCAGGGTAATCAAAAGTAATACAATAATTATACAGATAAGGATTATTATATTCTTATACTTCATATCCAGCCTTACCTCCTTTTCTTATTTGCCACCTTATTATACCCACGACAACGAATATCAACACCGGCAACAATGGTGCAAGCCATTGTATAAATCTTTTCATCCCTTTGCTTATCTCTTTCAAAGGTCTTATACTTACCAATTTAGTGCGTATTGATATGAGCGTTTCATCCTGTGTGAGCCAATCAAGGATATTCATAAACAAAGCAACTCCAGGACCGCTCAAAAATTGATTATCAATAAATTTTGATGTTCCGACAACCACTATCCTCTTATCCCCGGTCTGACAACTTATCGTGTTGAATGGTCCCTGTTTGTCAAAAGGCATTGGAAAAGGTATAAACTTTTGCTGGTCTACGGGATTTAAAGATTGTGGAGAATTTCTGAGCCAGGAAACCTTTGAAGTTCGGGCGAGTTCATCACCACCTATCACTGGACTGACAAATGGTAATACAATTGCTTCGAAGTCTTTTGTTATTGGGTTTTGCTTTGAAAGGTCCATTATCTTTGGGAAATATGGATAAGGAACGATATTCTGCATTATAAAGGAACCGCGCTGGCTCCTTAAAACAAGCATCTCATTATTCCGGTCCATAATCATTCCTGGTTCAACTACGATACCGAGTTTATTCAATAAAGAATCAAGGTTTGGGAGATGAAGGGGAAATGAAAGAAAGAAATCCAAATTTATGCCAAATTTGTCTAAAAATATGGCAACTGGAATTTTATCATTTATGTATTGTAAAATCTTTCTAATTTCAATTGTATCAAAATCACTCTTTGGACCGGCAATAACAAGAACATCAATCTTTGGGTTTATCGTATCTTTAAGATTAACATCCTGGTATGTGTAGCGGTCACTCATTTTGCTCAAAAGATTTTCTGATAATGTCAATTCACTATGTCCGGTTGTGAATCCTATTATCTTCATTCTTTCTTCAGTAAGTTTTTTTATCCGTGATGTTATGTCATATTCAAGATTGGCAAAATCTTCAATCACAGGCATTACTTCCCTTTTATCCTCAAAAAGGAAGACAAGTCCTATAAAACCCTGTTTTACACCAAATTCACCTTCTTTTACTTCAGTAAACTGTAATGGAACAATGCCATTGCGCTGGGCATCCATCATCTGCTGGGGTGTTGTCGGGTCGATTTGTTCAAGACGGATCTTTCCTTTTGACCTCAAACGATATTCACCAAGTAAGTCATTCAGATACTGGGCACGGTTATTATACGGAAATGGTAATTTACTTGTGACATAAGCACGAATGACAACATTATCGGGCAGTTCATTCAATATCTTAAGCGTTGCCCGGCTTAACGAATATATATTACCCTGGGTGAGATCAAACCTTAAAAATAGTCTTGTGGAAATAAGATTAAGGAGAACTATTACAATACCAATGAGTATCCAATGGGTAGTGCTGATCAATCTTTCCTTTATCCTGGTATAAAAATAAAATGCACCATAGACAAATAAAAAAGTTAGCGAGATGAAGTATATAAAATCCCTTGAATCAATTATGCCACGAATGATATTATTGAGATGGTAATCAATGCTCAGATAATTAAAAAAAGGAACGATATTTGAAGGAAGGGCAAAGAGCAATTTACCGAGAATAAAAAAGAAGAATGATATAAATATACCAATAACAAATGCGACAATCTGAGTCGTTGCAATTGAAGATGCAAATATTCCAATCCCTGTAAAGAATAAGGCAAATAGGATCAGCCCTAAATAACTTGTAAACACAATGCCCCAGTCGATTTTGCCCAGGAATGATGAGATCACAGGGAAGATGAACGTAACGCATAGACCAATCAAAATCAATATAAACGCGGAAAGCCATTTACCAACTATTATATCAATATCTTTGATCGGAAGTGTAGTTAGGGTCTCGATGGTTCCTCGTGCCCTTTCTTCAGCAATCAATCTCATACATATTCCGGGAATTAAAAGTAAAAACAAAACAGGCACGATATTTACAAAACCATTTATATCTGCTTCACCACCGAGGAATAAATCCTGGGCATAGAACCATCCACTCACACCAACGAAGACAATGAGAATTATATAGGCGATAGGTGAATTGAAATAACTATTCAACTCTTTTTTGACTATTTTATCAATCATTAATCCTCCTTTGTCAATTCCCTGAAAATATCTTCAAGTGATGTGGCTCTTCGATGGAGCTCAATTATTTTCCATCTTTTATTGACTGCTGTATCGAAGATAATTTCCCTTACATCCTTCTCACTCAATATTTCATATTGATAATGATTATCTTCTGATTTCCTCTCGGTGACCTCTTTTACACCAGAGATTTGTTTTAGTTCATTTATTGGATTCTGTTTTGCAATAAGTTCAAGGACGATTGTTTCACCACCCTTTGCCATCATTCTTATCTCATTCTTATTACCATCAGCCACAAGTTTTCCTCTATTGATAATCAACACCCTTTCACAGGTTGCTTCTGCTTCAGAAAGGATATGGGTTGATAGCATTACGGTCTTTTCCTTACCGAGTTCCTTTATGAGATTGCGCAGTTCAATCACCTGATTCGGGTCAAGCCCTTCTGTCGGTTCATCAAGTATTAAAATATCTGGATTATGGATTATTGCCTGGGCAACACCAACCCGCTGGCGATAACCACGGGAAAGTGTCCCGATCTCTTTATTCATTACATTTGTTACACCACAGATCTCAGCAACCTCACCCACCCTGTTTTTTAAATCCTTTATCTTTCTTATCTCACCGATGAATTCAAGATACTCATAAACTTTCATATCCGGATACAGGGGGTTATCTTCAGGAAGATAACCAATCAATTCTTTTGTCTTAATCGGCTCTTCTGTCACATCAATACCATTTATAAGACATTTGCCTTTTGTTGGGATTAGATAACCTGTTAGCATCCGCATTGTCGTTGTCTTTCCTGCACCGTTTGGTCCAAGAAATGCAACGATCTCTCCTTTGCCAATACTAAATGAAATATCATCCACTGCCCTGGTTCGACCAAAATGTTTAGATAAATCCTTAACCTCAATCATAGCACCTCCTTTAGATATTCTTATTCAAGTTTGAAAAATAATCTATCTCTGAAATCCTGAAATTGAATAGAAAATGATATACAAAAAATTAAAAAAGTCAAGGAGGAGGTTAATAAAAATTAAACCCTCAGAATTTTGTATCTAACTGGACCCCCAACTCTTTATTTAGCGAATCTCTTTCCATAAATGCAAACTTAATTGAGATATTTATATTCTTTACTGGCTTTACAGAAAAATAAGTAAATCCACATCTTCCGTTTCCATAAACCATTCGATTATTTATAATACCGGGCAGATCTGGTTCATAGACATAAATTCTTGTTGAGTAAGAATCGATATCAAATAGACCATATCTTAATTTTGCATCTATCAATCTTGTATCAATCCCCAATTCAATCCCACCGAATATGCCCCTTTTTAATATTTCTCCGTAATCATATTTTTCTTCCAGTCTCAAATCAAGATATAAAAATCTTTTTTGCTTAACCCTCAAAAAAATACGCGAACCTGAAAGTTCTTTTCTATTTTCTTGATATAACCAGCGCAGACCTATTTTTGTTTCGGCAAAGCCTATGGTTTTACTGAGATTGAATCTCAAATCATAGTTATTTTTATCTGCCTGATTATTCGTATAGATATTGATAGTCGTTCCAGCCTCGATTATTTTTGAACTATTATTTAAATCGAAATATAAACCAATATAATCTTCATCTGCCTCATCACCCTTTGGTGCGTAAAAACCAGGATTGAAATATTTTCCCGCGAGATTGAATTCAAAATTATAAGGTAATAGACCGGTCCAGCCAAAAATACTTCCCAGACGATTCTGGAATGACCTTGCAAATTCAGCAAATAAAATAAATCTATCTGTATAATAATTCAAATTCATTCCACTCATAAAATAATCACTGCCATAAAAATCAATGGTTGAATCAGAACAAATAAAAGATGGCTCATAATTGGACCAGTATGTAGTCTGAGCTATCTGTAGATTTCCTCCATAATAACGGAGATTATAGCCGAATATCTCCTCACGAATACGGTCCTTGCGTGCCAGCGATGCTGAATCCGTATGATTTCCTGATGGGTCAAATGACCTTGCATATCCTGATGTATCAATCCTGCCATCAAGTTTTTGATTTGAATAAAATATTGAATAATTGAGAAATAGTGTATCACTAAGCGCCGCACCAAAGAATCCACCATTCTCCATTGTTGAAGTATAAGGGATTATTCCCCGCTCATGCGTAAGCATTCTGAAATCAGTTCCCCGAAAGAATGTGCCGGTCGATGAAAGGATTATCCCTGAACCAAAGTCAAGATTGTAATTTCCTAATACAAATCTCCTTTTACCTTCATCAATCAAAATTCCCGCACTGTAATAGTCAAAAAAACAAGATTCATAAGGGTCTTTTTCTGTGACCAGAAAAATCTTACAATCGTTTATTCCAAATATGTTTCTTGTATAATATTCTTCACTATCCTTTTCATCTAAATTTTTCTTAAATCTCAATCTATTCTGAACGCCTTTCCATTTAATCGGCTTTGTCTTTATTGTTACATAGGGTCTAATTAACTCAATAAATTCTTTATCAAACCCTTTTATTTTAAGAAGATCATCAACAGCCTCAAATCTGCCCAATTTTTCCCTGTATCCTATAATCTTCAGGCAATCAGCAGGCTTTAAAAATGGAATCTTTGATAAATCTTTTAAATCTGCTGTATTGAGGTCAATTGGATTATTTTTTAGCATCTCTAATTCAAATAATATCGTCTCAAAATCCTTATCCTGTTCGGTTTCAAAAAGGTCTTGATTAATGGTATTAAATAAAAATATCAGGATTAACATTAAAAGAAATTAACAAAGAATGAATGTGTAAGACCCAGCTGACGATGGCTTGTTCCTGCATAATCAAGGATGATTCTACCAAGATGTAATCTCAGACCGAATTCAAAAAGAAAATTTTCAGTGCTTATACCGGTAAAAAATTCTAAATTATTTATCATCTTTATGAACAATCCTGGTTTGAAAAATGGTCTTTCTTTTTCTTTACCCATTATATAAAAGCAAGGTTTAATCTCCTGATTGATAAAATAACTTGCACCCAATAGATAAGTCACAGGGAGATAATCGGTTTCAGAAAATTCTGGATGATTTATATTATTGAGACAGAGTTCAAATTTAATATTAGATAGATAATAGAGACTGCCAATTTTTACTGTATATGTAAACCGATTTGTGTAATCTTTTATCCAGTTGTTTAAAAGACCTATACCAATCCCACCGGTCAATGTTTTGTAAATGAGAAAACCGCCAGAAAGTTCAAACCAATTTTCTCTATAAAGGTCATTGCCGAATGTTTTTAATCTTAATCTAAATGGTCTAATCTGGAGGTCGGCATTATAGGTGCGCAATTCATTGAGACCGAATTTTTCATCACCACCCAGTGATATAAATAATCTCTGTTCAATGAAATCCGCGGGATTGAATTTAAAGGTGTTCAGTGCAAATTCAGGAAAAAGAAAATTTTCAAAGATATTTAGAAGGCAAAGGATAATCAAATCTCTTCAACCTTTAATATCATCCCCTCAGAGTCTATGACTCTAATTTTTGCTCCCCTTTTTATCGGTTTTTCACTCACTGCATTCCACCATTCACCATGGACAAAGGCAGTTCCTCCTTTATCGTCAATATCAGTTCTGGCAATCCCTGTCTCTCCCACAAGCCCTTCTTTTCCAGCAGTTGGTTTTCTGAACTGGGCTTTTATCCCCATAAAGAGTAATAAACCGACAAAGATAACAATGATAATGACAACGACCATTATAACCTCCCAGGAGACCCTTAAAAATGGCTGGTCACTCCCAAAAAGAATCAAAGAGCCAATTACAAGGGATATAACACCACCAACACTCAATAAACCATGTGATGTTACATATATTTCAAGAATAAAGAATATTGCGCTCAATATGATCAATGCCACCCCTGCATAATTCACAGGTAAAAGATGAAGGGCATAAAATCCAAGGATAAGGCATATCCCACCGACAACACCAGGGAATATCATCCCTGGATTCTGGAGTTCAAAAAATAGACCATATATCCCGAGCAATAATAAAATATAGGCAATATTAGGATTTGTTAATATCAAAAGCAACTTTTCTCTCAAGGTCATTGAAAGTTTTTTTACCGGAACTGATTTTGTATCCAATCTTTTTGTCTGTTCCTGAATCCTGACTTCTTTACCATCAATCTTTTTTATCAATTCTTCTTCATTCTCAGCAATGATTTCACAAACTCCAATCTTCAATGCAGTTTCATCGTCAATTGAGGCACTTTCCCGCACTGCCTTTTCTGCCCACTCGATATTACGATTCCTTGTCTTTGCCAGGGACTGCAAGTATGCAACTGCATCATTCGTTACCTTATTCGCCATCACACTATCAATCTTCTCTCCACCCATTCCAACCGGATGTGCAGCACCAACATTTGTTCCTGGTGCCATTGCTGCAATATGGCTGGCATACAGGATAAATACCCCTGCAGATGCAGCCCTTGCACCTTTTGGTGCGACATATATGACCACAGGCACATCTGCATTTAGAATTCTCTTTGTGATCTCCCTCATTGATTCATCAAGGCCACCCGGGGTATCAAGTTTTATAATGAGACATTCTGCATCTTTCTCCTCAGCAATAGTAATGGCACGGAGTATGTAGGTACTGCTTGCAGGGCTTATAACACCGCTCAATTCACCAAGATATATTGAACTCGTCTGTAGTATTAATAATATAAATAAAAAACTCATATTTAATGATAATCATTTTCAAGAATAAGTCAAGATATTAAGGGGCCGGGAAAACAGTGCCCTTAAGCCCAGCCCCTTGAGGGAATGCCTATGAAGGCACATCTTTTTTTTCAATGAGTCTCTTTAAAAATTCTTTTGACAGGGTCAAAAATATCTCAACTATTTCAGGGTCAAATTGCTTTCCAGAAAATTTCTTAATTTCTTCTCTTGCGGATTCATCTGTAAGCCCTTTTCTATATGGACGGTCACTCACCATCGCTGAATAGGTATCACAGATAGCAAGGATGCGTGAAAAGAATGGAATCTCTCTTCCTTTCAATCCTTCTGGATAACCAGAGCCATCCCATCGTTCATGATGATAGAGTATCCACTTTGCAATCTCGCCCAGATCTTTGATGGGCCTGACTATCTCTGCACTTATCACCGGGTGTCTTTTCATCACCTTCCATTCCTCTTCATTTAGACTAAAGGGTTTGTTCAAAATCGTTTCTGGAACAGCAATCTTTCCCACATCATGCAATAAACCCGCATATCTAATAAGTTCTAATTCTCTCTCAGAATTTCCAAAAATCTTTGTAAGTTCAACCGCAATATTTGCAACCTGTAAGGAATGTCCTTTTGTGCAGGGATCACGTGTCTCTATCGCCTGCACCAGTGCAAATACCATTTCAATGTGCATTTCTTTAATCCTTTCTATGGTCTGAATTTTATCTAAGGCGATCCCGACCTGTCTGCCAATACCCTCTATGTATTGAATTTCTTTCCGGGAATAATTTTTTTTATATGATAAAAAAACTAATGCACCCAGGGTGTTACTCTTTTTAATCAAAGGCAGACCAATCAATGTTGAATAATTCTTACTCTTTAAAAAATCAGAAAAATTATTATCATCCCTAAAATTTGAAACCAGGGTATATTTTCTCTCTCTGATAATTTTCCATAAAATCCCATTTTCTTTTTCCATCATACCTTTGTGAATCTCTTCATCAAGATTATAATTCTCATAAAGGCGTAACGAATTTTTCGCCTGGTCATAGGTATAAATTCCAAACCCATCACAATCAATCAATTCAACCATTGCTTTTTTTATACCACCCATTATGCTCCTCGGGGTCAGGCCAGAAAGGATTACACGGTCAATCTCCCATAAACCTTTTAAAACCTTTAAGATTCTATCAAATTCTTTATAAAGGTTTGATGCACCTATTATTGTTAAAAAGATAAATATACTCACAACAAGGACGAGAATCTCTGAAATCTCTGCCTTAAAAAATCCTGTGATATTTAAGACTCCTCTTAAAAGCATAAAAGAAAGAACAATCAATATCAAAATTCCCACATACTTAGGCATTCTTCTGAGATAAAATAGGGCAATAAAAAATGCGATACCCTGGATAAATAGTGAAATAGACAAAATTATCCTATCCATTTTTTATATGTTCACGGGGATTGCCCAAAAGGGCAATCCCCGTTTATGAACACCGCCTTTTTAATTCTGCCTCGCTGATTTTGACAATCTTCTACGCCATCCAAGTTCCTGGATGCTCATAATACCATTATAAAAGAGCCGAATCTTTATCCCTAATTCTGAATCACACGATTCTGATAAACGGAGCACAATCATCTTGTCGTCCTTATACGCAATCTCACCCCGATACCTTGATCCATCAAGCATCTTTATCTCAAATAGATGGACAGGCGCCATAAATGACTCCCTTATTAAAAATACTAATTACAAAATCGGTGGTGGAGGTGGCGGTTGTTTTCCACCCACAGTATCAGAATCTGCAAACGCCACTACCGGTGATATGATATCGGTTATTGAATTAATAACCGCATTATCCTTTGTCTGGTGCATACAAAGACCGAATATTGTACCCAGGACAAGGATTATCATTATATAGGATATTGCCTTTCTCATTTTTGCCTCCTTTATACCCATTATATATGCAAAAATCGTGCCAACAAAACCTATGAAATTTCAATTATTTTTCAAGGATGAGATAACCAGAATTGTGTCAATTTGTCACATATTTGTGGTCTGGAATATCTATATAAAATCCATTGAATTTTTGGAAGTAATCCGTGTCAATCTGGCACAGATTTTATTATTGGCGCATATTACAAATTATTTAGATACCTTGATATTAAACCTCTCAATGTATCTATAAACAGTCCTCCTGCTTATGCCCAGAATCCTTGCAGATTCATTTATATTCCAGTTTGTCAGATTAAGGGCATTTATTAAGGCATCTTTTGTCAGTTCTTTTATCGGCATCAAACCTGGTTCTGGTCTGAATCCAATATCCCTGTGGGTTATTATCCTTGATTTTGATAGAACCACTGCCCTTTCTATCACATTCTGGAGTTCCCGGACATTTCCAGGCCAGGGATATTCTTTTAACAACTGTATCGCCTCCTGGGTAAAGCCATCAATCTGTTTATTTATCTCTTTACATTTTAAATCGAGAAAGAACCTTGCAAGGATCGGTATATCCTCAATCCTCTCCCTTAAACTGGGGACCTTGACAATAAATACATTAACCCTGTAGTATAAATCCTTTCTAAATCTACCCTCCTCTACCTCAATATCAATATCCTTATTTGTAGCAAAGAGGAAACGGACATTAATCTTTCTGGTCTGGGTCTCTCCAAGGCGCCTGATTATCTTATCCTCAATCGCCTCAAGCATCTTTGCCTGGAATGCAAGGCCAGTATTGGTAATCTCATCAAAAAATACTGTTCCGCCTTCTGCATCTTCAAGTAAGCCCTTCTTATCAGTAAGTGCACCGGTGAATGCACCCCTTTTATAACCGAATAGTTCTGATTCAAGGAGTGTCTCTGGAATCGTTCCGCAGTTTATACTCACAAACTTATTATCCTTTCTTTTACTCTTTAGATGGATAAGCCTTGCAATCATCCCTTTACCAACCCCGGTCTCACCAGTGATGAGGACCGTTGCATCAGTAGGACCAATATCATTGATAAACCTGTGAATCTTCTTTATCGCCCTTGACTTTCCCAGTATATAGCCCTTACCAATCCCAAGGACATAGCCATCCCTCAACTGGACGAGTTCTTCACGCAGGTTTTTAAAGACCATTGATTTATCAATGACCGATGCAAGAATCCTTGAGACAGTAATCAAGAACTCCTTATCCTCTTCACCAAACATTGAACCTGTAATCCTTGAATCAAGGTATATTGCACCGATTATATTATCATTGATACCGAGTGGAATACACAGAATAGAACGAATCTGGTTCAAAAGGACACTCTTTCTGATATTGAATTTCGGATTGTTTATCGCATCAGGGACGAATACAATACCATCCTTATCAAGTTCAGCAATCGCGGTCTTTGATAGTTCAAATGCATCCTTTATCGTCTTCTTATCCATATTCCTGCCTGTAACAAACTCCATCCCTTTTTCAGTATTGATGAATATCGCACCACGCTCAGCACCGGTTGCAGATATAATCAGGTCAAGGATTTCACTTATAAAATCCTCGTCACCGAGTTTACTATCTATTATCATTGCAAGCCTTGAGAATGCATCAAGATACTCCCTTGAAATCATCCTCTTAGAATAATCCCGCACAATAACAGGATAGAAACTCAATAGAAGTTTCTGGACCCTTGAGAGTTCAAGTTCTGCACCCATTGTCTTTAGTATCCGTTCCAGTGAAGATAACTCCTCGGCAATCCTTGGAATATCATTTGACTCAATCCCCTTTTCAATCCTTGATTCAATCTCCATCCGTTTTAGCCGAACATAATCATAAATATATCCTTTTTCTTTTATTTCCTTGAGTAAATGCTCAATCTCCAATCTCTGCGCCCTGTTTAACATAAAACTATTTATCTCTATCAATGTCTTGAAGATTATGCCCTCCCTTAATAAGGCAGGACTTAACGATTCACCTTTTTGTGCATAATTTAGTGCCTCTTCATAATTCTTTTTCTCATAATAGAATAGAACCCCATTTAGATAGATATCAATCTTCTGGGAGATTTCTGCGGGATTATTTTCTATCCATCTGATAGATTCCTCTATATATCTTTCTGCCTCATCTAACCTGCCCATTATTAGGTTGATAATTCCCATACCTGAAAGATAATACGGGTCTTCACCGCTCTTTATCCTGAATTCGAGAATTTCCTTTGCCTTATCAAAATCACCCTTCTTGATATAAACCATTGATAGATTGTGGATTGCATAGTTTGAATCGGGTTGGACTTCTAATACCTTTTGATAGTATTCAATCGCCTTATCAAACCTACCTGTATCCTCAAATATCGTTCCCAGATTTAAAAGTGCTACCCCCTGGAGATGTTTTGAACCGGATTTCAGGCTATCCTTATATACAATCTCAAGGATTCCACTTGCCCTTTCAAACTCGCCTTTGTATAAAAGACAAAGTGCTTTGTTAAGTAATGCTGAATCAAGTGCACTCATCACCTTTATTTTTTCAAATATCTCAATCGCCTTTTTAATAAAAGTTAAGGCATTTTCAACATCACCTCTTTGCATATATAATGAACCGAGCAGGTTTGCAGAATACCCGGACTCATTTTTTAGATTGTGCCTCTCTGACAATTCAAGCGATTCAAGGCAATATTCCTTTGCCCTATCAAAATCATTCCTGAACCACTCAAGTGTGGCAAGGTTATACAGGGCATTAGCCTCGAGTTGGGGATTGTTAATCCTGTGGCTGAAATCAAGGAATTCTTTTAGAATCTTTTCGCCCTTTTCAAAATTTTTCATATAAGCGAGGGCATAACCATAAAATCCGAGTGTCCTTGCATAATCTTCAGGTTTGATTTTAGGTATTTTTAAAATCTCTTCAAGATAGTTCACAGATTCTTCAAACTTACCAATCCCAAAATACGCCTTTGCAATTCCAAGGTGAGATTCTATCATTAATCCCTCTGAACCCTTTATCACCTTCTCATAATATTCAATTGCCTGTTTATTATCATTTAACCTGAGATGCAAATCACCAATTTTTAGTAATATTTCATAATACTTGCCGGGTTCAATATCCAGGCAATAATTTAAAGAATCTTTATAATATTTTATTGCCGAGATATAGTCATTTATTCTTTCAAAATTATCTGCTGATAATAAAAGATACTTATACGCATTATCCTTATCACTGGCATTCTCATATAATCTTCCAAGCAATGGATAAATCTCCTTATTCACACCGTAATCTTCTATCGCCCTTATGAGTTCAAAAGAAAACCTATTCAAATCTTCCCTGCTTATAACTCTCTCCACGATTATCTTTATGGTCTGGCTTGAAAGTAAAAATGCCCTTTGTTCACATATCCTCTCCTCTTTTATAAGACCGAGTAGTTTTAGAATCTCAATTGAGATATTCCCGGTTTCAGGAAATATCTTATTCAGAACTGGCAGGGATATTGGTTGTCCGGCAATGCATAGCACCTTCAGAACCTTTAACTCCTCATCATTCAATCCTTTTATCCGATTTGAGATTATCTCTTCAATCCCCTCAGGTAGTTTGAATCCCTTTAATAGATTCATATCAACCTGCCACTTATTATCTTCAAATTTAAGAATACTTTGTTCATAAAGGTTCTTTAAGGTCTCAACAATGAATAATGGATTCCCGCCTGTAAAACTATGGAGCCATTCAGCGAATTTATCTAACCCATCACTATCTATTATATATATTACAGAATAAGTCTTCTCAATTAAAACCTTTGTCTCTTCTTTTGTAAATTGCCTGAGATGGAGTTCAAAGAGATTCAATTCTCTTATTCTTGGTTCAATCTTTGAAGTTCCAATCACAGTAATCTTTGTATTGTCAATACTATGAGCAATATAACGAAATAGACCGAGTTCATAATCAGTAAGGTTATCAATATCATCAACAAGGATTACTACATTTTGGTCTTTTGCAAATTCAATCAATCTTTCGGTTATCTCCATATAGATCTGGAATTTATCCTCTTTATTTGTAAAATCCATTTCCTTAAAACCGATAAAATCGCAGAGTGCATTATAGAAGTATTCTCCCTGACCAGCAAAAAATAATAGAACATCACAATTTTTAAAGAGAAATCTGTATTTCAGTTCTTTTAATAATCGCGTCTTTCCAGCACCAAGTTCACCAAACACAACAACAGATTCACCTTTTAAGTGTGTTAGTTTATCAACGATTTCAGGAAGTTCAACAAATACAGTTGGTGGTGGATAGACTGTATATGGCAGTGGCTCAATCTTCCTTTTTGATAAAAGACTCAAAAATGTCTCATATAGTTCTGGTGCTGTTGGCCTTAGATTCGGTTCTTCTGATAAGAGTCGTTCAATTGTCTTATTCAAAACCCCTGGTCCGTCTTTAATAGGGCTATAAGGTAGCAAAGGTTTATTTCCGTTAAGAACTTCATAGATTATCACACCAAGGGAATATAAATCACTACGCTGGTCAGAACCAATCCCTTTTAGAATCTCAGGTGCGATATAACCTAAAGTGCCTGACGCCTTTATCTGATGGCTTGAGATACTGGCAAAACCAAAGTCAATAAGCACTGCCTTTTTATTTTTAACATCATATATGATATGCTCAGGTTTCAAATCACTATGAACAAAACCCTTGTTGTGGAAGGCACTGAGGGCATTGATAACCTGTATCAATGCCTCAACAAATTCTTCAGAGAATTTATTAAACGATTGGGTGATGGGCAAGCCCCTTATATAATCAAGGGTGAAGAATGCCCTTCCCTCATCAGTTAAATCATATTCATATACCTGAACAATATTTGGATGTCTGAACTGAGAAAGGATCTGGAATTCACGACGGATTATTTCATTAAATTCCGGGTTATTTTCACGGGCGATCTTTAAAATTAATTCTAATTCTTTATCCTTAACTTTATAAACTGCTGCGTAATTCCCTTCTTCAATTTTTTCAATAACTTTATATCTATTTATGTAAACCATTGCATTTTAGTTTATTCTATTTATTAAAATTGTCAATGGTCAAAGTCTGAGGTTTACCCACATCTTGGATTTTAATGATTTTTTGTAGCGGTCGGATTTA
>DAIRCK010000002.1:0-168787 GCA_036796695.1 bacterium
CCCATTGCAACCTCCTAATTATACATAATATATTCTTGGTGTCAAGCAACCCCGGTCCCCGAGTAGCACGACTTTTTTGAAGGACCCTTCTCGCTATGGGCTGGCAATTCAATCACACATCTTAAAGATGCGACCAGCCCATAGGGGTCAGGACCGGAACCGGAAATTGGTCTGTTTAGTCTATCTTGTCTGTCTGGTCTATCTGGTAACAAGCCAAAGGCGATTTCAGCGTCTCCTGCGAAGGAAATGATACTGCAAGCGAAGCGACCCTGCGCACATTCTTGTCTATCTGGTTCATTTCGTCTGTTTGGTCTTTTTAGTTTATCTTGTTTATTTTTCACATCCCCATAATCTCTTAACCTCATAACTTCAATCCCTATTAGCTTATCTGGTTTCATAGCAGAAAACCCGCAATGCATAGATAAATGGAATTTTTCTGAAAAAACTGAATGAGTTGAAAATCCGCGCAGGGTTATGTTATGGTAGGTAGTGAACCTGATTGTCTATTAAAAGCATAGCCCATTGTATCCAAAATCAAAAAGTTGTCCAAGGGCAAGTGCAATGCCCAAAAACTCCCTGATTTTATGCGGGTTTGCGCTATTTTGGTTTTTAAATTTGTAGTAAAATTCTGTAGCATATTTTCAAAAATTTTTTAGAAGTGATATTAAAATGTGGATAACTTTAGGCTTAAGTCTTTAAAAACAAAAATGACATTCAAAAGTTAACACTTCCCACTAACAGAATGCATTCCAGGGCACAGCAATAATATTTTTAGTCAAATATTGAAGTTCGCATCCTGCATAGACAACAAGTCCAGCAATAGTCATTGGATGGTCTTCAATGAAATCTTGTATATTCTGTATGTCATCGTAATTAATCTTTTTTGCAAGTTTAACTTCAATTGCAATTATTTTCCGCCCCACTTCCAGAACAAAATTAACTTCCTTCTTCATAAGTAATAAATTTGCTGAACCAGATAGAATAAAATTTTGGTGCCGATTTTTATCAACGATCCGTTTGATGACCGGAAGTATTTGTGGTGTCTTCTGCACATCATCAATGACTACATTACGACCTAAAGATAAGAGTGATTCAGGATTCCTTTTTGCTTGATCAAGCACATCAAGGTCATCGAAAGAGAGATATTGCCAGTCACAGAACGGTTCTTCGTTAAGTATTAAGGTGCTCTTGCCGGTCTAACGGGCACCAGTAATAATAGTTACAGGATTGACATCAAGGGTATTCTTTATCTTTGTGGCAAGCCATCTTGGACGATAATTACTCTTTTCATTCGATTTGAATTTATTCATCATATGAATAGATTGTAATAATATTTTGAATAATGTCAAGAACTATATTGCTATCATCATTTTCAATGTTTAAAAATCCTTTTTTCTAAACCACCATTTGAAATTGATAATCTGCTGAGTCCTATGCCTGCCATTTTGACATTGACAATTCCCCATATATATGTAAAATAAAAAATATGTATTACAGATTGCTGATATCAGTTTTACAAGGTTTATTCTGTTTTTTAAAAACTATTATTCTTATAATCTTTGAAATTTATCTAAATAAAAGGAGGCGTTATGGAAAAGTGCGGTCGCTTATATATATCAATGTGGCTAAATAATAAAAAAGTAAATATGACTGATTTGATAAATATACCTCTAATCTTGAAAACTTTTTTAATTACCATTCCAGCAATTATTTTGGCACAGAGTGTTTCGAAGGAAGATTTAAATGTTCCTCTCGAATTTGATACTCAAATAAAAATCAATAATGAACGGCTAATGGTTGTTTTAGACTCTTTATCCGGTTTTGATTCATTAAATATCCGATACATTGGAAGTTGGCCTTTTGGACCTGCATATGCTGTTTGTTTAGATACCTTAAGGAATTTAGTTTTTCTCTCTGCTGGTGGTGGAATTTATGTTCTGGATATTTTTAATCCCTCAAATCCTTATAAAGTTTCAGAAATCCGAACGCGGGGTCTCGTGCAAGGACTCTTTTACGAATCTACGACGAGACGCCTTTACGCTGCTGTTGGAAAGGGTGGTATCGAAATATGGGATATGATAAATTATATAGAGCCACAAAAATTGGGCTATTATTATACCCCAAGCAATGCATGGGATGTAGCCGTTTGTGATTCATACGCTTATGTGGCTGACGGAGATTCAGGTCTTCGTGTCATAGACCTCTCAAATCCTACAAACCCAGTAGAAATTGGGTTTTGTGATACACCAGATCAGGCCGTTGATATTTCTATTTCAGGAAATTATGCCTATGTAGCAGATGAATTTGGAGGTTTGAGGATAATAGACATTTCAAACCCATCGAGTCCTTTTGAAGTTGGATACTTCCTTCCACCAGTAAACAAAGCGAATGGCATTTTTGTACGGGGGCCATACGCATATCTTACTATATATAATAACGGACTTTATATTTTGGATATTTCCAACCCTACCAATCCTTTTGTTGTAGGCCATTGTCTTACACCTGGTAGTGCATGGGATGTTTCAGTCCGTGGCAATTATGCTTATATGGCAGACGGTCCAATGGGTCTCAGGATTATAGATGTTTCCAATCCTTCGGCTCCTTATGAAATTGGGCATTGCGATACTCCTGGCAATGCCTTATCAATAACAGTAACCGATTTATACGCCTATATTGCTGATGCTGATGGAGGTCTGAGGATTATTAGTATTTTTGATCATTCAAATCCTATTGATATTGGAAAATACAATACCCCATCCTGTGCAAGAGGTATTTTTATCTGTGATACATTTGCTTATTTGGCCGACGGCATAAAAGGATTACATATAATAAAAATTGATAATCCTCTGATTCCTTCACAGATAGGATGGTGTGGTACTCCGGGATATGTTCATAATGTCTTTGTCTCTAATAATTGTGCTTATTTAGCCGATGAAACGGCTGGTTTGCGAATAATAAATGTCTCTAATCCTGCAAATCCTTATGAGATTGGATACCTTAATACACCGGGATGGGAATTTGATGTTTTTGTTTCTAATTCCTGTGCTTATGTGACAGGTGGATATGGTGGTCTACGGATTATAGATGTTTCTGAACCTTATAATCCTTATGAAGTAGGGCACTACAGCATTCCAGATGAAACTTTTGGTATCTTTATTTCAGATTCGTATGCCTACGTAGCAGCTGCAAATAGTGGACTGCGTATCATATCTATTTCTAATCCTTCAAACCCAATAGAAATAGGGTATTATAACACACCGGGTTGGGCTAGGAGTGTAGTTGTAAATGGTATTTATGCTTATGTTGCAGATGGCCCTGGTGGTCTACGGATCATAAATGTTTCAAATCCATCATACCCATATGAAGTAGGTTATTATCCAATAGAATACGCCTATGATATTGCTTTTTCATACCCTTATGCTTACATAGTTGAGGGCGCAGAAGCATGCATCAAAGTTATTGATGTTTCTAATCCTACAAATCCTATTGAGGTAGGTTATTATGAAAATCCACATTATAGTTTTTCAGTCTTTGCTTTAGATCCCTATGTTTATCTGGCTTGTGGAAATGCCGGTTTCCAAATCTATGAAAATCTTGTTTCTGGTAGTGTAAGGGAATTTGCAAGAGTAAATGCATATAACATAATTGTGCCAACATTTTTTAAGGATAATATAGATATCAAATTTAGAAAATTGCTAAACGCTGCTGTTAGAGTTTCGCTTTACAATGCTTGTGGAGTTCGGATTTTAGATAATGAATACATTTGTAGCGCTTCGCATCTACGTATAGAAGACAGCCGATTTTCTTTACTCAGCACGGGTGTTTATTTTTTAAGAATTACAATCGATGAAGAAGAAGAAACTATAAAACTAATATTGATTAGATAATTATCTGGGGTATAAAATTAAGCAGTGTTCTTAAAACTTTAATATTTCGAGGTATAGGAATTTAGAAAATCTCATCACGTTTAATTCAAGCAAATCTGGACCGGTCTTGGTCTATCGATAGTCAAACATATTGTCCAGTTACACCAGGGTGAGATAAAGGTTGAAAGCAAAATGCGTGAAGGCTCAAAATTTACCATTATTTTACCCGCAATCCAATCCGTTAAGAAGAGTATGGGATTTTTTAGGCAGGCGGAAAAATGTTGCAAAGTGAGAAGTTAGAATCGATTTATCATTGAATTCGGGTCTTAACAATATTTTAACATTTGCTTAATCAAGGTTTAACATCAGAAAAGTATAATATCGTATGAAAGGAGGCTTATGGGTTCAATATCTAAACCCAAAAAATCTTTACTAAAAATACTGGCACTGCCAGCATTGGTGTTGATGTGCGTCTCTGCGGGCTTCGCAGATGCACCGATATACGGGTATTTCTGGGTAAGGTATACCTATGACTATGTTATGAATCCGGATACCGCAACCAAACATCCGAATGCTTTATCCATTGAACGCGGATATATAAGATGGAAAACAAAAGCCGAGCCAATTACCTTTAGTGGAACCGTTGATATAAATATGAAAAGCGGTTTTACCAAAGATTCTGACTGGCTAATAAGATTAAAATATGCACAATCCGACTGGACCTTGCCTTATATTGGTAAATACCTTCCAGACGCAAAACTTATGATAGGATTGCAAAAAGTATATTTCGGACTGGCAGATTTATGGGAATATCCGCTCATTGAAAAAGCCTTAGAAGACCATATCAAAAAGATTAATACTGCAGACCTTGGAGCTGGGTTCTATAGTTTATTACCGCAGGGTTTTGGCGATTTCTCAATCCAACTTTTCAACGGTTCTGGTTATAGTAAGCCGACCGAGATTGACCTGAACAAAGCAAAGTGCTTTAATGCTTCTCTTGTTCCACCTGTTATAATTCCTAAATTAGGGGTTATGTTAAAGGGTTCTTACTGGATGGAAAAAACAACGGCAAAATACTGGAGTCCTGCTGATAGTGAAACGCTCTCAGTTGATTTGAGTGAAAATAGAATCGCTGGTGTGGTTCAGTTAACTTACAAACCAATAACACTCATTGGTGAATATTTCATATCTGAAGATGGAAAGGTTCCTGATGATAAAATTACAAAAGGGCAGGGATATACTTTATTCGGACAGATTGATTTGGGTAAGAATTTTGCTATCCTTGGCCGCTATGATATGTGGGATAAGAATGTAACAGATACAACGACTGCTGCTCAAAATGATCAGGTTTATACCACAATTTTAGGGATGAATTACAAACTTAGCGACTATCTGCTCTTCCAATTCAACTATCAGCTTACTAAATACCAGGACACCCTAAAAGTGCCTGTTGATAAATTTATGATACAGGCAAAATGTTCATATTAAAAAAAGGAGGTAATTATGAAAAATCTCTTAGTTTTATCACTATTGGCTGTGATAGGATTTAGTCAGAACCTGGTAATTCAGGGTTCAACCACTGTTCTGCCCATTGCCCAGGCAGCAGCCGAAGCATATATGGAAATAAATAAAAATGCGGATATAACTGTGCGCGGTGGTGGTTCAGGAACTGGTATAGCAGCACTTATTGATGGTGCTACAGATATCGCAAATTCATCGAGACCAATGAAGACAAAAGAAATGAAACAGGCAAGGGAAAAAGGAGTGGATCCGGTCGGGACAGTGATTGCACTGGATGGAATCGCTATTATTGTTCATAAAAACAATCCGATAAACGAGATTTCAATTGATGATTTGAAGAAGATCTACACAGGAAAAATGACGAACTGGGGTAGTCTGGGTGGAAAGGGTAATATTGTGGTCGTTTCAAGGGATGCAGCATCAGGAACATTTGAGGTCTTCAATGAAAAGGTCCTTACTGGTGCAAAGCTGACTGAGAGTGCTTTAATGCTGGCATCAAACCTTGAGGTTGCAAGGACTATTGAACAGACACCCGGTGCTATCGGATATATTGGTCTTGGTTATATCACTGATAAGGTAAAAGTGCTGAAAGTAAATGGTGTTACACCTTCTGAACAAACTGTCAAAAATGGTAGTTATTCGCTCGCTCGCCCGCTGTATATGTATACAAACGGTGCTCCCAAAGGATTGGCAAAGTCTTTTATTGACTTTATTCTATCTAACGAAGGTCAGAATATAATCCGCGATAACGGATTTGTGTCAGTCAAATAGAAATCGGTGGCTCATGAACGGGGGATTGGCAAATAGGGAATTAAAGACCCATATTTTTCGTGGGTTGTCCCTATTTGCTATCCACCGAATTCATTTTACGCTTAAGGGATGATAGGATGAAGCGCAAGATAATTGAAAACATCATAAAAATACTGCTTTTGGTTGTCGCAATGAGCGCACTTGTCTTTCTTGCAGGTATTGTGATAGTCCTGATTACACAGGGAGCGCCCATTTTTAAATATATTAGTATTAAAGATTTTCTCTTTGGAATGAAATGGTATCCAACCCATGAAGAACCGGAGTTTGGTATTTTGCCAATGATTTACGGCTCATTGATTGTTACGATTGGTGCCTTAATTTTTGCAACTCCATTAGGTATTATGTGTGCGCTTTACATTGCCGAAGTCGCACCGCACTGGCTAAAGGAAACATTAAAACCCGTTATTGAATTACTTGCTGGTGTCCCTTCGGTTGTATATGGCTTATTTGGCGCGCTTTTCATCGCACCCCTTATCCAGAGAATTTTCAATCTGCCAACAGGATTAACTGCCCTTTCTGCAGCGATAGTCCTGGGAATAATGATTTTACCAACGATCACAAGCATTGTTGAAGATGCCCTGACCGCGATTCCCAAAGAGTACAGTGAGGCAGCACTTGCTCTGGGTGCAACAAAATGGGAAACAATGACAAAGATAATCTTACCTGCAGCATCAAGCGGTATTACTACTGGTATCGTTCTTGGTATGGGCAGGGCGATTGGTGAGACAATGGCAGTGTTGATGGTTGCGGGTGGTTCTGCAAACATTGTTTTTTCTTTTTTGAAACCGGTCAGGACTATGACCGCAACGATTGCAGCTGAAATGGCAGAGACAGTCGTGGGTAGTGAACACTACTATGCCCTTTTTGGCATTGCGATAGTATTATTCTTATTGACAATGGCATTCAATATTCTTGCTGAACATATATCTTATCGTTTCCATAAACGTTTTACTGCGATGAAATAATATGGCTAATAATTCTTTGGAAATTGCCAGCGATTTGAATTATGTGCCTAAAAATAATACAATGAAGAATGTTTCTTTAAAAGAAAAGAGAAGACATATTCAGAATATTGGAATAGCTGTTTTGTTCGTTTCATTATTGATAAGTGCAGTTTTCCTTTTTATTGTTGTAATATTTATCAGCCTTCAGGGATTGAAGGTCATAAACCTTGAATTTCTCTTCAGTATGCCCAGGAAGTCAATGACTGCGGGTGGGATACTCCCAGCAATATTGGGAACATTGTATCTTGCCTTGGGTTCGGTCATATTTGCCCTGCCAATAGGTGTCCTTTCCGGGATATATCTGAACGAGTATGCAAAGGATAATTTTCTGTTGAGAATACTAAAAACCGGTATCAATAATCTTGCTGGTGTGCCTTCTATTGTTTTTGGGTTGTTTGGTCTGGCGATATTTGTAAAATTTTTTGGTTTTGGTGTTTCCATTCTCTCTGGTTCATTAACCCTGGGCATAATGATTTTGCCTGTTATCATAAGCACCACAGTTGAGGCATTGAAAACTGTTCCAGATTCATTTCGCGAAGCAGCCTATGGTGTTGGCGCAACAAAATGGCAGACCATAAAAGGAATTGTTCTGCCTGCGGCATTGCCAGGGATCCTTACCGGTGTAATTCTTGCTATTGGTCGTGCTGCAGGAGAGACCGCACCAATTTTATTTACTGCGGCGGTTTTCTTCAGTAAGAAATTACCTGATTCTATACTTTCACCGGTCCAGGCACTACCCTATCATATCTATGCACTGATGACCGAAGGGACATATCCAGATAAACAGATTCCCATTGCTTATGGTTCAGCACTCGTCCTTTTAATGTTAGTTTTAGGTATGAATCTGGTTGCAATTATTATAAGAATAAGACAGAGAAAGAAGAGATTATGGTAGAAATTGCGTTAAAAAATGAAATAAAAGAAAATATGGATGAATGCAAGATGCAGAATGCAAGTATAATTGTCAAAGATCTGAATGTATCTTTTGGAAAAAATCACGCCCTCAAAAACATAAATTTAAATATCTATTGTAACAACATTACTGCAATCATTGGTCCTTCAGGTTGTGGTAAAAGCACATTTATTCGTTGTTTGAATCGTATGAATGATATAATTCCGTCAGCACAGATTAAGGGAGAGATCTGGTTTGATAATAAAAACATCTATGACCCGATGTATGATGTGTATGATTTGAGAAAGAGAATCGGGATGGTTTTTCAAAAACCGAATCCATTTCCAAAAAGTATCTTTGAAAATTTAGCATTTGGTCTGAAGATCCATGGTATTACAGACAAAAATGAGATTGAAGAAAGGGTGGTTAATGCACTAAAAGCATCTGCACTCTGGGATGAAGTCGCAGACCGCTTACACGATTCCGCATTTTCTCTTTCTGGTGGGCAACAACAGAGACTCTGTATTGCACGAACCCTTGCAATAGAACCAGAAGTGATACTATTTGATGAACCCTGTTCGGCATTGGACCCCATCTCGACAGCAAAGATAGAAGAACTGATGATCAAATTGAAGGAAAAATATACAATTGTTATCGTCACCCATAATATGCAACAGGCAGCAAGGGTTTCGGATTGGACCGCATTCTTATATATTGGGGAGTTGATTGAGTATAATCAGACTCCAAAATTGTTCACCAATCCGAAAGACCCAAAAACCGAGGCATATATAACTGGAAGATTTGGATAAGAATTTAAAAGTAAAAGGAGGCAATTTATGGCAGTTGAAGGCAAAATGGTGACAGCAAGCAGTCAATCAACACAAAAAATTCTTGAATATTACAAGCATAAGGAAAGACTAAATCGAATAAGACCGAAGATTTTGATTCGTCATAAAAAAATTATTGATCAGATTTTGAAAAATGATGAAAATAAAAATTCGGATGCGAAATCAAATAAAATACAATTAGATTTATTTGACGAAAAATTGAATTGATATGCTCAAAGAAAAAACACAAAAACTAAAGATAAATATAATAAAATTTGCGAGCATTGTGGAAAATATGCTAAGGGATGCAGAAACTTCCGTATATACCCGCGACCATGCGGTTGCCAATAATGTAGTAACCCACCTTGAGCAACTGGCTAATCGCATTGAAATTGAAAATGAAACCCAGTTTATTGAATTTCTTGCATTATTTCAACCCGAGGCAATTGATTTAAGAACTGTAGTCTCTCTGCTAAAGATAAATAATAATCTGGAAAGAATTGCTGACCACTGCGTAAATATTGCGCAACGTATTTCTTCATTTAATTCAATAAATAATTTTGTAAAATTAAAGGTAATGTTTAGCACTGTTCAACAGATGTTTAAGGATACATTCGGAGCGCTTATTAACAATGATACCGGTAAGTTATTGAAAATTATAGAACAGGACAAAATAATTGATGAAAAATTGAGGGAATTGACCAATGAAGTCATTGATACACTGGATAATTGCCATACAATGTCAAATAATGCAATTTCAGCATTATTAATCGGCAGGGACCTTGAACGTATCGGAGATTTAACCGTCAATATATGTGAAGATATTATTTATATGACTAAGGGCGATGTCATAAAACATAGTTTGCACATTATCTCAGAATCAAATTTTTAAAAAATAATAATTAACCATTTAAAAAAACTGATTATCATTGAGTATTGAATATTATAAAAGCCTTATTTCATTAAGATTAAGAAAATAAATTTATCTACTAAATTGTATTTAGAATCACAAATTTTTGATTATTGACAATATTGAATAAATATATATTATTCAATATGTTTAAACTGCTTAAAAAGGACCGCAATACAAGAGCAAGGCTTGGGCTTCTAAAAACAAGACACTTTGAGGTTAAGACACCAAATTTTATGCCTGTAGCAACCCAGGGTAGCGTGAAGATGACTTCACCTGAAGAGTTAAA
This sequence comes from bacterium, assembly GCA_036796695.1. GTDB lineage: Bacteria > Hydrothermota > Tepidihabitantia > SM23-42 > JAOAFX01 > JAOAFX01. The sequence continues at coordinate 10,120 of DAIRCK010000002.1, forward strand.
AAAAATTGGGGTTGAGATAATCGTTTGTAATACATACCATCTGATGCAGAGGCCTGGAACTGCACTTATCAAAAAACTTGGAGGTATTCATAAATTTATGAGCTGGGAAAGGGCAATCCTTACTGATTCGGGTGGATTCCAGGCATACTCATTGAGTGAATTAAGAAGTGTAGATGATAATGGTCTGACATTCTGTTCTCATATTGATGGAAGCAGGATTCATTTAACTCCTGAAAAGGCGATTGAGGTCCAGCAGGACCTGGGAACCGATATTGCAATGTGCCTTGATTTCTTCACACCTTATCCGTCAGAATTCATTGAAGCAAGAATTGCTGTGGAAAGGACGGTAAACTGGGCGAGACGGAGTTTGAATGTAAAAAAAAACCCCGTATATTTGCAATTATCCAGGGTGCTACTTTCAAGGAACTTAGAAGAGAATGTACCCAGCGACTTCTTGAATTGAATTTCTCTGGTTATGGAATTGGAGGATTGATGATTGGTGAACCGACACAATTGACAATGGAAATGGTAGATGTTGTGAATGGGATCATCCCGGAAAATAAAATCAGATATTTAATGGGTTGTGGTTATCCTGAAGATATCATTGAAGCAGTAAGCCTTGGGGTTGACCTTTTTGATTGCGTCCTGCCAACCCGTAATGGTAGAACTGGAATGGCATTTACATCTGAAGGTAAGTTGATTATAAAAAGCAGTCGTTATGCACAGGACAATTCACCACTTGATAAAAATTGTAATTGTTATACCTGTAAGAATTTCAGTCGTGCATATCTCAGACACCTTTTTAATGCAGGTGAGGCACTTGCAGGTCGTCTTGTCAGTTATCATAATATATGGTTTTATGTAAATCTTATGAAGGAAATTCGATTCCATATAAAAAGGGGAGATTTTGACAAATTTTCTTCTAAAACCAGAAAAATCTTCAATTTCCGTCAGACAGGTAAAAATGATGAATTTGACTCTTGACATTCAATTAATTATATATATAATATTCAAATTTAATTTATTAGGGGGATTAGCCCCATTTGGAGTTTGTGTAAAATTAGGCTAAAGAGCAAAGGAGTGAATATGTTTGGAAAAAAGAAAAAGGTAGTTGGTCTTGATATTGGCTCAAGTCAAACAAAGGTTGTTGAACTTTTGCCAGGCAAGACCAAAAGGCTGCTAAATTACGGCATCTCTAAGATATTGCCGGATGCAATTGTTGAAGGGGAGATCATTGACCGGGAAGCGGTTCTTGATTCAATCAGGACTCTTTTCGAATCCCGCAATATCACAACAAAGGATGTCGTAATTGGTCTTGCTGGAAGGGATGTAATAATAAAGAGAATTGTAATGGATCGTTTGAGCGAAGCAGAAACAAGGGAACAAATAAAGTGGGAGGCAGAACAATATGTCCCATTTGACATCAATGAGGTCTCCCTTGATTTTGATGTGGTAAATCCTAATTATGGCGAGAATCAACAGGAAGTTGTCCTTGTTGCCGCAAAAAACGAATTGATTAATAATCTTACCGCACTTTTGAAAGAACTGAATCTGAATCCGATCATAATTGATACTGCTGCATTCGCCCTGCAAAATGCTTTTGAATATAATTATCAACCTGGTTCAGATGAAACGATCGCCCTTGTAAATATCGGTGCAGGAATGACAATAATAAATGTGATAAAAGGTGGTTCTTCTTTACTCGCAAGGGATGTCTATTATGGAGTCAATTCATATATTAATAAATTACAGAAAGAAATCGGTTTCAATTACGAAGATGCAGCAAATGCGGTTAAAGGAACAATCCCGGTAGGGGCATCCCAGGATTCAATACAGGGTGTTTTTGAATCTTTTGTTAACGACCTCAGCACACAGATCGAGAGAAGTCTTCAGTTTCTTACTACAGTAACTGGTGAAGAAAAGGTGAGCAAGATGTTTATCACCGGTGGGGGTGCGCTCATCGCTAATATGGTTGATTATCTTAAACGACGATTAAATGTAAGTGTTGAAGTATTTAATCCTTTTAAAAATATACTTTATGACCCCTCAATTTTTGCGCCTGAAGGGGTTGAAATGATTGGTCCAGTTTTAACCCAGGCAGTTGGCCTTGCATTAAGGGGGGACTAATGATAAAAATAAATCTATCGCCCAGCCCTAAAAAGGCAAAGGCTCCAAAAGCAAAAGCCGCAAAACCAGGTGCACCGTCGATAAAATTACCAGCGATTAAAGTTGGTGCACTTTATATTCTGGGAATTGCGGTCGTGGTCATTATTATTGCCCTTTTCCTGATAATCCAATCGAGCAAAATTGGTGGACTCAATCGTAATATAAATCAATTACAGACACGGCTTGATGAATTAAAGGTTTATGTTGCAACTGTTGATAGTTTAAAACAGAGAGAAAAAGAACTGATGGCACTCATAAATCCGATTAAGGAACTCAACCAAAATCGTTTTCTCATTGCGCATATTCTTGATGAAATATCAGCGCGTATTCCAGAATTTACCTGGCTTACAATGCTCAATGTATCGACACAAAATATTGATATTAAAGGGACGACAGCCTCAAATCTACTCGTCGCTGAATTTATGAATCGGCTTGAGGAATCGCCTTATATTGGTAATGTTGATTTGACTGTTCTTGAGAAAAAGACTGTTGAAAAACAGGAGATGATGGAATTCACACTTACAGCAAATGTTAAGATTGATTCAGATGGAGGTACGAAATGAATTTAAAAGAACCAAAAACCCAGCAGACGATTGTATTTTTTATCCTCCTGATACTGGTGTTGATTCTGTTTTTCCGTTTCCCTTATACCTCAAACCAGAATAAAATAAAGAGCCTTGAGGCAAGAAGGGATTCACTCCAGATTAAGGTTCAGGAGGCTGAGGCAGCCAAGGCACGTTTACCTGAATTGCAGGCAAGAATAGCAAGACTTGAGGCTGAATGGGAAATTGCCAAGGAAATGCTCCCTCAGGAAAAAGAAATTCCAAAATTGATCCAGCAGATATCGAATTCCGGCACAAAGGCAGGTGTGAGTTTCTTACTCTTTAGACCGAGTGGGCCTGTTCCTAAACAGAATTATTCAGAGATTCCGGTCCAGATAAAGATTGCTTGTGGTTATCATCAACTTGGAAAATTCCTTTCCAATATCGGCAATCTATCCAGGATTGTAAATGTTCCATCGGTTAAGATCGTCCCGGGTAAAGACCGCAGTACCGAAGCCGAATTACAGACTATCACTTATACAGTAGCAAAAAAACAGGAGGTGCCAAGTGGTGCTCCACGCCGTCGGTAGCATTCTCACTTTAATAATGTTATTTAACCAGACCCCATCTGCTGATTCACTATTTCCTGTGGAGAGATATGATTATGAACCAGCAGGACGCAGGGACCCATTTGTTCCATTATTGGGTCTGGAACTGGGTGGTGGTAAGACTGGCCATTTGAGTCCAGAAAACCTCCGTCTTATTGGCATTCTCTGGGGAGACCGTGGTTATTATGCACTTGTCAAGGATGGCCAGGATAACGGTTATATTTTAAAACGCGGTGATCGCGTTGCTGGTGGTCATGTGAGCGAAATAAATCGCCAGGCAATAATTTTTGAAATTATGCATGCAGGAGTTGTAACAAAATATGAATTAAGACTCCAAGAGGGAAAAGAAAGGAGGTAAATTATGAAATTTTTGTTAACAATTCTCTCAATACTCTCTCTGCTGAACGGTGTGGTTATTAAAGACGTAATTGTGAAATCCGAGGGAGTAAATACAAAATTGATTATTGAAGCGGATGGACCGTTTATTGCCAATGCCTTCAGCCTTAAAGACCCATCAAGGATGGTCGTTGACTGCTCCGGAGTATCAAGTAATCTTACAGGAAAAAATTATGTTATCAATACGGGTGGTATAAAAGATATTTCTATCACCGGATTTGCCGGACAGCCAGATCTTGTAAGGGTTGTAGCAAAGTTGAATCAAGATTATTCATTCCTTACAACAACTGAAGGCAATAATTTTGTTGTAACATTACTAACAGGATTAACTGCACCCATACCAACCTGGCAGGCAGTCTCTGCCCAGGCAACTGCCCCTGTTGCACCTGAGGCACCGCCTCCAGTGGTTCCGAGTTCCAAACCACCGGTCAGTATAACTGGAAGACCAATAAGTATTGACCTTGAAAATGCGGATATTCTTACTGTCTTAAGGGCGCTTTCTGAGTATGCAGGTGTGAATATCGTTGCTGGAAAGGATGTGAAAGGAACAGTGACGGTAAGACTTCACAATGTTCCTTGGAAACAGGCACTGGAGATCATCCTTCGTGCTGCTGGTTATGCTTATCGCGAGGACCCAGGTGTAATAAGGGTTGATACTGCTGAGAATCTTGATAAACAGGATTTTGATTTACCTCTAATTTCCAATATTTATAAACTTGAATTTGCCAACCCTTCTGAAATGTTGAACAAAATTCAGGCTATGCTTTCGCCAAAAGGCAAGGCAAATGTTGATGAAAGAACAAATTCTATTGTTGTTACAGAGGTGGAACCAATCCATGATAAAATTAAGCAACTCGTAAAACTACTTGATACACCAACACCGCAGGTGGAAATAATGGCAAAGGTTGTTGATGTTGATGCATCTCAGTCTCAGGGACTCGGTATCAACTGGACATTAAAAGGACTTGAGAGCAGATTATTAAGGGTTGATGTTACAAGCAATCCAACACCAGCAATCGCGGGATATGGTGTATTCAATATTGGAACTGTTCCATCCCTTGCCCAGGTGAATGCAACAATAAATATACTTGAAGAAAAAGGAAAGGCAAATACAATATCTGCCCCGCGGGTATCAGCAGTAGATAACAAAAAGGCATCTATCCTTGGTGGTCAGAGATTTGGTATTCCTACAAGAGATATGGCAGGTAATACTGTTATACAGTTCTATACCGTTGGAACAAAACTTGAAGTAACTCCACACATTAACTCTCTGGAAGAGATAACGATGGAGATCCATGCTGAGGTGAGTGAACTTGACCGGGCATCAGCACTGGCAGGTAGACCAATTATTACCACTTCTGAAGCAGATACAAGGGTTCTGGTAAAAGATGGTAATACGGTTGTGATTGGTGGTTTTATAAGAAAGAAAGAGACAAAGAGTGTGCGGGGTATACCGATACTCAAGAATATTCCAATCATAGGTGCGCTCTTCCGTGAAACAACAACGACATATGAGGACAGAGAGTTGTTGATATTCATTACACCAACGATAATAAAGTAATATAGAAAAATCCACAAAATAATCAATGAACCCCGGAGCACAAAATGTGTTTCGGGGTTCATTTAAATTATGAGAATCCTTACTGGTTCATACAAAGGTAAACAACTTAAGGTCTCAAAAAGTGGTATTAGGCCTACTAAGGCAATTGTGCGTTCAGCAATATTTAACATCCTGAGAGAGAAAATTAACAATGCTTCGGTCATTGATATTTTTGCCGGGACCGGGGCAATGGGGATTGAGGCATTATCACGGGGTGCAAGGTTTTGTATTTTTATAGAAAAAAATCCTGCCGTTCTTTTAAAAAATATTAAGAAGTTGAATATTAATGATAGGACCAAGGTGCTAAAACTGGATTTTCGTCCGGGATTAAAAAAATTGCGTGGTATGAAATTTGATATAGCATTTATTGACCCACCTTACAGAACAGAATATTTTAATGAAACGCTGGAACTCTTATATTTTTATCGTCTTCTTAAGGAAGAGTCAATTGTGGTTGTTGAATATTCACATTTCAATTGTGGCCCAACCACTGAAGAATATGAAATTATAAAAGAAAAAAAATACGGTGATACAATTATATCCTTTTTAAAATTAAAAAGGAGTTAAAAATGAAAAAAGCAGTATATGCAGGAACTTTTGATCCGATAACCTATGGCCATATTGATGTGATAAATCGGGCAACAAATATCTTTGATAGGATAATCGTTGGTGTGAGTGCCCGTCCTAAAAAGACCCTATTTACTCTTGAAGAAAGAATTGAAATGATAAGCGAGATATTTAAAAATAATCACAGGGTGATAGTAAAAGGATTTTCATCATTGCTCGTTGAATTTGTAGAATCAGTATCAGCAAAGACAATCATTCGTGGTCTTCGTGCAGTATCAGATTTTGACTATGAATTTCAACTTGCCTTGATGAATAGAAAATTGAAACCAGAGATCGAAACACTTTTTCTTATGCCTTCGGAAAATTATATATTTATTAGTTCATCACTGGTTAAAGAAATCGCCTCACTGGGCGGTGATGTTTCAAAACTTGTGCCAACGATTGTAAGAAAGAATTTGATAAAAAAATTTAATATTAAACTTTGATACTCCGTTCTATAAACATATGCCTTTTGATCTTCTGGGTTGTAGTTTTGGGAAACTCCTCTTCGCGGATCTCAAATTTTGTAATGCGTTTGTAAACCGGTAATTCTTCGTTAATTCTTCTTATCTCATCCCGAATTATTTTTTCTATATCAGAGAATTCTAAATTAACATTATGACTGATACTATACTCTTCTAATAATTCATAGTCAGGATACACCAGCGCACAGACCTCTTCTTTTTTAGTTACGGGATCAATCCTTGGAACCACGAGGACCTCTTTTACCCATTTACTTGTAACCAACTTTTCTTCTATCTCTTCGGGTATAATATTCTTTCCAGTCGGTGTAACAATGAGACTCTTTTTTCTGCCTGTGATATGTATATATCCTTCATTATCAATGTATCCAAGGTCACCGGTGTAAAGCCAACCATCTTTTAAAACCTCATCTGTTGCCTCTTTATTTTTGTAATAACCAAGCATTATATTTGGACCCCGGGCAATGAGTTCACCAATGCCATTTTCATCGGGCTCAGAGATTTTTACTTCCACCCCGGGCAATGGTTTTCCAACTGTGTCATTTTTAGGCTTGGATATAGGATTGACTGATATAACCGGCGCCGCCTCGGTCAACCCATAACCCTGTAATATGGGAATACCGAGCATTTCAAGACCCTGGGCGACCTTTGCTGATAATGCGGCACCCCCGGATACAGCAAGACGCAAATTTTCTAAACCCATTTCTTTTCTGACTCTGCTAAAAAGTGGTTTTCGTAGAAATTTAAAGATCGAAGTCACACCGCTGACAGTTGTAAATATCACTTTGGTGGGAATCGACGCACCTGCAATTTTTTTGTGTAATCCAGCAAGAAATTTTTCAAAGAGCAGCGGGACAGCGATCAAACAGGTTATCCTTGCTTCCTTAAATGTAGCAATCAAATCATTCGGTCTGAGACTCGGTGGATAAAATATAGATACCCCTTGAGATAAGGGATACAGAAATCCACAGGTTGCTTCAAATGTATGGTGCATAGGTATTATTGATACAAAACTATCGGTATGATAAACAGGGATAACCTTTTCTATTGCCTGGAGATTTGAAATGATATTTTTATGGCTCAACATTACTGCCTTGGCAAGGCCTGTTGTTCCTGATGTGAAGATTAGGACTGCAAGGGATTCGGGATTTATTTCTGTTTTTCTCTCATCTTTAGCAGAGGGTAATTCTCGGATCGTTTTCATATTTATCAACCATTTTAGATCTTTTAATTCATTTTTGATCGATTCTATTTTATAAATATGATTTTCCGAACACAATACACCCCTTGCTGAACTTTCCCTTAAGATATGCATTAGTTCTGCTTCAGAAAGCATTGCATCAAGCGGGACGACTACCAATCCGGCGCGGACTATGCCGAGATAACTGATCGCCCATTCCGGGCTATTCTCACCAAGGACACCAAAGCGATCATTAGGTTTCAACCCAAGTTTGTATAAATACTGTTTTAATGCCAGTACCCTATCTTTTAAACGTTGATAGCTGTATACAACATCCCCTTTCTTTAATGCTATCTTATCCGGGTGGTTTTTAACCGATTCTTCAAAGATTTCACCGATTGTCCTCAACATTACCTCCTAAGATAATGATATTATCTTTTGCCTTTTTTAATAATATTGGAACCAGTTCATCCACATTATACTTTTCACGCAGGAGGAAAAATTCAAGAAGCATTGGTAAATTGATACCACAAAGAATTTTTAAATTTTTATTTTCCTTTAAGAGATTTAGACAAGAGATTGCACAACTTCCACCAGGGAGGTCAACAAATATTATCTTTTCCTGATTATCAGAGGTTATTGATTTTTTCAAGATTTCTGTTAGTGAATCACAGGACAAATTTTCATTTGAAAACACATCGACCATTTCCTGCCTGCCCAATATTTTCTCAACAGTCTTGAGCAATACCTGCCCAAAATTGCCATGTCCAATGATAATACCTTTGATCACTCTATATCCTCATCAAAATGGACACTGGGGATCTCTTTTTTAAAAATAACCCTGCGCAATTCATCATTATATTCTTTGGCAACATTTATCCCGCGCAATTCTAATAGGTAATTCATAGCAACGACTTCAGCAATGACTGAAACATTCTTTCCCGGAGTTAATGGTAGTTTAATATAAGGTATTTTAACCCCGAGGATCTTTTTTGTCTTCTTTCTCAAACCGAGCCTTTCATATTCTCCTTTTGTCTCTTCCCAGTAGACAAGTTCAATCATTATTTCAATACGTTTACGCAAACGGACTGACTTAACACCAAAGATTCTAAATATATCAACTATGCCAACACCACGGATTTCAAGGTGATGTTTTAGTTTGTCGCTCTTTTCTGCACCCATTCCTAAGAGCATCTCTCCTCGGCGCACAATCTTTACCAGGTCATCGGCAACAAGGCGGTGTCCTCTTTCTACCAAATCCAGTGCACACTCACTCTTTCCAATACCAGGTTTGCCCAGAAATAAAACCCCAACTCCGTAAATATCAATTAATGTGCCATGCACATGCAAAGTTGGCGCGAGTTTATAATCGAGATATGTGGAAAGGGTATGGATAAATGGTGTTGTTGATAAAGGCGTCCTCAAAATTGGGATATTTCTTTTGTTTGCTTCTTCAATAAATTTCTCATCAATTTTTAGTTTTTTGGTTACGATAACACAGGGTGTGCCGAGTTTCATTATACTGGCAATGCGTTTTGCCTTTATATTTTTATCAAGGGTTTTAATATAAGAAGTCTCTGTTTTCCCAATGATCATTATCCTTTCGCTCAAAAAATATCCGGTGTATCCGGCAAGGGCAAGCCCGGGTCTGAATATATCGCAACTTGTTATTATTCTTTTATGAAGGTGTTCTTCACCCGTGATTATTTCAAAAGAAAAATCTTTTTTCTTTTCTTCATATAGAGTTTTTGCAGTAATCTTATTCATACCCTTTTTGTTTTTGCGGCAATTCTTTTTCTTTCTTTAAATTTATCTTCGTATTTCTGTAATTGTCTCTCTGCCTTTTTCACCACATCAATAATACCCTGATAAATATCCTGGATATTAACCTTGCAGGTAATTGTGGAGTGTTTCACATGTAGTGTGAGTTCGACCACACTTATTGATTTATCTTTTTCAAGAATAAGATTGCCATCAATTATAAGGTGCTCAAATCTCTTTAATTTTGCAAATTTTTTCCCAGCAAATTCAGTCATAGCATCGGTCAATGTAAAATTCCTGGCGGATATTATTATATTCATTTATGCCTCCTTAAAGATTATTATATAAAAAAAATCAAACATCTCAAGTCTTTTTTGTTAACGAACATAAATTTTCTTTCAGATTACCATCAAATAGATAGGATGCAATTGCAATGCCATCAGCACCAGCCTTTAAAACTTTTTTATAATTTTTATTATTTATCCCACCAATCGCGATGATTGGGATATCAACTCTTTTACTTATCTCACGAATAACCTCCAGACCACAAACCCGGGCATCCAGTTTCGTTTTTGTCGGAAAAACTGCGCCAACACCCAGATAATCTGCTCCAGATTTCTGCGCCCTAATTGCTTCTTTTGTATTATGTGCTGAAACACCAATAATAAATCCATCACCGATTATCTCCCTTGCTTTTACCGCGGGTATATCTTCCTGTCCGAGATGAACTCCATCAGCATTGACACCCAATGCAATATCAACCCGATTATTGACAATAAACTTCAAGCCAGGTTTAGTGATCAGTTTTCTTATCTTTTCACCAAGGGTATAAAATATTTTATCCGGTAAACATTTTATCCGTAACTGGAGCATAGTTGCACCATTATCCTCAAGAATCTGTATCATATCCTTAAGAGGCATCTTATCAATGTATTTTTCATCAATGATAACATATAACCTTGGATCAAATTTTCTCTTGTTTCGTTCCATTATCTTCTTTTCAACATCATAAATTTCAAATCTCAATGATTTTACGCTGTTACTCAATTCTTTACTCTTCTGACGTAATATCTCTTCAATTATTCGTGCAGACTCTTTTGCCCTTGTAAAATTTGCCAGTAAAATATCATCTTCGGTGTTACGCGGGATTGCATCAAATTCAGGTTCTCTACCTAAGTCAGTTTCGCTATGACGACAGAGAATAAAATCTTTAATCGGAAGGGATTTTTTTATATAAAGGAAGGATTTCCTTAATTGCCTTATATTCTCAAGTATGGATAAATCTTCAATTGCAAATCTTGCATAATCTTCAATCAATTTCAGGGATTCGGTGAGCCGATTAAGATTTACATCAAGAATACGTTCCCACTGCACAATAAATTATATAAAAATCTAAATCGATGTCAAGATTTATTCCTCAGCGTTTATCCTTAAAAACCACCGATACAACCATTCCTGGGCAAACTTTCGATTATCACAAAAGACAATCTGAACTTCTGGGAAACGAAACGCAATATCAGAAAGAATATCAGCAATATAATTCGCTGAATATGGCTTAATCTTTTTAGGATTTAAAAAATCGCTATAAGGGGACTCAAAAATTAATGCCTTATATTTATAAGATGAAAGTTCACTCAAAGTTGCCTTAAATGTATCATATAAACCAACTTTATTTAAAAAATCATCAAGAGTCTTTCGTTCCGCAATGGCAATGATTTTACCATCTTTAACCAGGGCATAATCACCAACAGGAAGATTATCCCTTCTTATATTTGCATAGCCAAATTTATATGGGTAGCGTTCCCTCTTATCAATAATTATTTCACAAAAATTTCCTTCTCTAACTTTGGGCACATAGGCACCGGGCCTTCTTATACTATCCGAAGACTGGGTTATCCAGAAGACCTGATAATAGAATTCTCCAGGTTTTTTCTTGTATTCTTTCTTCAAAAAGACAAACCAGCATCTCTTTTTTATCTTTCGGTCAAGAATAATAATAAGCCTTTTGCCATACCTGTGCTGTTTTAATATATTACACTTCTCTATCGGTTCTTCGGTTGGCAAATCCGCAATTCCACACTCACCTACAAGTTGACAGAAAATCCTTTTTCCCGGTCCAGGCCATCTTTCCTGGACATTCAGGCAAAAAAATTTGTCTGGTGATTCTTCAATATAAAGCCTGAATGGAAATTTTTCACTATTCTGTTTATATATAAACCATCTTAAACTATGCCCTTCATCCATCATATCCCCTTTACTAATTGTGCCTTTCTTCCTTATAAGAATTCACAATATATTATATAATGATAATGATGGAAGTCAAGAGTATTTTTTACTTGACTTGTATATTAAGATGTGTATAATTGAATTGTAAAATAAACTTAATAGGGGAAATTATGAAACTTAAAGTTACCTTTGAAACACAAAAAAACTTAATTTTAAGTAAAGAGTATCGCCGTCATTTTATTTCCCTTTTAAAATCGGCGTTTGAAAAAGCCGGAATTTTAGATAAACAGTTAAGTAAAAAAGAATACAAACCATATACATTCTCTGTCTATCTTGGAGAGGAGTTTAATATTGATAAGGAAATCCAGAGTGGGAAGGTAATATCATTACAATTTTCAAGTGGTGACCCAGTCATTGTAACAAGTTTTTATAATGGTATACTTGAATTAAAGAAAAATGATTGCATAGTATTCAATAAAGTAATTCTGCATATAAAAGATATAAAGTTAATACCTTATTTAAAAATAAATTCTACAAGTGTAGTTTTTAAAACGCTGGGCGTTGCCGTCCTAAATGACCCTAATTATCCTCCCGAGGATTTTAAAAAGTGGTATATTATACCTACAGATAATCTGGAGAGATTTAATGAGTGTCTTACGCAAAGGACCAACAGTCGGTATCAGTTTCTTACAAAAAAAGCCGGTGTCCATCCAATAAAATTATCATTACCTGATGGTTCATTTATAAAGGAAACAATTGTTCAGCATTATGGTGGGTATGTCCGTGGATTTAGAGGAATTTTTAAACTTGAGGGCACACCAGACATTCTTCAATTTGTGTATGACTATGGATTGGGTATTCGCACCGGGCAGGGGTTTGGAATGCTGGAAGTTGTTAAGAAAGAGTGAGATATGAGCGAATCTAAAATAATTCTTTATCCATCCAATTGGCTTTATAATGCTGGGGTTGTGGGATTGTTGAGGGTGCTGGAGTTTGGAGGTAAGGAAGATGCCTTTGATTTTAATGGCGATGGAAGTGTTGAGATAACTCCTTTTGCGTTTGATAATTTTGAAATTTATTACTTTGAATATGTGTCAAAATTATATTTACTGCAAAAGATTAATTTGAGAGATGTCGCAACTAAAGTAGATGATAGTAAAATAAAAAAAGAGTTGATAGGTCTGGAGCAGAGATTACAAGAGAAAATCAATAATCTCAAATCTAATCAGGATGTGAAAGCATTCTTCTCTGATGTAAAATTAATTATGTCAGAGGAAAAATTAGAAAAGGAATTTAGTAACCTATCAATTGATTCGAAGTATAAAGAGGAAAAATTGAGGCAAATTAAAGAAATTTACGAATCTATTACAGGGTTTAAAGGCCAGTCAGATTATTTAAGCGTATTTTATTTTAACAAAAATGTAGTAGCAAATCCCAAAGGAAAGAGACCCGAACGACCAAGAGATTTTCAGAAAAAATATTTAGAACCAATTTTAAAACAAAATCAAGGAGACAATTTATGCATTTTATGCGGAAATAAATATTCAAATGATTTGTTGACCGAACTTACAGAGGGAGATTTTTCAATTTTAGGTATAAGCAAAGACAAGTTTTTTAATTTTTATAATTATTTTGCTAAAGATGGTGTTTCCTATAATAAGAAGTGTTCTTTATGCCAACTCGTTCTTCTATGCGCATTTGCAGGGTTTAACTATAAGCCTTTTCCCTTAAGAGAAATGGATGGAACCGATTATATTTTTATCAACTATCCGTCTTTTGAAAATGCCTTTAAGGTTAATAATAGATTAAATGAGGAATTCAAGAATTATCAGTATGGGACTTTTGCAGATGGAGGGATAAATACATATTTAAAGTCAATGGAGTTAATTTTAGAGATTGTGACGAAAAAATCAAAATGGCTTTTACAAAATACTTATTTTTGTGAAATAAAGGTAACAGCCCGTAAAGACCAATCAAAACCCAAATTTGTATATTTTAACATTGATAAAAGTTTTGCTGAGGTATTTGAGGAGTTTAATATAGGTGCACTTTTAAAAAGGCTGTCTTTACGTTTTGAAATCTATAAGGATAATTTTGTTTTTCTTAGTGCCGAAGTTTTAAAACGATTGCTTGAGAAAAAGCCATTAATTTACATTGCTTTTAGGATAATTCAAGATAAAATAGAGAAAAAAGATACTGATTTTTCATCCTTAGAAAGTTTGATTTTTTTAGAATTTTTAATAAACCAAAAAAGGAGGTTTGATATGAGTGCAAAAACATCCTTTGGGATATTAAAAGGAATTGAAGAGGTAGGCACAACAGTTTTTTCGACCGAAGAAATTGATCAAGAAAAGCGTTTTCACATCTCGCAGAGATTCTTAACACTGATAAGAGGGGCAAGAAAAGAAGATTTTTATAACGAGCTTTTACGCCTGTTTGTTGTATATAAGAAGAAAGTTCCCGAAAATTTGTTTTCTTTATTGACAGAGAGCGAGGAAATAACATTCCAAGAGAAAGCGTTGGCATTTTTAACTGGATTTATTAATCCCAAAATAGAGGAAAAAAAGGAGGTTAGCAATGAATAAAAAGGCATTAACCATAACTTATATTGTCAAAGCATTTCCATTGAATTACGATGAGGGTTATGGAAATGTCTCAATAGCAAAGAAAGTTCATAGGGGTAGCGGTGAGACCTATCTGTTTACATCCCGCCAGGCACTGAGATATTCACTTGTTAACTGGCTTGTTGAACATGGAATTTGGCAATTTGCATCCTTAACCTCTGCGGAAGGTGTTAAACAATACGATCCAAAACAATTAGAAAAAGAATTACCTCCAGAAGCGGACCTTTTTGGATATATGATAACAAAAGGTAAGAAACAACAAGCCAAAACTAGAGCCGCGGTAGCACGATTGACTCATTTAATCTCCTTTGAGCCTTGGTATGGTGACCAAGAATTACTTACCAACAAAAACTTTGCTGATAGGCTTGGTGAAAATCCTGATATGGCAAATATAGAGACGGGCTATGGATATTATAAATATACTCTTTCTGTAGATCTTGATAAAGTAGGAAAAGATGAAAACTTTAAGCATTCTTTGTTAGAAGAAGATAAGATCAAACGAGTTTGTGATTTAATTGAAGCCACGAAATTTTTATATCGTGACATAAGAGGTAGGAGAGAGGATTTAAAACCGGTATTTGTGATTGGTGGTGTGTATCACAGAAAATCACCCTTCTTTCACAATGCTGTAAATTTAAACTTTAAAGGCTCTAAATTTTCAATTAACTGGGAGGCAATAAATCAGGTACTGGAAGTTAAATACAACTTTAACGAAAAAGAAATACAAGTGAAAGATTTAACATCAATTGGAATTCAGAAAGATGAATTTTTGAGTGATTTCCAAATAGAAAAATCACCTTTTGAGACTTTAGAAGACATTAAGAAAAAAGTAAAGGATGCCTTCGAAGAAAAATGAACAAAGTAATCAAGGTGAAAATTCTTCTGGAGAAGGCGGTTTTTCGCGTGCCATATTCTATGGAGATTATCGAAACCTATCCTTTGCCACCTTACTCTACTGTTATTGGATTCATTCACAATATGATGGCAAGAAGCGACACTATCAAAGATATAAATATCTCGATTCAAGGCAAGTTTGGTAATCTATTGAGGGAATTTGTTAGATATCATAAATTTGAAGAAGAAAGTCTTAGGGGGAAGCCTTACCCAGTAATAGTTACATCATTGATAGATTTAGAATTGATAATTCACATAAAAATGCCATCCGAAGAATTACATAATAAACTTTTTTATTCACTCCAAAATCCTCCATTTTTTCCATATTTAGGAAGGCCTGAGGATTTGATAAATCAAATGGAAGTTTTGGAAGAATGCGAGAAAGATTTTGATCCTTCCACTGCTGAAAAAGACATACTAACCATCCCATACGATTCTTTTATTCCTTTTGAATTTGCTAAAAATTTAGGAATTGAAGGTATCTCTTATTTGATCCCCGGATATTATAGGTTAAAATCGTTCAGAAAGAAGGGAGATAGCGAAATTTTTAGAGATTTTGAAATGATTAAAGTAGTTTATGCTCAAAGAGGACAAAAGATAGATAAAACTATAAAAATTGATGACGAAGAAATTCCAATATGGTGGATGTGATATTAGCCAAATCAAGTCCCTTTAAGACATTGAAAGAACACACCGATGAAGTTCTTAAAAATTATCATCTTTTGAAGAATTTATCCTCAGAATTAGGGATTAATTTAGAAGAAAAGGGATGGGAAATTCTTCAATTAGCCTGTTTTTATCATGACTTTGGGAAGGCAAATAGTAGTTTTCAAAATGCAATTAGGCAAAATAAACGATTTTTTGGAATTCCTCACAGCTTCTTGTCAATTGCTTTTTTAGAAGAGGGTGAAGAGATGTTATTAAAGTTAATAGCATTTCATCATTGGAGAGAGTTTAGTTTTAATGAACAAGATATTTCAAAAATTTATAAGGACATGCAGAATTATATTGAAAAGCTCAGTAAAGATTTTGGAAAGAGCTTTAGATTGATAAAGGAGGGGTTATTCCAAAAACGGTTAGATGATTTAAAGAGATTTTATTCAAAACGGATAGATGGAATAATTAACATAAAAAAAGATTCCACTTTTATAATTCTTTTAGGCCTTTTTAATAGAATAGACCATGCTACATCTGCAGGAGTTGAAGTTGAAACACCTCCTATAAATAAGTTTGAGATAACAAAGGATTTTTTAATTGGAAAATCAGAACAACCTTGGCAAATTGAACTATTTAGAGATGAATATAAAGACCGGAATGGAATTGTTGTAGCTTCAACGGGAATGGGTAAAACTGAAATGGCACTCCTTTGGGCAAATAATAAAAAAACTTTTTACACATTACCGGTTAGAACCTCAGTTGATTTTATGTATAAGAGATTAGAGAAATTATGTGGCGCTGATAAAGTAGGGCTTCTTCACTCTAATGCTTTAAGCAATTTATTTATGGGAAATGGCAAAACAATTACAGATGACCTCTTTTATCATTACAGTATGGCAAAAAATTTATCGTATAATTTGATAGTTTGCACTCCTGACCAGCTCTTTTCTGCTACACTAAAATACTTGGGATTCGAAAAAATATATTCAACTTTGTCCTACTCCAAAATAATCATTGACGAAATCCAGGCTTATTCCCCCCACACTTTAGCAATTACTATACATGGTTTAAATGAAATTGCTTCTTTGGGAGGAACATATCTCATTGTAACAGCCACATTACCTGAATTCATTAAAGACAAGATCGGCTATGATTTCATTATTGTAAAAATCCCTCATCTTAAAAAGCACAAAATAAAACTTGTAGAAGAACCCCTAAACGGAGATGAGTTAAAAAAATTGCTCTCTTTTCTGAAAAATATAGCAAAAAAAATCCTTATTGTATGCAATACTGTAAGAAAAGCACAAGATTTATACAATTCTTTAAAAGAATTTTATCCTGTTTTATTGCATTCAAGATTCACAAGGATTGATAGAAACAGAAAAGAAGGCAAAATTCTTAGGGAAGATTTTTCAGGGATTTTAATTGCTACTCAAGTTGTTGAGGTATCCCTTGATATAGACTTTGATATTTTAATAACAGAGATGGCACCGATAGATGTGCTTATTCAAAGAATGGGTAGAATTTATAGAAGATTCAAAACAGATGGAGAATTTTATCTGCATGGGCCTAATGTATATATATTTACAAAAGAGATATCTGGATTAGGAAGTGTTTATGAAAACGAAATCGTAAATAATGCTATCGATTTCTTAAAAAACGGAATTCTTTCTGAGGAAGAAAAAATTGAAATGGTGAAGCAATTTTACACAAAAGAAAATTTGGAATCAACCCGTTATCTTGCCAAATTTGAAAATGCTCTAAACGCAATTAAATATTACTCCGTGAATAGGAAAAGCGAGGCTCAAGAAATATTCAGAGAAATTGGTCAAATTGAAGCCGTTCCTTTGGTATTACTAAACAATCAAGTTTCCAATGAGAGAAGGCAAATTTTAAAAGAACTTGATGTTGAAGAAACTTCTCTTATAAAGGTTTTAGAGGAAATTAAAATAGGTAGCAAAGAGGCAGAAAATAAAAAAGGTAAGATATTGCTAATGGAATTAATAAAGGATTTTTTAGTTCCGTTACCTTTATACAAAAATATGAAAATAACTCAATTGTGTGATTATATTAATAATCCTTTTTTAAAAGAATTCCTTGGTGAAATTAAAGTAATAGATTGTTGTTATAATGGTGATATCGGTGTGTATTTTCAAAACAAAGATAATGGGTGTATGAAAAATATAATTTGATATACAAAAATATGATAGAGGATAAATTATTGGCAGAAAGTGAAAAAATAAAGACTTTTGAATATAGGTATGTTTCTGAAAATATTAATGAAGCTCACAATTTATTTAGAGAGATATATACAATCGCCGTGGTAAGTGAGGATAAGGTTGAGCAGATTGTTGAAAAAATAAAAGATAGAGTTGCCTCTAATAAATTTAAATGGTTCTGGTTTAAGAGAGAGATAATTGCCGAATATGTTATCAACGAAAATATGTGGAGATATAAAGACTATGAACTTATACCGTTATGGGAAAAAATAAATTCTTTATGGTGTGAATCTACGAGAGATGAAAAATTATCAGTGCAAATTGAAAAACTAAAATCATATTGTAGCGGTATATATGTCATTCCGAAGTCTACAAGTTAATCGGTCATTCGGTAATTCGGGAATTACCGAATGAGTGAATAATGAATTTATGAAAGGAGGCAAATGAAGATATTGGAAAAAAGATATAGAGGATCGTTAATCTGCAGGGTGATGGGCTATCCTATTACTTATGCAATTGCTAAGTTGCTTTTAGAACAAGGCCCGCTTGATCTAAAGAACATCACGGCACAGGTTGGTCGCGCAAAAAATACGGTCTGCGGACATTTAAGTAAGTTAAAACTTGCCCATCTTATAAGATACGAAAAGAAGGGAGGCAAGACTATATACTGGATTAAATACCAGGATGAATTGCGTGAATTTATGAATATCTGTGAAAAACTTGTTAAGAGAATCAGTCGGAGGATAGAACACGACTATTGAATATTTAAATACAGGCATTCTGGAATTCGGGAATTACCGAATAGCAGAATGGGGGAAATATGGATAATTATCTGGTTGATGATAATTTTTGGAAGGCGAAAATGACAGGAACGATGATTGCTTATTATATAATTTGCAAAAGAAAACTCTGGCTTTTTGCGAATAATATTACTATGGAAAAATTCTCCGACTTGGTTGATATTGGAAGATTGATTAGCGAAACTACTTTTAAACGTGAGAAAGAAAAGGAAGTTTTAATCGGTGAGACAGTAAAAATTGATTTTCTTAAATTTGGTGATGAAATTGTGGTGCATGAAGTAAAAAAATCAAGAAAACTTGAAGAGGCACATATCTGGCAGGTAAAATTTTATATATATTCTCTGCAAAAGTTGGGTATAAAATGCCATTCAGGGGTTATTCATTATCCAAAACTTATGCGTAAAGTTGATGTTGAATTTAATGAAAATGACTTCGCTAAAATTGAAACCATCCATCAGGAAATAACTGAACTTCTAAAACACCCTCTTCCTACTCCAGTAAAAAAGAGATATTGTGCTAAGTGCGCGTATTATAGTTTTTGTTATTTATAGTATGGCTAAAACATTTTATATATTTACTTCAGGTGAACTTGTAAGAAAGGAAAATACATTGTGCTTAAAAACACAGAATGATGAAAAGAGATTTATACCGGTTGCTGAAGTTGAGCAAATTTTTATGTTTGGTGAGAACACTTTTAACACTAAATTGCTTGATTTTTTATCTCAGAATAAAATTGTGCTTCATTTTTTTAATCACTATGGATATTATACAGGTAGTTTTTATCCCAGGGAAGAAAATCTGTCTGGTAGTTTAATCCTCAAACAGGTTGAACATTGTCAGGATATGGAAAAACGACTAAAGATAGCAAAAAAATTTGTGGAAGGGGCAATTCATAATCTACACCGCGTTCTTGAGAAACGGGGTTTTTCAGAAGAAGTGGAAAAAATGAAACAATGCGAGTCTGATGTTCAAAATATGAATTCTGTTGAAGATTTGATGCTCCTTGAGGCAAAGGCGAGAAGAATCTACTATTCAACTTTTGAAGAAATTACCGGATGGAATTTTGGAGAACGGAGTATTCAGCCGCCTCAGAATCCGCTAAACGCAATGATTTCTTTCGGTAATGCGCTATTGTATTCGAACATTTTAAAAGAAATTTATCATACTGCCCTGCATCCCGCAATAAGTTATCTTCACGAACCAGCAGAAAGAAGATTTTCGTTGGCTCTGGACATTGCAGAAATATTTAAGCCGATTTTCGTTGACCGCCTAATCTTCAGACTTATAGAATTAAAGATGATAAAAGAGGAAAATTTCTTAAGAGAACTTAACTTTGCATATCTCAATGATGAAGGTAGGAAAATATTTGTTAAAGAATTTGATGGTCTACTTGAAGAAACTATTTTACACAGAAATTTAAGGAGAAAAATAAAATACAGGAATCTAATAAGGCTTGAGTTATTTAAATTGGTTAAGCATCTTCTGGGTGAGAAAGAATACAGTCCATTAAAGGTTTGGTGGTGAAGAATGAAGATTATTTTGGTTTATGATATCGAATTAAAAGAACCAAAGGACCAAAATCGATTAAATCGTGCTAAAAAGGTGGCTCGGAAATACTTGAGCCACATTCAAAAATCGGTATTTGAGGGTGAAATCACGATGAGTCAGGTCGCACGTCTTAAAACAGAAATTTTAAATGTTGTTGACAGGGAAAAAGATAGCGTTATAATATATGAGTTGCCGGATGGTGTCCAATGGCACAGGGTAATTCTTACAGAAAAAGAGCCACCGGTCGGGAACATTATATAGGCACAGGGCGCCTTTGTTCTTTGACAACTTATTTTTTGCAAAACTGGCGGTTTGACGCAAAAATCCTGGAATTTTGCAAAAAACTTCTGAAAAATCAAGAAAAAATAATTGTCATAATTCACCAAAGAGGAATTTAAATCTTATACATTTATCATTGGCAATTAGTCAGTATTTTTTGTCATAATTCACCAAAGAGGAATTTAAATGCAAAAGTTTTTAAACCAATAGGCGATGTTTCAATGTCATAATTCACCAAAGAGGAATTTAAATTCCAATGACAGCAATTATATAGAACTTCAATCGTTAGTCATAATTCACCAAAGAGGAATTTAAATCCTATTACTGCGTTACCAAATATTTTTGCATACCCCGTCATAATTCACCAAAGAGGAATTTAAATATTGAAATCAAAGGATTGAATCAGTATACATTTGAGTCATAATTCACCAAAGAGGAATTTAAATTCCTTCTATGGTTGTTTTATTCCTTTTTTTCACCCTGGTCATAATTCACCAAAGAGGAATTTAAATTTTTCAAGTTGAGGATTCGCCATAGAAACTCCTATTGTCATAATTCACCAAAGAGGAATTTAAATTTTACTTGGACTGTTGTTGAAGTGATTTGCGGAGTTGTCATAATTCACCAAAGAGGAATTTAAATTATTGTAAAAAGAATAAAGATGAAGATGAAGATACAGGTCATAATTCACCAAAGAGGAATTTAAATGGTAATGGTTTGATACCACCCGGCAAAAAAAATTGCGTCATAATTCACCAAAGAGGAATTTAAATCAGGGTCTAATATGTCTTTGCACCCGTCCTTGTCTTGTCATAATTCACCAAAGAGGAATTTAAATTGTTAATTTCATTATTTCAGAAATAGATTTCTGGTCGTCATAATTCACCAAAGAGGAATTTAAATCTTGAATAATCGTGCCTGCATTCTGTTTAAAAAATGGTCATAATTCACCAAAGAGGAATTTAAATATAAATTTCATTATTTCAGAAATAGATTTCTGGTCTGTCATAATTCACCAAAGAGGAATTTAAATTTTTTATCGGGTATATTTAGAAAAAAGGAAGGCTAGTCATAATTCACCAAAGAGGAATTTAAATGTAAAAGGAAGGAGTTTTATATATGAATAGTATTTTAGTCATAATTCACCAAAGAGGAATTTAAACTGCTGTGAGGATATTACTATTTATTTTAATTTTTTTCTCTTTTTTGCTTTATGTTGATACATCATATGGTCAGCGTGTTTTAATAGATTGTGTATACTTTTTGGATTTTTAGGATTGTAATATGACCAGCCGGCACTGAAAGAGATTTCAAAAGGGAGCCTTCCTGAACGATTGAATTTATCAAGGCTTTCCTGTAAACGTTTATATAATGTTTCACCTTTTGTCTTTTTTGTTTCAAGGGTCAATATCACAAATTCATCCCCGCCAATGCGGGCGATGATATCAGAACCACGAAATGTTTTTCTCAAAATTCTTGTTGTATGAACGAGCGCCTGGTCACCCATTGTATGCCCGAATTCATCATTTATATCTTTTAAGTTATCCATATCTATGAATAATAGCAACATCGGTTTGTTTGTGCGCTGAGCAATTCTTATTTGATGTTCAGCAAGGGTTAAAAATCCCCTTCGGTTATATAATCCGGTTAATTCGTCTGTAAAAGAAAGTGCCTGCAGGGTTGCTGTCATCTGCTTCCGCTCTGTTACGTCTTCAATTACACCATCTATCCATTTTATATAACCATTTTCATCAAGATGTGCCTTGGCATATATTGAAGCCCAGAATGTTGAGCCATCTTTTCTTTTCATTTCAAGTTCTCTATCCCGGACCTCGCCATTTTTTATCAATTCTTTCAGAAACTGAATTCTATCTTTTGGGTTTTTGTAAAATCTTTCTGCAGGAATCTTTAAAATCTGTTTCATTGAATTGTAGCCAAATAACTTTAAAAATGCGGGATTGACTTGAATCAAATAACCAGGTGGTTCAGCGGTTGAGCGATAAACACCTAAGTTTACATTATTAACAATAGTGCGGAATTTTTCTTCGCTTTCCTGGAGTGCCAGAAGCATCTTTTTCTGCGGGGTAATGTCCTGGGTTATTGTGACTATATGCTCAACCTTACCCTGTGAATTTTTTATTGCATAATAATACTGGGAAACCCATTTGTCAAATTTTGTCTCGGGATTACAAACATGTATTTCAGGGATGAAGACCTCGCCACCTGAATCAAAAACGCGCTGGACCTTTGGTATATATTTTTTAAGATATGGATAGCGCTGTGCTACACCCCATCCCCGACACATTTTTTCGTATTCAGTTATCTTCTGATAGGTCAGATTCCAGATCTTTTTCCAGGCTTTATTGAATGAAATGAGTTCACCTGAGCCAAGGCGCACGGTTATACCCACAGGCGAATGTTCAAAGACCGCTTTATTCAAGACCCGATATTCACGAACTTTATTCTGTAATATCTTCAATTGCGCCTTTAAATGAGTAATTTCTTTGGTCAGTTTTTCTTTAAATTTTTTTTTGTTGTTTTTTTTATTCATTTATTGCCTTCGGATTCTAAAATTATATAGAAATAATTTTTAATGTCAATACCCCAGGAGGCTTGACAGCCAAACAGGTCTTTGTTATAATCTTATATGAGAAACCCAATTTATCTCTTTATTTTAATTTTGCTCTTCTGTTATAATAATGAAAAAGTTGTAGAGGTGATAGATGGTGATACATTCAAAACCGATAAAGGAAAGACGGTTCGTCTTTTAGGAATCAATGCACCGGAAATGACCGATCCCGGTGGAGACCTGGCAAAAGAATTTTTAAAGAATATGATTCTTAATAAAAAAGTTGGATTGAAAAGAGACATAACAGAAAAGGATGATTACAATAGGTATCTATATTATGTTTATCTTGATGGGAAATTTGTCAATGAAGAAATGATCCGTGTTGGCCTTGCTGAGGCGAGATTTTATCCTCCTGATACATTGTATAAAAATGAACTTCAGAATGCAGAGAAGATTGCAATTAGAAATAAGAAGGGACTGTGGTCATTTCCGGTCTTTCAAATCCCAGATACAACCGGGTTCTATAGCAAGGAAGTTATTTCTTCAAAAAAAACCGATGAGATAATTTCATATCTTGATGCACATAAATATTATGGCAAGATAAAAACTATCGAGGGCACAATCATTCTTACAAACAATACCGGTAAGGTCTGTTTTTTGAATTTCCATAAAGAATGGAAACGTCATTTTACTGCAGTTATATTTGCCAGTGATTTTGACAAATTTCCAAAAAATCCTGAAGATTATTATCTCAATAGAAAAGTGCGGGTGACTGGTTTGATAAAGGAATACAATGGAAAACCAGAGATCATCTTAAAAAGTCCATCCCAGATTCAAATCATAAAATAAGCCTATTTCAAAAATATCTGCGGTATCTTTCTCACCGGATGGATGATTATTTCTGTCTCAACCCCGTAAACATCCATAACTATTTTTTTATCAATTATTATTTCTGGTGTACCTATTTTGTAAATGCTACCCTTGTGTAAAAGAACGAGTTTTTTACAGAATTGACTCGATAGATTGAGGTCATGATTCACGACCACAATCGTCATTCCATTCTGATTTAAATCTTTTAACAATTCCATTATCCTCACCTGGTGCTTGATATCAAGGTGGCTTGTTGGTTCATCAAGCAGCAGGACCTCAGGCTTCTGGACAAGGGCACGACAGATAACGACCATCTGGCGTTCACCTGAGGAAATGAACTTTACCAATCTTGTTCTGAGTTTATTTAAACCAGATTTTTCGATTGCCCACTCTATTGTCTCTATATCATCTTTCCCAAAACGCTGGAAGGGTTGGAGATATGGGTACCTTCCCATTGTAATAATTTCTTCGACCGAATAATTATATTGAAAATATGTCTCCTGGGGAACAAATCCTATGATCCGTGCCAGTTCTTTTTGTTTCATCGTTTTAATATCCCTGTTCATCACCTTAACATTGCCTTCGAAATTCTTTAAAATACCTGCCATAATCCTCAAGATTGTAGATTTTCCAGCACCATTTGGCCCGATGATTCCGGTAAATTCACCTTTTTCAATATTCAGATTTATATCCTGCAGGACATTTTTATCATTATATGAAAAATTGACATTTGATAATTCTATAACCTTCATAATTATTTCACACGATATAAATAGATAAAGAAAGGAACGCCAATCAATGAAGTGATTATACCGGTTGGTAATTCATAAAAAGTAATTGAACGGGCGAGTGCATCCGCAAGTAATACAAAAGTTGAACCTAAAAATAGAGAACCAGCAAGATTATTTACATACTTAGGACCGAACAACATTCTTGAGATATGAGGAATAACAAGTCCGACAAATCCAATGGCACCGACGATTGATACAACAAAACTGATGAGAAGGGTCACGATTAGAAATACCTCAATAGAGAATCTCTGTATATCTATACCGAGGGCAATCGCTGATTCGGTTCCAGTAGATATAATATCAAATTCACGATAATATCTGTAAAGATAGAAGATCAAAATTATTGATATTATAGAAATTATTATTATCATCGTCCTGTTCTGGGGTGTGATTACAATACCCAAATATCCCATTAATAGATAGAGGATTTCATATAATTCTTTTCTTCCTGTAATCATTATTATCATTACCAGAGAACTGCATAAAAAACTCATAACCACTCCGGATAGAATTAATCTATCCCTGAGTAGACCACCTTCAATCCGGGCAATGGTAAAGACAAATATTCCAATCATCAAGGCCCCAGCAAAAGAAAAAACAGGGTGCGCATAGCCAAACAATACGATCCCCACAGATGCACCGAGTGCTGCGCCTGACGCAGAACCGAGTGTGTAAGGTTCAACAAGAGGATTGCCAAAGAGCCCCTGAAGAATATTGCCACAAAAAGCCAGGACGCTACCTGCAAATATTCCAAGCATTATTCTATAAATTCTTAATTGTATTATTCCATAACTGAATTCTCCGGGACCGATAAACAACTCAAGGAGAATACTTAATAACAATATAAAGATCAATAGAATTATCTTATTCAAAAAGTTTCTCCAGTTGTTTAAAACCGAACACAAGCCTGGGTCCTGGTCTAAGAATCCAGTCTTGATTCAGATCTCTATAAACCCTGTGATTTTTGATCGCACGGACATTTTCCCAGCCAATACGATTTTCAATGTCTTCAGGATGGAGTCCAATTATGATTTCTGGATTGCGCGTAATGACTTCTTCCTGATTGACAACTGGATAGTCTTTATTGATATCTGAAAATATATTTTCGCCACCTGCCATTCTAATCAATTCATTTAAATATGATTCCCCACCGATTGTGATCAGGGGTTTTGGACAGATTTCAATATAGACCCTTTTCTTTGTACGGGATAACGGTCTAATATTTTCTTTCATATAATTAATAAGAGAATCTGCTTTTTTTTCTATTTTTAGGATTTTACCGAGTTCAGTTATTTCTTTATAAATATCTTCAATTTTCCCCGGGGAAGTGGCAAATATTTTTAGTCCATATTTCTCAAGTTGATTTTTTACTCTTGATTGCTCAGGCAGGTTTACAATCACAAGGCTTGGTTTGAGACTGATAATCCTTTCAATAGATGGATTTGAAAAATCACCTACCTTGTAAATTTTTTTTGCTGAGTCAGGAAAATCACAATAAGTGGTAGTGCCGACAAGATACCTTTCTGCACCCAGGGAAAAGATTATTTCGGTCATCGCCGGGGATAAAGAGACAATGCGGGGTTCATTAAAATGCGTAGATTTTTCGCAGACGATACCAAACAGGAATAAAAAATAGATCGATCGCTTCCACATATTTTAAAATTATACCTAACCAAAACAAAAAATCAATGATTTACAAATAGTTGACTTTTCCATAGTTTGGTGTATTATTCTATATGGAAGAGCGCCTTAATAAACTAAATAAATTAAAAGAATTAAATATAAATCCTTATCCCTATAGATTTGACAGAACCCATACGTTCAGGGAAATAAAACAGCATTTTGAAGAACTCTCTGGCTCCCAGACGATGGTCAAAACTGCAGGAAGGATAATTGCAATAAGGGGGCATGGTAAGACCATATTTGCGACCCTGAATGATGAAAATGAGAAGATCCAGATCTATCTAAGACAGCAGGACCTTGGAGATAAATTTGCAGTCTTTGAAAACTTTGACATCGGTGATTTTATCGGCGTGGAAGGTAAGGTATTCAAAACTAAGACCGGTGAGATAACGATACTGGTAGAGAAATTCATTCTTCTTACAAAATCTTTAAAACCGCTACCCGAGAAATGGCATGGATTGAAGGATATTGAAATAAGGTATAGAAAAAGATATCTCGATTTGATTTCAAACTTAGAGGTGAGAGAGATATTTAAAAGCCGTTCAAGGGTCATTTCCCTGTTAAGGGAGTTTTTTGATTCGAAAGGATTTCTTGAGGTGGAGACGCCGATACTTCAACCAATCTATGGGGGTGCTGCAGCAAGACCATTTAAAACCTT
This sequence comes from bacterium, assembly GCA_036796695.1. Classification (GTDB taxonomy): domain Bacteria; phylum Hydrothermota; class Tepidihabitantia; order SM23-42; family JAOAFX01; genus JAOAFX01. The sequence continues at coordinate 37,279 of DAIRCK010000002.1, forward strand.
TTACAATGCCCTGGGTCAGGAGATGTATCTCCGTATTGCTGATGAACTTTATTTAAAGAGATTGATTGTTGGTGGTTATGAAAAGGTCTGGGAATTATGCAAAGATTTTAGAAACGAAGGGCTGGATAGATTTCATAACCCTGAATTTACAATGATTGAGGCATATCAGGCATATACAGATTATTTTGGTGTAATGGAACTCGTAGAAGAACTCTTTGAATTTCTTGTAAAAAATCTTTATTCAGACAATCGCATCACATTTCAAGATAAGTCTATTGAAATAAAAAAGCCATTTAAAAAAATCCGATATACTGAAGCGTTGAAAGAGAGACTGGGCATTGATATTCTTAAAATTCCTGAAAAAGATCTCGAAAAATTATGTGTGCAATTCGGGATTAAAACTGAGGGACAAACAATTGGTTATATGATTGATAAATTGTTCAGCGAACTCATTCAGAAGAATTTGATAGAGCCAACATTTGTCATTGACTATCCCAAAATTATCTCTCCACTTGCCAAGGAACATCGTGAAAATCCTGAACTTGTTGAGAGATTTGAATTAATCATATTTGGACTTGAAGTTGCTAACGCATTCAGTGAATTGAATGATCCCATTGACCAGAGGAAGAGATTTGAACAACAGTTAGCCCAGAAAGAAGAAGGTATCGGTGAGATTGATGAAGATTTTCTTGAGGCGCTTGAATATGGTATGCCACCTACAGGTGGATTGGGGATAGGGGTTGATCGCTTATGTATGATACTTTTGAATCAACCTTCGATACGGGATGTTATACTCTTTCCACAATTGAGGAGAGAGGATGCTCGTTGAACTATTCGTTGCCCGCAGGTACCTGCGCTCCAAACACAGAAAATTTTTTTCTCTTTCAACAGCCACAGCAATTGGCGGCATATTTGTAGGTGTTAGTGCCTTGCTCATCACCCTTTCAATAATGAATGGTTTTCAAAATGAATTGAGACGGCGCATCCTTGGTGGAACACCACATATCATTGTTCGTAGATTTTTTAACGAACCATTAGAAAACTATCAGGAGATTATGGACAAACTTGAAGGACTGCCATTCATCAAGGCAAAGGCACCCTTCATCATTACCAAATCATTGATCAGAAACAAGCGTAATGTTGATGGCGTTGTGATCCGCGGTGTTATTCCGGAATTAGAAAAAAATGTAACCGAAGTAAATGACCATATTATTAATGGGGTATTTGACCTTGAAAATGGCTGTGTGCTCGGGATTGAACTCGCCCGTAATCTAAAGGCTGGTGTTGGAGATACACTCATCGTAACCTCGCCTTTTACCGAACAGCTCGGACTTTTCCCCCGCTCTAAAAGATTAATTCTTAAAGGAATTTTTGACCTCGGGGTTTATGATTTCAATGCCACAATTGTTTATATGAACCTTAAAGATGTTCAAACATTATTTGAAATTCGTGATGCGGTTAGTGCGATTGAGTTAAAAGTAGATGATGTATACAAAACACCTGTTTATTCAAAAGTAATTGAAGAAAGGATTGGTTATCCATACCGTGTCCAGGATTGGATAGAGTCAAACCACTCAGTATTTGCGGCATTAAAATTGGAAAAGATCGTTACATTTATTGTGTTAACATTGATCATAATCGTTGCCGGCTTTAACATCGTTGGCACTCTGGTGAATATTGTGAAGAAAAAGACAAAGGAAATCGGCATTCTACGTTCTTATGGTTTTACCAGAAAACAGATTATGCGGATTTTTATCTTTCTGGGTAGCATAATGGGTGTCATCGGAACCATTTTAGGGATAGTATTTTCACTTATTGCCTGTTATCTTTTAAATAAATATCAGTTTGTAAATCTTCCTGGTGATGTATATTTTATCCAGACTTTGCCTGTGGAAATGTCATTAAATGATTTTGTTGCAGTTTCAATTGCTGCGGTATTAATAAGTTTTCTTGCCACAATATATCCTGCATTTCGTGCGGCAAGTCTTGTAACTGTGGAGGCATTGCGGAATGAATGAAATACTGGTGGCTGAGAATATAGAAAAAGTGTATTATCTGAAAAATGAAACAGTAAATGTCCTTCGTGGTATTGATTTCAAGATAGAGAAAGGAAGATTTGTAGTTATATTTGGTCCTTCAGGAAGTGGAAAATCTACCTTACTTAATATCCTGGGAAGCCTTGACCGACCAACAAAAGGCAGGGTCTGGTTTAATAATATTGATCTCTTTGCCAATAATGATGAAACGCTTTCCCGGATTAGAAACCAGCATATTGGTTTTGTCTTCCAGTTTCACCATCTATTACCAGAATTCACGGTTCTGGAAAATATCACGCTCCCTGCCTTATTGAATGGTGATAAGAAAAAGAATGTAAAAGAAAGGGCACTCAATTTAATTGATATGTTGGGTATTTATGATAAAAGATCCCGTTTTCCAGATGAATTATCTGGTGGTGAACGGCAAAGGGTTGCAATCGCCCGCGCCCTGATAAATGACCCCTTACTCATTCTTGCTGATGAACCAACTGGTAATCTTGACTATGAAAATACGAATAAACTAATGGATATGTTTATCCATCTAAAAAGTGGTGAGAGGACGATTATCCTCGTCACACATTCAATGGATATTGCAAGATTGGGTGATATCGTATATAATTTAAAAGAAGGAAGGTTATATGCTTTGTGATGATTGCAAAAAGAAACCAGCAAGCATTTTTTTTAAAGATGTCTCCAGTGGTCAGATAAAAGAAGTCCATCTTTGTGAGGATTGTGCCCGAAAAAAGGGTATTTTGAGTGAGAAGAAGTTATCACCCCTGGAAGTGCTCCAGAAACTTCTCAAAAATACAAGTCATGAAGATGAAAGCGTAATCTGTCCAATATGTTTTTTGAATCTTGCTGAATTTAAGAAACTGGGAAGATTTGGATGTGCAAATTGTCTTAATGTCTTTGAACCTTATATAAAGACAATGATCAAAGAGGTCCAGAATAGTGAAAGGCATATTGGAAAAAGGGCAAAGCCTGGAGGAAGAAGGGCGATAGAGGTCTTTAGATTAAGGGAAGAATTAAGGCGTGCCCTGGAAAAAGAGGCTTATGAAGATGCTGCACAGATAAGGGATAAATTGAAGACACTGGGTGTTGAGAATGTTTGATAATATTAAATGGCTAATATCCCCTGAGTTAAATCAGGAATCTGAGGAGAACGAGATAGTTGTTTCAACCCGTATAAGGGTGGCAAGGAATATAGAGGGTATTCCATTTGAAATAAAAATGAAAAATCAGGATGCGGAAAAACTTGTTCAGATTGTAAAATCTGCAATAGAGATGAACTTCAAAGGAAAATATCTGGATCTACAGAAGATGAAACCCCTGGAGAAAGAATCCCTTTTTGAATCCCATTTAATCTCGCCAGCAATTATAAAAAAAGAACAACCAACCGCAGCCTTCATCAATGAAAAAGGTAATATCACCGTAATGGTGAATGAAGAGGACCATCTAAGGATACAGGGTTTATCCTGTGGTTTGAACTTGATGAATATTGCAAGCGCAGTATATGAATTTGAAGAAACCCTTGGTCAGGAACTTGGTTATGCGTATAATGAAAATTATGGATTTATTACTTCCTGCCCGACCAATCTTGGAACCGGGCTCAGGGCGTCTGTTTTATTCCATCTACCCGGACTCGTTTACACAAATGAGATTGATAAAATTTTGAAAAGCACACTCAACCTTGGAATGACGGTTCGAGGTCTATACGGTGAAGGGACCGAGATAAAAGGTAATCTATTCCAGATATCAAATCAACATACCCTTGGTTTTAAGGAAGATGAATTGATAGAAAAGATAAATAAATTTGCGCGGATGTTGATAGACCTTGAAAAAAAGGCAAGGGATGTGATAATTGAGCGTGCAAGATATGAACTTGAGGATAAAGTTTATCGTAGTATCGCGATATTGCGATCAGCAAGGCTTATAAATAGCGATGAGGTTTTAAATCTACTTTCTGCTGTGCGCTTTGGTATAGGATTGGGAATAATAAAAGAACCTGAAATAAATGTCTTGAATGAGATAATGCTCATTACAAGGCCAGGTAATATTCAATTATATTATGGTGAGATACTTGAAGAACAGGAAAGGGATTTAAAAAGGGCAGAATATATCAGAAATCGTCTTGCAAAGATAGAGCCCGCATCAGTTTAGCACAAATTTTGTGCACCATTTGACAAATTTTATGCAATAAATTTAAAATCTCCTGAAATTTCAATTATAAATCGTGGCACATTTTTTGCATTATAAATAGATGAAAGGAGCTGATTATGAAAAGAATGATAATTATCTGTTTGGTGATATCTGTCGTAGGTTTTGCACTGAATATTGAGACAGTGCCCAAAAAAAGAGAGGATGAGGTCCTGATAAAAGGTCCGGTTGATAAAGGTGGATTTGGTGGATTAGTTATGAAATTTACTGAATTGAACGATAGATATGGAATGCTAATGGGTGTAAGGGGTGGTATCACATTTAATCACACCTTTGGACTCGGTGGTGGTCTTTATGGAATGGTGAATAGAATGGAGGTTCATACAAATTATCCAATAAGAGACTATAATATGGATTTTGCCTATGGAGGTGTAATACTTGAATTGATATTCGGTTCAAGGAGATTGGTCCATTTTGGCACCTATACCCTTATCGGTGGTGGCTCGGTCCAGTATAAACTCCCAGCCTATGAAGAACCCTGGTATGATGATTTCTTTTTTGTCCTGGAACCCTCTGTAGAGATGACGATTAATATCACAAGGGTATTTCGCATCGATGCAGGAGGTTCTTATCGTTATATCTATGGAACCGAACTCGAAGGGATAAGCGACAGAGGTTTGAGTGGCGTAGCCGGACATATAACATTTAAATTTGGAAAATTCTGAAAATTTATAACCCTTTTACTTTTCGTCTGCGTAATTCATTTTTAATGAATTTGCAAAGTTCTGGATTCATACCAAGATATTCAGGTGGTATAATACCAGAACCTGGATAATCTTTTATACATCGGGCAATGATAGCACAGGTATATGCGGTCATCCTTGCCATTGAGGTAATTTTGTTTTTTCTGTCATAATAATCAATGATACGATATTTTTTCTTTTTTCTACCATTTTCAATCTCAACCATTAATATGGTGATGTCGTAATCAGGACCTTTGCTCAATTCTTCCTTGAGGTATTTAAATATAAATTCCTTACAGGGAATTTCGGTATTGTTTATTTTTATCTTTTGTTCTGAAAAGAATCCACAATCGATCAATGTTTTAAAGATTTTTGCATGCCCGGCATAACGAATCGTTTTTTCCTCCATATTCCTTATTTTATACATTGTTCTCAACAATGTGCGTAATCCATCTGTATAAAATGCCTCAAGTTTGCCGATGCCTGGGAAATAAAATTCTTCGATGCCGGTGAGTGCGGGAACGGCTATCACCCTATAATTTTTATAAATCCTTGCGGGTCTTGTGTATTCTTCAATCAGATCTTCGGGTGACCAGGTAATGCGATAATTGAATGGCGGAATCGGCTTTTCTGGAATACCACCGACCATTATCTTTAAATTCTCGATCTTTCCCATTTTTTTATAAGCCTCACCGACAAGGATATTACTCAAACCCGGTGCATAACCAGCATCAGGGATTATTTTTATTCCTGCCTTTTTTGTCTCTTTATCGAGCAAGAGTGGATCTGCAGGAGAGTATGACATATCAACCATATTAACCCCTGCTTCAATTGCACACTCCATAGAATAAAATCCAAACCGTGCAGGCAGGGCACCAATAATCAATTCATAATCACTCATCAATCGGACTAATTTTTTACGGTCCTTTATATCAAGTTGTATCTTTTTTATGCCTGAACAATGCAATTTTTTAAGGTTAGTTTCATCAATATCAACGATTGTAATCTCAGGGTAAGAATTTTTCAGATCATTTGCTACAATCCTGCCCTGCATTCCACAACCGAGTATTAATATCTTCATAACATCCTCCTGAACTTACCAAAACTAAATTTCATCGTTAAAATCCTCTCCGATGAAAAGACCTTTGTCGCAATGAAGAGTAGAACGACTGCAAATAGGAATAGATATATATTTCCGAGTATAACTGGGACATTCTGACCGAGAAGAAGGAATTTGAAGGCAAAGAATGTATGAGAGAAGGGAATTAAAAATGTGAATATCTTTAGACCCAGACTCATTGTGCCGGGATCAAATGTTAATGCAAAAAAGTAAGGGATGAGTATCATTATGGTGAGTGGCATAATCGTGGTCTGGGCATCTTTTACATCCTGGGCAAACAATGCCAGGAGCGTAGCCAGGGCAAGGGCATTGACGATTGATAAAACTATGCTCATTCCTAATAAAATTTTGCTATATGTATCAAGGCTCAAATTTATACCTGAGCCTGATACTTGAAAACCAGATGGTGTGCTCGTTTCCATTCCACTAAATGAAGACATATAACTCCCCATTGCTAAGACAAAAAAGAGTGCAAAACATATCGCAAGGGCAACCGCTGCAAGCATTTTGGCGAGAACTATAGTAAATCTTGAAACAGGGACTGTTAGTATCGTTTCAAGGGTTTTATTTTCTTTTTCCTGGGCAATTGATGAGGCAATCATTGTGCCGGTTATTATGATCAACATCAAGAGTGCAACCGGCACGATAACGGTCTGGGTAGATATATAAGCAATAATAAATGTAGCACTACCGGGTTGGATTATATCTTTTAAAACAACAAATTCTTTTGCCTTTATCGGCTCGCGGAGCATTTCTAAATTGAGTTCTGGATTTATTCCTTTTAAAAACGATTCTCCAGCCTTCTGATTGATCGCTTTTAAGAAATTTCTTATATTTGCACGCTGTGCTGAAGATGCGATGCTGATAGAGGTTATGATTGAATAGAGTTTGATCTCGGCATTCATTTTATTTTTTAAATTGGATTCATAACCCTCAGGTATTATCATTACCATAGAAAAGCCTTGCCTTTTTGCAATCTCAATAGACTGGGTATCATTTTCTGCAGAAAGAACCGTGATTAAATTCTGTGTATTTTTCAAACCCTCAATTAATGCGTGTGATGCATTTGTTCCATCTTTGTCTATGACCGCGATATCAACAGGTTTTATTGCCTTTCCCATCTCACTCTGCATAACCCGTCCGATAAAGAAGAGTATAAATATTGACATCAAAAATGGCAGTATCATTCTTAGGGTCAAAAGGTCTTTTATCTCTTTCTGAAAGATATTTAAAAATTTTTCCATAAGTTAATTACTATGACTTATACTTTTTACAAATACCTGTTCAAGGTTTTCAGCCTTGTACTTGTTACGCAATTCCGGCGGGGAGCCAGATTCCACTATCTTACCCTGATGGATGAATGCAACCCTGTTTGATAAAAATTCAACCTCAAGCATATTGTGAGAAGAAACAATCACTGTTGTTCCGGTTCGCGCATAATCAATAATGAGATTTCTCACCTCAAGCGAGTTTATAACATCAAGACCTGATGTTGGTTCATCAAGTATTGCAAGTTTTGGATTATGCATCAGGGCACGGGCAAGAAGCAATTTTCTTACCATCCCTTTGCTATAATTTCTGATACGGTCATTTATGCGGTCTTTGAGTTTTGCTATCTCAACCGCCTTTTCTATCATCTTCTTTTTTTCCTGATTATCCCGGGCATAAAAACCTGCCATAAATTTGAGATAATCAATCCCTTTAAGATTTTTATATGCACCTGCCTCTTCAGGGAGATAGCTTATCATCTCCCTTATCTTTGCACCTTCTTTTAATACATTTAATCCAAATATTTCAATATTTCCTGAACTGGGTTGCAAAAGTGTTGCAATCATTCTCAGGGTGGTAGTCTTACCCGCACCATTTGGACCTATCAAGCCAAAGATTTCGCCTTCTTGCGCTTCAAAAGAAATTCCATCAACCGCCCTGATTTTACCAAAAATTTTGTATAAATCCCTGACCACGAGTGCAGGCATATTTGATTATATTTAAAACTTATTAAGAGTCAAGATAATGATAAAAATCTTCTTTACAAAAATAGATTTATGTATATAATAATTCAATGGCAAGGGCTATTGTTTTAATCCTTGATGGTGTGGGAGTGGGTGAATTACCTGATGCATATAAATACAATGACCAGGGAAGCAATACCCTTGGAAATCTATCAAGGGCAGTTGGTGGATTGAAATTACCTTTTCTTGAAAGTCTTGGTCTGGGAAATATTATTGAAATTGAAGGGGTAAAGAAGATGGAGAATCCAGATGGATTCTATGGCAAGATGGCAGAGGCATCTTCTGGAAAAGATTCAACGACCGGGCACTGGGAATTGATGGGTGTGATACTTAATAAGCCTTTTCCCACATATCCTGAAGGTTTTCCCCAAAAGATAATAAAAGAATTTGAAAAGAGAATTGGATATAAGACAATTGGAAATTATCCAGCGTCAGGGACCGAGATTATAAAAGAATTGGGAGAAGAGCATATTAAGAAAAAAATGCCCATAGTATATACTTCGGCTGATAGTGTATTCCAGATTGCCTGTCATATTGATATCTTCAGTCTTGATGAATTATACAGATTTTGTGAGATTGCACGGGATTTATTACAGGGTGAACACGGTGTGGCACGTGTGATTGCCCGTCCATTTGCAGGAAAACCACCAAACTTTTATCGCACCAAAGACAGAAAGGATTTTTCTTTAAAGCCGCCAGAACCGACGCTCCTTGATTATGCAAAAATGGCTGGATTAGAGGTAATAGCAATAGGAAAGGTAGATGATATATTTGCGAAACAGGGTTATACAAAATCATTCCATTCTGTAAATAATCTTGAGTGTGTGGATTTTGTATTAAAATCACTTAAAGAGATTGAGCAGGGGCTCATTGTCGCAAATTTTGTTCAGTTTGATATGGATTGGGGACATCGGAATGATACATTAAAATTTGCCCGTGGTTTGGAAGAGATGGATTCAGGGATTGAAAGGATTGTGAATAATTTAAAAGAAGATGATATGTTATTCATCACTGCTGACCATGGGAATGATCCCACCACACCTTCAACTGACCATTCAAGGGAATATGTCCCGGTGATTTCTTATATTAAGGGAAAGAAAGGTAAAGGGATTGGAATAAGAAAAACCTTTTGTGATCTCGCCCAAACAATTGCACGGTATATGAAGATAAATGGTTTGAAGAATGGCGAAGATTTTCTTGATGTTATAATGGAATAGGAAAAAAATGAAACTTTCTAAGATTCTAATAAAAAGACTTAAAGAGGCAACCAAATATGCCTATGCACCATATTCAAAGATTCAGGTTGGTGCTTTGTTATATTGTTCAGACGGAAAAATTTATACCGGTGCAAATATTGAAAACAGCTCTTATTCCTTGACCGTGTGTGCAGAAAGGGTGGCACTATTTAAGGGTGTTTCTGAAGGTGCCCGGGATTTTTCTTTACTGCTCTTATATTCGCCTCAGTATGATTTCATCACTCCCTGTGGTGCCTGCCTCCAGGTTTTGAGTGAATTCGCCCCGGAGCTGCTCATTGCAACAATGAATAAAGACGAAGAATTTAAATTTTTTCCTTTAAACACATTATTAAAAAATCCATTTAAAATCAGGAGTTAAATATGTATTACATAGGAATTCTCATAAGAGACTTAAAGAAAAAGCCATTCCATAATCTTATTGAAAATTTGAAGAGATTTGGCTCAAAAATTGAACAGGCAGAAAAACATCTCATTATTTTTTCCAATGAAGACATTAATATAATTAATTGTCTGTTCAAACTTAAAGAATTATATCCAGAGATTCGAACCGGTATATCTCAATATATAGGAATTGCCAAGGGATTGGCACGCATTGCCCAGATTGGAGAGATATTGACATCCGCAGATACCGAACCAGCGATCCTTGAAAGTTTTGATATCACCTCACTGGGGATGCTCACGATAGAGGGTATGAAGACTGAAATCCTGGTCTGTCGTATTGATAGCCCAAAAGGAAGGGAAAGATTCCCGGAATTAAAAAAGCGTAAAATGATAATTCCACGGCCTATAATGCTTGATGCCTTTAAAAATTTTCTTAATGTTACCAAATCTGCATTGATATTTGCTCCGGATGGAACAGGTAAAACGATGTTCATTGATCAGTTGATCGAAGAATTTGGACAGAGAAGGGAAATTTTGAGAACAACTGCAGCTGCCTATCTTTCTAACATTACATTGAAGCCAGTTTGTGACCTATTGACCCGTTTATTCAAAATCCAGACGAATTTTACCCTGGAAGAAAAACAAAAGACGATTGAAGGTAAATTAAAAGAAATTGGTATAAGGGACATCGGGACAAGTTATTTAGCAATCCTTGATTTTCTAAATATTGGTGAAGAAGAAACCATATTAAGAAAGATGGAACCAAAGGCACGGATTGATTTAATCATCAATACAATATGTGATGTAATGGCAAATCTGTCACATTTAAAGCCATTGGTCGTCATTGTTGAAGATGTTGAAAATCTGGATCCTTCTTCAACGACTTTCTTCCAACACTTTATCTCAAAACTTTCTGATGAAGACATAATATTTATCTTTACTTCTAACCGTGCCCAGGTAAATTTAAAAGGTATAAAGGAGTTTGAACTCTTAGAGATAGAACGTGCACAAATAGAAGAATACCTCTATAACGAGATTGGAGAGAAAATAAATTTCCCATCTACCACCATATTTAATATTGCTCAGTATCTTGCCTTATATTATGAAGAACAGGTTGATTACTTTTATACACTTTACAGTGGTGAAAATCCACTTATGAATTTCAGCCTGCCATTTGCTGATAATAAGACAATCATCAAACGCCGTGTGGAATTGCTTGAGGAGAATAAAGAATTATTATATGCCCTTGCCGCCTTAGGCTATGAGATTGATCCACAGGATTTCCCTATTGCTGAGAATATTCAGGAGCAATTTGAATATCTTGTCGAACATAATTTTTTAAGAAAGATAGATGAGAGATATTACTTTGCTTCACCACTGCTTCATGAAATTATCTATGATCTCATCCCGGATAAAAATGCACGCCATACCCGGCTTGCAGACTATTACCGCCGACGTGAAGGATATGAGGAGTATGCATTGTTCCACTATATGAAGTCAGAAAACTATAAACGGACAATGGAGTATTTGCTAAAAGCTACAAAGATTGCCTTAAAAAAGGGCGGTTATGAATCAGCCATAAATTATTATTTCCAGGCATTAGAATTATGCAGACGGGAAAAGGATGTTGCAGATCTTGAGACCCTGATTGCAATAAACGAAGGGCTGGCTGATGTCTATCGTTCACTGGGTGATGAGGAACAGGCAATGAAATATTACAAGGTTGTGCTTGATAGTTATAAAGAAATCCTTAAGGAATAGTTTTTGGGTTAAGATTGCGATGTTTATATTAAAGAGATAACACCGAAAACCTAATGCTTTTTTTCTTGTTATTCCAACTAAGTAATGACACACTCCATACTGATAGTTTAAATATTGTTATTTATTCAGCAAGGACGATCAATTACAATCTTGACAGTGCAGTTGTCATATTAAATGATTCAGTTTTTATATCTTATCGTGATATACAGTTATTTTCTGACAGTGCATATTATTACATAGATAAAAAAACCCTTGAGGCATTTGGTTTATGTCGTTTAAAACAGGCAAATGATTCTATAAGAGGGGCACATTTAAAATACAATCTCGATACAAAAAAGGCAATGATGGATACCGGTAGAACGCAGATTCAAAAAGGATTCATTGAAGGCAAAAAAATTTACTGGGTAGAAGAAAAGATTGTCAATGCATATGATGGAAAATATACAACCTGCAGCGATTCACCACCCCATTATTATTTTTATGCGCCGAGAATGAAAGTATTCTTAGGTGATATGGTCATTGCCCGACCTATTTATCTTTATATATATGATATGCCTGTTATTGCTGCGCCTTTCTGGTTTGTGCCAATATCTTCAAAGAGGAAATCAGGGTTATTGCCATTCAAGGCAGGAAACTCCCGCGCCTATGGAAAATTCATCAGAGGTTTTGCTTATTATTATGTGATTTCTGATTATGCCGATATAACCCTCCAGATAGATGCAATGGAGAAAAAAGGGATAATGCCCCATCTTGAAGGGGTATGGGATTACAGTCCATACACAGCAGGAAATTTTCACATAAATTACATAAGGGAACTTGACACAAGACTAACAAGATATAGCATTGAAGCGAGAAATAATTCACCATATTTTCTTTTTGGTTCCAATTTCAATTGTGATATAAAATATATGAGTGATAATAGATACCGTTCGGATTATGCTGAGACAACAATCATCTGGGTGGATAAAGAGATAACATCGCAGGCCACACTCAACCGCGATTTTGGTGAGATTAAAAATACTGTCGTTCTCGAGAGAAAGGTTGATTTCGGTGATACAACAACATTTGAGAAGATTCCATATTACACCATTACAACCCCTTCAAGGCAATTATTTTCTTTTCTTACCTATTCTCTTTCAGGACACATCATTTATGACCGAAAATTCTATCTTCACGAAAAAGTCGAGGCTGGCGGTGCAAATATTCATACGAGTCCTTCTTTTAAGCAGAATGTCCTTGATCTCTTTTCCGTTGCACCAGGACTTGATATTGATTTTGCAGTTTTTAATGAAGATACTTCAGGAAATAAATTTCCGACACGGCTTGGTTATTCATTCTTTATCAATGCAAGCACAAATTTGTTCCGCGTATATAGTATTGAAATACTGGGGATAAAAGGAGTTCTCCATAAAGTGACACCAGGTATTTCCTACAATTATACACCCAAATTTGACTTTGGTAAATTCCCAGTGGTGTATGGCATTCCGGGCTATGCACAATTACATAATATAGGCTTTGGTATAAATCAGGAATTTGAGGCAAAGGTAGGAGAGAAAAACGAAAAGAAGAATTTTGCTCAAATTTCTTTGAATGGTGGATATAATTTAATAAACGATACAATTGCACCGTTAAATTATTCTATTAATCTACCATTAAATCCATTCCCCAAACCCATAACTGTCTTCAACACCCGTTTTAGTGGCACTTATAATTTGTATACGAAAGAATATACATATACAGTAGATAATGGAGCGTCAATGCATATGGAAAATTTTGAAATAAATATTAACCAGACTTATACAAAGGGAGGAAAATATCAAATCGGTTTTAATGGTAAGATAAATCCAACACAAAACTGGTCTATCGCATACAGCGGAAGATATGATTATGAATTGAAAAAATTTGTTGATTATAGTCTTTCATTGACGAGGAACCTTCATTGCTGGGAGGGGTTGTTTAGTTTCTCCCAGTTTGGAAATGACTGGCGCTATGATTTTAAGGTGCGAATAAAAGAAATACCTGAGGTGGCAATTGGTAGAGGATTGCTTGGATATTTGATAGAATGAGTATGCGGAATTTTAATCGATAACTACAACCTTCATATATTTTTCAAACACAGAAATTTTTCCATTTTTTAGATTCATCCTTATAAAATAAATACCAGCAGGCAAGGAATTGATACAGATTTTATAACAGCCAGGCGGTTTCATCCCATGTTCTAATTCTTTAATCATTCTTCCAAGGGCATCGTAGATTTTGAATTGGACATAAGCCTTTATATTTATTGTGTAATCAAAGATTAATTCATGCATAGGATTGGATGGAAATAGGATTTTATTATCTAAATTTCCTTTTGAAATTTCTTGAGTACCAGTATAAGTATATGATTTACAAAGAATCCACTTATTCGGGTCAAATTTAATTGAATCAACATTCTGGCTTACCATTAAATCAATATGTGTGGGTGAACCGGTTATCGGAATATTCAATAGTGTATCAATGCTGCCCATAAATAATTTAATCTGGACCGGAATGTGGAAAATCGGTGGTGCATTAGTTTGAACCTGATGGATATTGGCTATGAATTGATAATTGTTTCCCGAAGGCGAACATCTCCAGTAGATATTGTAAATTGGATGACCCTGTCCATAGACCCATTCATTAAAAAACCAGGATAGATCTGTTCCATAAACCTGATTGAATATCTTTTTTAAATCTTCTGTGCTGGCACATCCATATTCAAATGAATCACGATAGACCGCAAGGGCATTAAAAAACTGTTCTTGATTTAAATATCTGAGCATATGGACAACCCAGGATGCCTTGCAATATGTATGTCCCCAGTTAAACAACTCACTCAATGGTGGATTGTATATCGGATGGCGCCACTGGGCATCGGCTGTGAAATAATCCTGTGCCCGGTTTTGCATTGTTGTAATAAAATTATTATAACCAAAACGATACCAGTTGTAATTTGCATCACTGTATGTAGCAAACCCTTCGTTGAGCCAGATATCTCTGAAATCAACACAGGTCACCATATCACCCCACCATTGATGGGCAAGTTCATGAGCCATTCCATTCTCTGAATTGTTTAATATCCACCAGCGGTGGATTGTGGTCTGGGTTTGATGTTCCATTCCACCCCAGGCATAGGGATATACTGCGTCCTGGCCATAGCGGCTAAATGGATAATCACCATATAAAGAATCAAATAGATACATAGCATCAGGAAGATGCTGGAATGCAATTAGGGACTGGAGTGAATCCTGGGGCCAGATAAAGTGCCTGATTTCAATTGAATCACCATCCGGGGCATGATACCACTGAGACCATTTAGCAAATTTTGAAACACCAAAGTGCATAAGATATGTGGCAATTGGAGTGGTTTCTTCGTAGATCCAGGTTTTGGTATTATTGGGGTTATTTACAACATTGATCAATTGTCCATTGGCACAAACTACAAAAGAATCTGGTGCAGTTACACTGATGATACAACCCTGGTCAGCCTTATCAAATGGCTCATCATAACACGGCATCCATCTTCTTGCATCCCAGGGTTCGCCAAGCGTATATGCAACTGAGTGCAATGTATTGCTATTGTAATTTTTCGGCCAGTAACAGAATCCAGTCTGAGAACTGGTTACACTCCAGGAACCGTGATAACGGATATATAGATTAAAAGAATCACCATTATTGAAAGATTGAGGTAGATTTATATGCAGGGTCTCGTTGGCTGTAGTATATGTCGTATTAATATTATTTACTTTCACTGTATCAATGATAAGTGTATATGAATGGAGTGTGACAACATTCAATCCATTTGTGTTGCTCCGGCATTTTATTTGATTGATACCCTGCAAAGACCGTGATGTCATAGGAATTGTTACATCCAGTTGATATTTCAGGACATCGAATGAATGTAGTGATTCGGCAAATATAGATTGTTTTCTGGGCATAGGACACATCCACTTACCTTCGGCATTAACATCATTCCATTGCAGAAATATAATAAAAATAAATGCCATTTAATTCTCCTTTCTAAATATTATATTTATATTGGCAATAAAATCAATATTAATGCGCTACTTCCAGAAGCCGAAGAAAAAGCCGATTGCCCTTATGATTATATAAGAATGGACAACCGAACCGATTCCTAAAATCATAGTCCAGATGATATGTGGTCTAACTTTTTTAATAATTTCCTGGCGGTAAAGAGAGATAGTTCCTATGAATGTAGCAATCATTGAGAATAAAAGGCTGATAAAAGAAAGCATCGCCGCAATTGTAACATAGGCAAATGGATTTGCACCTTTTAAGAAATACTGAACACCAATGAGGGCAAAAGAGATGATAAGATATATTACCCACCAGAGGAAGTATACGCCTTTGATATCATTTTTATACAACTTTCTTAATCTTTCAGAAAGATTCCAGGTGATGTCAGCATTCTGCCTTACAATTGCTTCAGCAGTTGTCAACTGGGTATTAAAAAACAATAGCCATGCCATAAGAAGGAATAGAAATAATCCAATCTTACCCAATGGGATAACAAAAAATTGTGCCTGGTGTTTGACTACATCAAATCCTTTTGGTATGAGCCCTGCGGGTCTTAAGATAGAGTCAGATAATCCCACAAAGATGAAGATTGTAAAAAGGCTTCCAATAAAATAGCCAATCCATAAAACAAAGTGTGAGCGTCTTATCCATATCTTAAGTTTTGAAAGATTTTCACCATTTTTTTCTGGAATATACCCTATTCTGATCGGATTTGCTGATTTTCCAAACCATCCAGGGATTGCGTCAATATAACCCGCCATACCCCAGCCTGCATCGCGCATCCAGTATGTATACCAGATGAGTGTAGGTCCTGCACCTACCCAGGCAATCGTTGAACCCAATACCCACCAGTCCATATCCTTTGGCACCTGCCAGATAAGAAGACTGTGAAACATTCTTATGATTGTTTCAGATCTAATTGCCGTTACTGCTGCAATAATCAATATGAGCCAGGCAAAGACCGTGGTCCAGGTTGCAATATGTTCAATATATTTGCGGGCAACCCTTGAAAAAAAGGCAACGAGGAAAACAATGATGAATGTAAAATATGCCCAGAAAACAGTCCCTGTTCTTACATCAACGGGCCAGTTTAAAATCTCCCTCAATGCTGATGCTGCAGATGTTGCCCAGGCAGGGAGCATAAATGCAAGGAACATAAAAAGGCTGATAGAAATAAGTGCACCAGGATAAGAAAGAATTCTTGCATTTCCCTGCACTGCATGTTCTCCTGATACTACAGTCCATCTTGCAAGCTCCTGTGCCCAGACCGTTTGCAAAAATAATGTTAGAATCATTAAACCAAGCCAGCCCACACCAAAGCGGGATGTAAGATGGGGATAAAGGATTACTTCACTTGTGCCCAGACCAAGTGCTACAGTCATCATCACGGGTCCAATCCAGACCATAAAATCTTTTTTTGAAGACGGAGCAGGTACATCTGATTTTGTATTTATATTAAGACAGCCGAGTTTATTTTCATTCATAAAAAATTATATTTAAATTTTAAAAAAAATCAAATATAATTTTATTGCATTTTTTACTTGACAGGATAAAAATTATGAGTATAATTTAAACATAAAAAGGAGGTAAAATGCCTAAATGCACAGCAAAGAAAACAAAGAAGAAAAGCAAAAAGAAAAAAAAGTAGTCTGATGTGAATTGCAGGGGAGGCAATGCCTCCCCTTTTTTTGTTAATTTTCCCACTTGATTAATTCTATGATTATGATAAAATATAATTATGAAGATAAAAAGATTGAAAGAATGTAAACAGTTTATTGCTGGAGATAATTCAATATTGAGAGAAATATTAAATCCACGCAAGGAGAGCTTGAAATTGAATTATAGCCTTGCCTGTGCAAAAGTAAAACCCGGTAAGATGACATTGAAACACCGTCTGAAATACTCAGAGGTTTATTTCATATTAAAGGGCAAAGGCATAATGTATATTGATAAAGAGAAAAAGATTGTTAATCCCTGTGATACAGTTTATATTCCACCAGGTTCTATCCAGTGTATTAAGAATATCGGACAAGAAGATTTAGAATTTCTATGCATAGTTGACCCTGCCTGGGTTTTAGATTGTGAAGAGGTTTTTAAGGAATGATAAGGCGGTTTAAATATCCAATTTTTTAATTTAACTACTTGATTTTATATGAAATCTAATTATAATTTTTTATGAATAGAACGATAAAAATCTTTATTTTTTTATCCTTGATTCTTTCCTGTTCCGCAATAAAGGAGCGTCTGGTAGTAAAAGAATGTAAATTTACTTTTATTTCTGCCAATGCATATGATTTCACATTTTCGGATATGAAGGTTGACTTTGAACTAAAAATTCAGAATCCTAATAATATTGATGCTACACTTGATAAACTCAATTACACATTCTATGTTAATCAAACAGAGGTTTTTTCTGGAACAACAGGTAAGGGGTTGAAGGTGCCGGCTGGTAAATCAGAAAATTTCACGACGACTATCACCCTTGAATATACAAAAGTTGGTCAGGCAATTGTTGAGGCAATAAGATTTAAAACCGCATCCTACAGCATCAAGGCAAAGGCGTATGTTAAGACGATAATCGGCGAGATCAGTTATCCGGTTGAAATTTCTCTAAAATAAAAGACGTATACAAAGAGGTAAAAGAGAGGGAATATTCTTAATAACTTCTCCCACAATTTCACGGGTATTTATATCAGTTATCGTCTTTCCTGAAAAAAATTTTTTTCCGATTTCAAAAATCTTTTTATAATCATCTTCATTCAAGCGCAGGTAGATATCCCTTACCTTTTTATGAAATTTAATTTCTGAAATTATCTCTTTTTCAATCTCCTTTTCAAAATAATCTTTTTTTCCTTTTAACCTCAAAACAGCGTTTCTCCCGGCTATCATTCCAGACTTGATGCCATTGGCGATACCCGCTCCGCTTAATGGGTCAGTAAATCTTGCAGCATCACCAACCAGAAAAAAATTTTTTCCCGAAAATTTTTTTAAAATCTTTGCCGGTACACCACCAAAGATCTTATCTTTTATTATACCATTAGAAAAATCCCTTTTCACCCATTCATCAAGATATTCCTTTGCCTTTTTTTTTGCTATTAACGGTGAGATGCCGAGTCCAACATTTGCAGAATCATTTGATTTAGGAAATATCCAGGCATAACCACCAGGTGCAATGTTATTATCGAAAATAAGATATGTATAATTTGGTTCAATTTTTATATTCTCAATAAAGTATTCTGCACATATTTCAATTTCATTCAAACCAAGGCGTGTATTGATCCCAAGCCAGAATCCAACATTTGATGATATTCCATCAGCACCGATCAAAAATTTTGCATTATATTTTTTTGTTAGCCCGTTTTCTTTTATCAATACAGTTCTATCTTCAATTTTTATCACCTTCGCATTTGTTTTTAATAATGCACCTTCCTTTACCGCAAGAGATGCAAGTTCTTTGTCAAAAATCTTTCGGTTCAATACCCAGCCAACATTTGGATACTCAATTTTGAATTCTTCATTCGTTGGTCCACGAACGATTGAACCCTGAAGGGAAACTGCGGTCCATTCGGGTTTAATATCTAAGTAATCTTTTATGGTACTTCTTGATAATCCTTCAGCACATTGTAATGGAATACCAATCTGCGGATGTTCTTCAAGTAATAAAACTGAGAAACCTTCTTTTGCAGCTGTAAGTGCTGCACTGCTACCTGCAGGACCAGCACCGACAACAATTATATCAAAGGATTCCACAAATTATTAAACAATCGGTATGACACAGATAAATTTAAAAGGTTTATCCGAATTATTAACAAAACCGTGTTTATCATTCGGCATAACCAAAATAGCAGTTCCTTTCTTTACTGGGATCTCTGATATTCCATTATTCATAATTCCTTCACCTTCAATTATAAATATCTCGTGCTCCATATTGGTATGGGTATGGACCGGAATCGATCCACCTGGTTCAATTGTAAATACGCGCATTGCATAATGGGGTGCACCATCATTTTTGGTTATTAACCATTGGAGGCTGACGTCCTTTGTCCCGGGCATTTGTGGAATTTCAGGAATTACATCTTCAATTTTTTTTATCTTCATAATTAATTTTACACGAACTTTAAAAAAAATCAAGGTACATAAGCAAATTGTACCAAAGACTTTGCTGAGTAGCATAAAATACTACTTGACTTTTGTAATAATTTGTATATACTGATTCAGTAAAAGGAGGTATAATGGGTTATTTTATTCTAATACTCTCTTTTGCACAACTATCTAACGATAGTATAGTGCCTGAACAGGTAATGGTAAAGAAAAGCTACACAAAAAATGTAATCATCAATGCTGGTATCGGTCTGGGGTTTGGATTGGGGGCATATTACTGTAAAAATACAGCAGATAAGGCATACGATGAATATAAGAAAGCCAGTACAATGAAAAAGACCGTAGAACAGTGGAATAGAGTTGTATTATATGACAAATTAACGGTATTCTTTGGAGCGGGTTCGGCTGTATTTTTCTTGCGCGCTGTATACTACCAGTTAAAGAATGTGAGACAAACTAAACTTGGTGTAAAAATGCCGGAATTGGATATTAGATATACAGATAATAATAAATTAATTTTTGGAATAACCAAAAGTTTATAGGAGGATTTATGCGTAAAAAATTGATAATAATATCTATTATTCTTTTATTTTTTTGTTACTGTTCAGAAAGACATAGAACTAACCAGTTCGATGTTACAAACAAGGGATTTTCTACTCCTACCCCTTGTTATACCTGGGGTAGCCCTGTGTATGACCCATATAGTGGCTATTTGATCGGTGTTGTTATCGGTATTGAATTCACGGATCCCTTGCCCAGTACATTTTCTTTTGACCACAAATTCTTTTTCAATGGTCAGGATGTTCTGGATTTTGGTCAAACCATAAATTCCGGGGCAGATAATTATGGAATACAAATATATTATGGTGGTGATCCTTTTCCAGTGGGTGATTATTGTCTGAAGATATACTGGGGTGAATTCGGATATGGCGCATTTGTATTCTCGGTTGTCCCTTCGGGCAATGCCACACAGTTTAAGGGCATAACCCTGGATAATGGGGTTGAAAGAATAAAAGACTGGTATTCTGTAAATCTGGCTCAGTAAAAATTTAATTTATATTTAAATAAACTGCGAGAGTGGTTACGGTATTTTCTGCGCTGTCTGCGGCGTAGTTTTTCTCCATTTACTCAATAATAAGATAATAGTTGAAATAAGTTTCTCTATGTTTTTATTTACTTCTTTTGAGATTGTTTCTTGAAAATTAAAATTTTTAGGTTCAATGCCGATTATTATTACCTTTGTTGGTATTGTATCTTCAAGGAATTTTACCAACATTGGTAATGGAAGTTTATGGGTTGATATATCATCATACTGAATCTTTTCAGGATCTACAATATAGATTGTGCCGGGTTTTCGTCCTCCTGCACAGGCATCAATTATTATTGTTAAACCTGGTTGAAACCTTCTGATTTCACCTGAGAAATTTTCCGGCGCCTCACCACCGTCAATCAATAAAATATCATTAAATTTCTGTTTACTAATTTCTGACTTAAGTTTTTTTATAATTAAAGGTCCAACTCCATCATCACCTTTTTGAAAATTTCCTACACCCAGAATACAAATTTGCCGGGTGCTATTGATCTCTTTTTTTAATATCTTCATCCATTTCGTCGGCATAAAATAATTATAGGATTAAAAAACAAAAAATCAAGTGATGATATGACAAAACTTGACAATTTGGATACATAATATATAATAACCTCGTGGAAGATATAGGAAAAGAGTATATAGATGATCTGACCAATCTATACAATCGGCGTTATTTGCAGGAAGAGGTATCAAGACAATTAGAATTGTGTCAGAATAATAATCTTTATCTTTCTGTTTTGATAATTGATATAGACCATTTTAAGAATATAAATGATTCCTACGGTCATACTCAGGGAGATATGGTACTTAAGGAATTCGGGGAATTCCTTAGAAACTCATCAAGGAAGAGTGATATATTATTTCGTTATGGTGGGGATGAATTTATCTGTCTTTCAACCAATACGAATTATGAGCAGGCAAAGCGATTTGCCCAGCGGTTTCTTGAAAATGTCCGACATCGTGATTTTGCACGAATCCGCTTAACGCTCAGCATCGGTATCGCCACCTTCCCTGATTACGGCAAAGACTGGGAGACCCTATTTGATGTGGCGGACAGGAGTTTGTATAATGCGAAACGAAGGGGTCGTAACCAGATTGGTACCATTGAATATATTAAAAGAAAATTGGTTATACCAACCCCAAGGATTGTTGGCAGAGATAGTGAAATTTTTCTTGTGAAAAATCTCATCAATTCTCTTTTTGATAACCGAGGTGTAGTATTGTTTATCGGAGGTGAACCAGGGATTGGTAAGACAAGACTTGTTGAAGAAATCATCAAAGAACCCGATTATCAGAATTTTTGTAAATTTGTGAGTAACTTATCAACTGCAACAAGGTCCATCCCTTATTATCCTTTCAGAGAGATTGTCGCTTCAATGATTGAGAAAAAGGGCAAATCTTTTATTAATGAAATTCCACCTGTTTATCAAAAAGAGATTGCAAAAATAGTGCCTGAAGCATTTGAGGGATTAGAATCAGAAAAGGATATTTATAATCCAGACAGATTCCGTTTATTTGAGGGATTGCGGAGGTTTTTTGCATTATACAGCCTGAATAATCCTTTATTTCTATTTATTGATAATATCCACTGGGCAGATGACAGTTCATTAGAACTTCTACAATATTTATGCAGAACTTTAAAAAATAGACCCATTTTTTTCTTTCTGGCATATCGGAGTGATGAAGCAAAGAAAAATTCTGCATTTCAGGGTTTATTGCAACTAATGGCGCGTGAGGGTATTTACGAGCTCATAATGCTCAAATCATTAGATTTTGGGGTGGTTGATCAACTAATTAGTTTTATCCTGGATGCAAAACCCCCAACTGGTCTCACTGAATTCCTCTATGAGGCAACCGGTGGTAATCCGTTTTTTGTTGAGGAACTAATAAAATCTCTGGAGAATAATAATGTTCTTTATGTAGACAGGGAGCAATGGGTGTTTGATAATACTAAAAAAATTTCTGTTCCTTATTCGATTTCTGCAGTGCTTGAGAGAAAATTGGGAATGCTGAAAGAGGATTCAATAAAGGTCCTGGAAAAGGCTGCGGTTATTGGCAGGAATTTCGATTTTAATTTTCTAAAAAATGTATTAGAAATGAATGAAGGCCAACTTTATGATTCCCTTGATGAAATAATAGATTCTGGATTTTTGACAAAGCGGGGCGAGAGTTATTATTTTTCTGAAGATATTATAAGGGATTTAATTTATAATAAGATTGGAGACTTAAAATTAAAACACTATCATCAAATGATTGGAGATTATTTACTAAAATCATATAAAGATAAAATTGAGGAGGTGGTTGAAGAATTGGCATACCATTTCTATTTGAGTGGGGATGGGGATAAGACAGTAGAATACAGTATGATGGCAGGCGATAAATCAAGGGATGCTTATGCAAACCAAAACGCAATTAGATTTTACGCCTGGGCACTTGAATATTTAAAAGAAGACAATAGAGAAAAACAGAAAAAGAGGATTGAGTGCTTAAGAAAAAAAGCAGAGTTACTCAGCCTCATTGGTGAAAACGAATCAGCCCTGGAGGATTTAAAAGAGACAATAAAAATATCAGAGAAAATAGCGGACAGAAAATCAGAGGCTGATTGTCTTGTTGCCCTTTCTATTGTTTATAAAGGCATTTCCCGATATGAAGATGCAATGGACAGGGTTCTTAAGGCACTAAAAATCTACGAAGATTTGAATGACAATAATGGTAAGATGGTTAGTTATACAGAGATGGGAAGTATCTATTGGTTTTTGGGAAAATATTCAGAGACATTTCAATATTGTGAGAATGCACTTAAGATTGCTAAGGACATTGGTGATCGAAAAACAGAGTGCAGAATTCTTGTTACCATCGGCAACACTTTTGCTACACACGGCGATCTCATTAAGGCTATAAGATATTACGATGAAGTGCTGAAAATTGCAAAAGAGATTTCTGACATTGAGATGGAAGGAATTATTTTTAACAATCTTGGAGTAATGTATCGGGATCTTGGTGAATACGAACAATCACTTAAATATCATCAGGAAGCACTGAGGATTCATAGAAAAGTAGGAAATAGAAAGTATGAAGCACTGAATCTTACCAATATCGGAACTGTGTACATAAAAATTGGAGAACATTCAGAGGCTTTGAACTATTTAAAAGAGGGATTAGTTATTGCAAGGGAGATTCAAAATCGCCATGCTGAGATTGAAAATCTTTTTAGAACTGGAGAAGTATTTCTTGAAAAAGGAGAATTTGATAATGCCCAAAAATATTCCAAAGAGGCATGTGAAATCGCACAGGCAGTCAAATCCAAATACTATATGATACTTGCCCTTTTTGGTTTGGCTTCGGTTTCGATGCAAAAGAATGAGTTATCCGATTCAGAAAATTATTTAAATGAGGCATTAAGCCTGGCAAAGGAATTGAATTCAGATGACGCTGTGGCTGAGATTATGTACCTCTTTGGTATTTTCTGGACAAAGAAAAAGGATTGGGTTAAGGCAAAGGAATCTTTTGAGAGCGCCATATCAACTTTTGAAGAGATTAAAGACTTGTATGCTTCTGGTAAAGCTTATTATTATTTCGGTTTGATGTTTAGAGAGATGGGTGATGAGGTCAATGCGATTGTGCATTTAAAAAAGGCGAGGGATAATTTTGAAAAAATCGGCGCCAGGTGGTGGTTTGAGAAGGTTGAAAAATTAGCAAATTTGCCTGGCTAATTGCCATTTTGACAATGAGAATTTCAAATGTATATATGAGATTAAAAATATAGTTTTAAATTTCATAACTTCAACACCGCATATCAGAAAATCCTCTCCTATTCGGGTACAATTATTTTGTTTTCAATTGATGGATACATTTTATTTATTTCACTTTGAATTTCTATAGTACTCTTAATTGCCATCACAATCTTAAAATAATGGTCTATTTCATCCAGAGAAAGGACTCTTTCTCTTCGGTCTTTGAGCCATTTTTCTAAAACCTGATAACTACCTATATGGTATTCCCACAATTCTTTAGAAATACCCTCAAAATATTGTTTATCATTTATATAAACCCGTTTGCTGTGTTGGTCATAAGAAATCTTATCAACCCTATCATTTCCTTTAACAGGATATTTAACAAAGAAATTATTTAATAACGGTGATTTTAAGAGGTGTAGTTCAACAAGTTTTCCACCCAAATCACTTAATTTTTCAAATGCTCTATAATCACTGGTAAATGGAATTCTTGGAAAATCAATTTTTAAAAATTCTATGTATTTTTCGCGATATAGGGAAGCATATAGAATTGCATAAATATAGTTGAAAATCTCTTCGGGTGTAATTTTCTTTTTATATGTAGCATTAATATTCTCAAGAAATTTTTGTTTAAAGTTTGGTGTTTTAACTTTATATTCTTCTTTTTTATCAAATAACAATATAAAATTACCCGGATTTGACTTTTCCTTGTGGACTTTTACTTCTTGATATAGATAGAGTGGGAAGTAATAATTCTGGTCGCCAATTAAATGTATATCACCGATAGCATCAGTGACAAATGCTGAAAATTTTTGTGTTGGAGGGATTTTCCTTGTTGTTACTATGGCGATATTTTCTACAAACAAATGTTTCATCAAAGGAAATCGGGCATCACCACGCTCAATTATCTCTGGATTATAATAAATATATCTAACATCAAAAGGGCGATAAGAATAACTATATATCAATTCGGAAATCTTAATTGCTTTCACCTTTTCTCTTATTTTTTTTATTTTCCAATAGGGAGTATCATTAACCCTTAGACTTTGTGCCACCATTTCGTCAGGTAGGGTTCCTGTAAAAATTTTTAATTTATTCAAAAGTTTTTGTTGTGTAAAATCAACAAGAAGATGGTCTCTACGGGTCTTTATACCACTACTATATTCATCAAATATCTCGGTAAGCGACCAGAATTTTTGATAATCTCTTTTACCCTTGAATTCTTTGTGAATGAAAAAATAATAGGGTTGGGTTGGCTTGATTTTCTTCCATCCGGTCGTTTCTATATCATTTGTTTTAAGATACTGATATTTAAATTCCCTTGTGCCATAAATATCCGCATAGTGAATACTTTTTTCTTTCGCCCCCTTTTTAACAAGGATTGCAATAGCAACACCCTGCATTATATCAAAGACATTTTCATCTTTTGTGCCATCAGGCGATCTCTCACCAAGTCTTGCGCTGCCGTGTAAATTAAGGATGTAAATGTCGTCAAAAATATCTAATAATTGTTTTCGCATGCCCCGATGGATTAGACCAGAAAGATAAGAATTGTTGCTGATAATTCCCACTACGCCCTTACCGGTTTGTTCAATCTTCCACTGGGCAAATCTGATGAATTTTATATAGTCATCGCTTAGTGGCTGGATATTTCGTTCACCACGCACTTCCTTTTTATAATCTTCCATAAGTTTTTCTATAAACTCTGACTTATTTTCTGAACTGACCGAATATGGTGGATTACCTACAACGACCAGAACCGGTATCTTTTCTTTTATCTCTTTTGCCTTCTTACCTTCAATTGCTAAATCCGGTAAAAAAGGGAGTTCACGCAATTCTTTTGTCTCCAGTGTATTTGTAAGATAGAATTGAAACCGTTCGTCATCTTTCATTTTATAACCAAGGTCTTCAAGAACCATTGATATTTTAAGATGACCTATTGCATAAGGTGCGATGAGGAGTTCAAAGGCATAAAAATTCTTGAGAATGTGCTCGGCAACAAGCGCATTAAATAATCCATCCTTACCCTTCTGCTTTAATTCTTCATTTATTTGATGGATGGCAATTGTCGGAAAGGTCAAAGTTCCTGCGGCTGGGTCAAGCAAGATTACAGTTTTATCAGCCAGGCCATCATTTTTAGCAAAATCCATTTTTAGTATTTTATGCACCGAGCGAATTATATAAGAAACAACTGGCACTGGGGTATAATAAACACCAAGTCTTTTTCTCTCTTGAGGATTGAGAACAGTGAGAAATGTTTCATAGAAATGTATTATCGGGTCATCTTTTACACCAAAAAGGTCGTGAAATTCGTTCAGAATAGAAGATATGTCCGCATTTGTTAGAACATTTGTAATATCATCAACAATCCAGGATAGCGATTCAGGAAGGTCGGGTCCGGTTAAAAAATAGAATAACTTTCTCAATAAGGGTATTGTTGTGGGAATATATCTATAGGCAGTATCCCGGCTAAAATCATTCTTCTTTGCCTTGACCCGTGCGGCAAATAATCCATAGGAAATGGTCTGTGCGTATATATCAGCAAATTTTTCAAAAGTGAGTGATTCGATCAATTCCTCTTTGAATGCCTGATAAAAATCTATTAAAGATTTTGTATTACGGTCAAGTTCTTCTTTGATTATCGCAGTCATAAACCGTGTCCTTTTTGCAAGTTCCGTGGCAAGATTTTTTGCCTTATAAACTCTGGGCGTTACGAATGAAAAGAATTCAGTAAGTAATTCTATAAAATTTTCAACATTTTTAGAGATAAGCACCGGTGGTTTAAACAATTTTAAGAATACAGGATTTGCCAATTCAACATTCGCAATTTGAATGCCATTTCTGTAAAGTCTGAACTCATAAAAATTAGTAAGAATGAGATTGGGTAATGAATCCCGGTATCTTTTCAATTGTTCAGAATCTTCAACATAACTTAAATTTTTTTCAGTAATATCTTTGGCTTCAATATAACCAATTGTCTGGTTCTTTTTGGTTTTTAAAAGAAAATCCGGGATACCAACATCGGTTCTCCTCGGTTGGATTGTAATTTCTGTTTGCTGCCCTGAGAGGGTAAGATATTGCTCTAAAAAATTCTTAAGATGGGAATAATAAGATGCCTCGGTTGCCTCACCGGTCTGGTAAGTTTGGAATATATCATTTAGATATGACTCAATAACGGTTGTAAATTTATCTGTATTATTTTTATGCACTGCTAATTATAGCAAACTCCGGTTTAAAGTCAAGCAATGGACAATAGATGGTGTTCAGATTTTATATAAATTCCCTTTTTTTGACGCGGAACAAGTTCCGCTATTCCAATTTTTCCTATGGAGTAGCAGACCTTGGTCTGCGCCAATTTGCCTCTTATGGAGTGGCAGCCCTTGGTCTGCGCCAATTTGCCTCTTATGGAGTGGCAGCCCTTGGTCTGCGCCAATGCTTTGCGAGACAAGTCTCGCTACTCCATAATTTCTACAAAGCAAATATAATATGAACGATTTTTTAAAAAACTTATGCCTTAACTTTAGTGATTTTAGCTATTGACATTTTTTATATTTTGAATATAATTCACAATCTTTATGAATATTGAGACGATTGCGATATTAGCGGTTTTTGTCCCAATAGTCGGCTCTCTCACCATCCCGGTCGCTGGTCTTATCGCAAAGCGTTTCAGGTCAATATGGGCTATCTTATTAGCCCTTGTGACTGCAATCCTTCCTTTATTATTATTACCATTTGCATTCAATGGTGGACAGCATATCTTTGGCAGACCCCTTGTTATGGGTCTTGATTTTTATCTTGTGGTTGATGGTCTGTCGATCTTTATGTCCATTGTCTCTTCTTTTATTGGAATGTTGATTGTTTTATATTCAATCGGCTATGTGAGCCATGATGAAAACCAGAATGAATATTATCTGATGGTCTTATTATTCATTGGCTCAATGATGGGTCTGGTCTATTCAGCAAATTTGATATTTATGTATCTATTCTGGGAAATTACCGCAATCTGCTCCTGGAGATTGGTTGGTTTTTATCGGGATAAGATTCATATCTTAAGGGCAGATAAGACATTTCTGGTCACATTTGGTGGTGCAGTGATTATGCTCTTTGGTTTTATTCAAATATTTAATCAGACCCAGAGTTTTAATATAATGGACATCCGCGGAACCCTGATTCCAGGTTCTGCGGTATTATTGATATTGATCGGTATGTTTGCCAAATCTGCAACTGTGCCTATTCAGACCTGGCTTCCTGATGCTGGTGTTGCGCCGAGCACGGTCACTGCATTATTACACGCTGCGGTATTGGTCAAGATTGGCGTCTATGCTTACGCCCGAATTTTTAACTGGACATTTACTATTCCACAGTCCTGGCAGATAGCGATTCCGATACTGGCAGTGATTTCCAGCCTTGTTGCAGCAGGTGCGGCAACGGTTGAGAATGATTTAAAGAGAATTCTTGCCTATTCCACAGTGAGCCAGATCGGTTATATCTTTCTTGGTCTTAGTGTGCTTGAGCCTACGGCAATGACCGGAGCGATTTTGTATCTTTTGATGCATGGACTTGCCAAAGCTGGACTGTTTTTATGTGCGGGTATAATTGAGCATAATACCCATACCAAGGATATTACAAAACTTGGTGGTTTGATAAAGACTATGCCTTTGACCGCGATTGCATTTTTAATCTCGGCATTCAGTGTGATTGGAATTCCTCCTTTGGGTGGTTTCTTCTCAAAGTTTTTGGTGATTGTAGGAACAGTAAAATCCGGCAATCTCTGGCTTGCTGCAGTCGCATTGTTTACTGCGGTGATGACTGCATTCTATCTATTCAGGGTATTCAATATGGTCTTTCTTGGTGAGACAAAGATTTCAGCAAAGGAAGGGACGAATTCAATGGTCTTTGTGGTTGTGGTTTTAGCGATTCTTTCTATTCTCGCAGGTATTTTCATTGCCTATCCAATGAAACTTGCGGACATTGCAACAACCCAGATTTTGAGGTTAGGATTATGAATCCTGAAGTTCTTTTGTTCACCATACTTTTACCGGTGATTGTTGCTGTAATCAGCATATTGATTCCTCGCTCAGTTAAAGGTCTGCGGGAGTTTATCAGTGTGCTTGGTGGTGTAGTCCTGGTCTATATTGCCTGGCTCTTATTTGATTATAAGAATTTGACATTAAACCTTCCCTGGTTTAATTGGCTTGGCTTTGATTTGAGATTGTATCATTTCAATGCCTTTACCCTTTTGTGGATAAATATCTTTGGTCTTTTAATCAGTCTATATTCTATTATTAAGATGGCAAACCATCCCAGGGTTGGCGAATACTATTTCTATCTATTTTTGACCATTGCGTTTGCCAATGGTGCAATCCTTGCAGATAATTTTGTTGTTCTTTTGATGTTCTGGGAAGGGCTTCTGCTCACACTCTATGGTTTTATCACCCTGGGAAATACAGAGAATACACAGCGCACTGCAACAAAGGCATTTATTATTAACGGCTTTTGTGATTTCTGTATGATATTTGGCATTGCCCTATTATGGTATCTCACAGGCAAGGCAAGCCTTTCTGAGATTAGCCACGAGCCAGTAAGGGCAACAGGTTTATATCTCCTGAGTTTTATAATGATAATGATTGGCGCACTTGGTAAGGGTGGTGCAATGCCATTCCATACCTGGATTCCAGATGCAGCGATAGATGCACCAGTGAGTTTTATGGCATTTTTACCCGGTGCTTTGGAAAAACTACTCGGGATATTCCTTCTGACCCGCATCTCAGTTGAACTCTTTGTAATAAAGGATACACCTGCCTCTATAATACTTATGATTATTGGCTCAATCACAATCGTCCTTGCGGTTCTTATGGCACTTATTCAAAAGGACTATAAAAAACTATTATCATTCCACGCAATCAGCCAGTATGGTTATATGGTTTTGGGCATTGGCACTGCATTGCCCATTGGTATCATCGGTGGCATATTCCATATGCTCAACAATGCGATATACAAGTCAGGATTATTTATGATCGCAGGCGCAGTAGAACATCGCACTGGCACAACCGAGATGAAGAAACTTGGTGGCTTAAAAGATGAAATGCCTATCACAGCAATATGTTATCTCATCCTTGCTGCTGCAATCAGTGGAATCTGGCCCTTAAATGGCTTTGTCTCAAAGGAGCTTGTAATCCATGGTGCATACGAGACTGGATTTGTGATATTTGCAATTGCGGGCTGGGTCGGTGCAATATTCACATTCTTATCGTTCTTAAAGGCTGGACACTCAATCTTTTTGGGTCCGCGCAACAAAGAACTTCCACGGATAAAAGAGGCAGAATCACCATTCTTAATTCCGATGATTATTCTCGCTGTGCTCTGCGTGGTATTCGGTATTTATAATTATATACCATTCAAATACTTCTTTGAACCACTCCTTGAGATGCACCCTGAGGCAATGAGCCACCATTATGACTTCTCTGCACATGCCCTTGATTTAATAAATCCAGTTGCTGCAGTATCAATATTTATGCTCCTTATCGGTCTTGTGATACACCTTTATGGCTGGAACAAGGCTGAAAAGAGGGCATATATGGCATCTGAAGTTATACATAGATTACCAGTCTTGAGCACATTATATGATTGGTCTGAGGCAAGGTTTTTTGATATGTATGAACAGGGTGTGAAGTTTTTAAGGGGTCTTGCCCATATACTTTATGTTGCGATTGATAGACCTATTGACTACTTCTATGAAAAGACAGTCACACTCACTGGACAGGCATTTACAAAGATCCTCCAGTATGCGCACAATGGCCACTATGCGAACTATCTTGCCTGGTGTATTGCTGGACTTACTATAATTGTCTATGTTATTTTATCAATTATAAAATGAGGTGATTGAATGGTCTCTTTATTTATCTTAATACCGTTTATCCTTGCTGCATTACTACCTTTGATTGAGAAGTTTTCAAAGAGGTTTCTGCCTGATTTATTGACCAATCTCGGTATTCTATTTTTGTTGATTTATGCAATGACTTATGGACAACAGATTGTGGCAAGCAATACTGGTATAAGACAACTCCAGTGGTTCAATGAGCAGTTGAATATTACATTTGCATTAGACGGATTCAGTCTGTTTATGCTCTTTGCAATATACCTTGTTAGTTTTGGTGTGACCCTCTTTTCCATTGATTATATGGAGCACTATGGGAATAAAGGTATATTCTATGCCCTGTTTATGATTATGGTCGGTGGAATGTCTGGTCTGGTCCTTGCTACAGATTTGTTTACAATCTATGTCTTCCTTGAGGTTGCGGCAATATCATCTTATGGTCTTGTTGCCTATGGTCTAAAACACGATGAACTTGAGGCATCATTCAAATACCTGATGCTTTCAGCAGTTGCAACCGCATTCCTGCTCCTGGGGATTATGTTTATATTTGGATTGAATGGAAGTTTAAAATTGGGAGATATTGCAGATAAATTTGCCTCAGGTGAATATAGATTTGTCCTTGGCATCTGCACAGGATTCTTTATCTTTGGTTTTGGCTTAAAGGCTGCACTCGTGCCATTCCATTCCTGGCTTCCTGATGCCCATCCCAGTGCACCGGCCCCAATATCAGCGATGCTTTCTGGCTTATTGATAAAGGTCTCGGGTGTTTATGCACTGACAAGAATCTTCTTAAATGTCTTTGGTTTGAATCCCGCAATATCAACTGTGCTTATGTATCTTGGTCTCATCTCAATACTGGTTGGTGCAATACTTGCCTTGGGACAGAATGATATTAAACGTATGCTTGCGTATTCATCAATAAGCCAGGTTGGTTATATAATCCTTGGATTTGGTGCGGGCACAAATCTTGCAATAATGGGAGCACTCTTCCATATTTTAAATCATGCACTTGCCAAGGGCCTTTTGTTTTTGAATTCAGGTTCTGTAGAACATTCTACAGGCACAAGGGACCTGGATAAGATGGGTGGCCTTGGAAAGAGGATGCCGATAACTGCAGCAACGACCGTGGTCGGTTCTTTATCAGTCGCAGGTGTTCCACCTTTAAATGGCTTCTGGAGCAAGTTATTTATTATCATCGGTTTATTACAGGCAAAGGCATATGGTTTTGCATTTGCTGCGGTTCTGGCAAGTATCATCACATTGTGGTATTATATCATTATCCAGCGACGGGCATTCTTTGGTAAATTAAAAGAGACTTGGAAGGATGTGAAGGAGGTTCCATTCTGGATGGCGGTTTCTACGATATTCATTGCCCTGGTCTGTATACTAATTGGTATTGGATTTCCTCTGGTCATCTTTAACTGGATTGAACCAGCGACAAGGGTTCTAAATGAAGGTATAAATTTTGCAATGAAGTGGTTGAGGTTATAGGGATATTATGGACCAGACATTATATTTAATATCCTTACTTGGATTGATTATCTTCTCAATCCTTGCAGTATTAATTAAGGATTTGCTCAAGGCAGCATTGAGCCTTATGGGTGCAAGCGTATTCTTAGCAATTACCTTTTTCTTTATGAAAGCTTATTATGCAGGTGTCTTTGAAATCTCTGTTGTTGCAGGTTTGATCACGGTCTTGTTTGTATCAACTATAGGGCTCACACGGAGCGATGATTTTAAAGAAAGCAAGATGCCAACAATAATCTTTCCATTATTCTTTATCTGGTTTATAATTATTGATATTCTCGTATTTGGTGCATTAGTGAACAAATTCCCATTGCCAGGATTTAAAGTTCCAGAACCTAACACTTTTGGCGAAGTATTCTGGCACAATAGAACTTTTGATCTTGTAGGACAGATTGGTATAATCTTTGCCGGAGTCTTTTCAGTCCTGGCATTATTCAGAAAGAGGGATAAAAATGGTTGATTTAGTTAGAGATTGGTATTTTAATCTTCTTATTTCTGGAATATTGATTATGCTCGGCTTATACTGTCTGCTCTCAATGCGGAATCTGATCAAACTCTTGATCGGAATTGAAATAATTGCCAAGGGTGTGCTCCTTGCTCTGATTTCTGCAAGTTATGCCCGTGGCAGTATCTTAACCGGTCAGAGTTTAGCAATTACCTTTATTGTGATTGAGGTGAGTGTGGTTGCAGTTGCATTGGCATTAGTAATAAATCTCTTTCGCCATACTGGTAGTCTGGATGTGAAGAAATTGACAAAGTTGAAAGGATAAAAATGATAGATATTCTTCTTTCTCCTCCAATCGCATTTTTGATCTTCTTAGGAGTTTTTTACTTGATTTACTGGTTTGGTAGTTTGATGGCACCAAAATTAAAGAAGATTCCAGGTAAGGTAGCGACATATGCCTGCGGTGAAGACATTCCAGGAACAAAGGTCCAGTTTGGTTATCGGTTATTCTTCTATGTTGCCCTTTTCTTTACGATGATGCATGTGGCAACCTTAGTTTTGGCGACAATTCCTGGTGGTGCAGTAGCTCTATTCGGCATATTCTATCTTGCAATGATATTCTTGTCAGTTCTGGCATTGATAACAAGGGGATGAAGATGGAGCATTTTGATAGAAACCAAATTTTTATATCTTCCTCTCCCTTGATGGGAGAGGGTAGGGGTGAGGGTGAGATATTTATAAGGAGTGAGAGATGTTAAGCTGGCTTGTGCGCTGGTCAAGGATAAAATCGCCCTGGGTATTGCACCTCAATACCGGAGCTTGCAATGCCTGTGATATTGAGATTCTTGCTGCACTTATGCCGAGATTTGACCTTGAGAGGTTTGGTGTGCTGTTAAAGGCAACACCAAGGCATGCAGATGTGATAGTTTGCACAGGGCCCCTGACCAGGCAATCAAAAGACCGGATGATTAGAATCTATGAACAGGTCCCTGAACCGAAATTTGTTGTTGCGGTTGGTGCCTGTGCAATGAGTGGTTGTGTATATCGTGGATGCTACAATATCATTGGTGGTGTTGACCAGGTCTTGCCGGTTCATGCCTATATACCTGGTTGTCCTGTTCGTCCGGATGCAGTCATTGATGGTGTTGTGAAATTGCTGGGGACATTATGATGGAAGGCAATTGGGGGCAATTGAGGGCAATTTGGGGCAAAAATCCCCCTTACTCCCCCTTTCTTAAAGGGGGAAACAGGGGGATTGCTGAAATGGATAATGGAAGGCAATCCAGGGCAATTGAAGAATGTAGCGGTGCGATTCATCGCACAATTTTCTGGAGTAGAGACTTTAGTCTCAGAGTATAGGAAAAGATATGAAAGAGATAGAGGTTGTTGAAAAGATAAAAGAAAATTTAAAGCAGAAGGTTATTGAGATAACAAATCCTGCACCGAGGAGGATCTTCTTGAAAGTGGACAAGAATGACCTTGTTGAGGTGGTGCGGTTTTTAAAAGAAAGATTTAACTTTTATCATATTTCAACTATCAGTGGTGTTGACCTGGGTGAGAATTTTGAAATTCTTTATCACCTTGCAAATGAGAATTGTGTCTTGACTGTACGGACTCTGACTTCGCGTAATGAACCAAAGGTACCGACTATTACCGGCGTTATCCCTGGTGCTACACTCTATGAAAGGGAGATTCAGGATATGTTTGGAATAAAGGTTGAAGGTCATCCCAACCCTGTTAGATTGGTTCTTCCTGATGACTGGCCCGAGGGTGAATATCCATTGCGCAAAGACTGGAAATATGAAAGGCCCGAAGAAAAAATTCCTGGAGGTAAATGATGGAGGCACAGGAGTTTAAGGTTCCGATTGGTCCACAGCATCCAGCATTAAAAGAGCCGATAAGTCTGCGTATGACCCTTGAGGGTGAGATAATAAAGGATGCAGACATAAGGCTCGGTTATAATCACCGGGGTATTGAAAAACTTGCTGAGACAAAAACCTATATCCAGAATATCTATCTTACCGAGCGGATCTGTGGTATCTGTTCCCATTCCCATACAACCTGTTTTGTCCAGGGTGTTGAGAAGTTGATGGAGATTGAGCCAGCAAAAAGGGGTATATATATTAGAACACTTGTCTGTGAACTTGAACGTATCCATAGCCATCTCTTGTGGCTTGGTGTTGCGGGTCATGAGGCAGGTTTTGATACATTCTTTATGTATACCTGGCGCGACCGTGAATTAGTGATGGACATCTTAGAAATAATTTCTGGCAATCGTGTCCATTATGCGATAAACACCTTTGGTGGTGTGCGTCGTGATCTTGATGAATTGCAGATAAAGAAGTGTCTTGACTATCTTGAAATCTTAAAGAAGCGGACTGAATATTATGCGAATATTGGCACGAATGAGCCAACCTTTGTTGCCAGGCTTGCTGGTGTTGGTAAACTGCCCAAAGAGAAGGCACTGGAACTCTGTGCAGTTGGTCCGACACTGCGGGCATCAGGTATTCCAAGGGATGTGAGAAAGGATGACCCTCACGCTGCCTATGGAGAGATTCCATTTGAGGTCTGCACTGCAGACACCTGTGATGTGCTTGGCAGGGTGGTTGTGCGTGTGAAAGAATTGTTTGAGTCATATAAGATGTGTGAGTATATACTGAAGAATTTACCCCCTGGTGATATAAAGGTAAAGGTGCCGAGAAAAGTGAAGCCTGGTGAGGTTGTGAGTAAATATGAGGCACCCCGGGGTGAGAATATCCATTATATAAAATCCAATGGCACAGATAAGCCAGAGCGGTTAAAGGTCCGGGCACCGACCCTGGGAAATTATCCGGCAACGATATATATGTTAAAGAATGGTTTTATTGCGGATATTCCATTGATATTTGCAGCGATTGACCCCTGTATCTGCTGTGCAGAAAGGGTTATACAACTTGTGGATGCAAAGACCAAAAAAGAGCGGATAATGACGATGGGTGAGCTGCGTAAATTCTCCATTGAATACTACAAGAAGATTGATTTGAGGAAAAGGGAAGTGGTATGGCCTTTCTGATTTGGGATTTTATGTATAGGGGTGTTCTATGGCAGTCTTAAAGACTTTATTATATTTATTTGTTTATCCTGGTTTTCTCTTTCTTTTTCTGTATTCTACATTCTGTGAATGGGTGGATAGAAAGTTCTATGCAAGGGTGCAGAACAGGATTGGTCCATTATATACAGGTCCGCGTGGTGTGCTCCAGCCGATTGCAGATTTTATCAAACTTATGGCAAAAGAGGATATAATTCCAGAAAAGGCAGATAAAGGGATGTTTTCGGCATTGCCGGTATTTTCTCTTGCGGTTGTATCAACTGCGGCGATGTATCTCCCGGTCTGGCATTGGACTAAATTCAATTCATTCCCTGGTGATCTGATTGTTGTTTTATTCTTATTAAGTCTGCCCACCCTTGCCTTCTTCCTTGCAGGCTGGCATTCAACAAATCTCTTTTCAATCGTTGGTGGTGTGCGTGTTTTGACGATGTTATTTGGTTATGAGGTTCCATTATTCCTTGCGGTCTTGAGTCCGGCAATACTTGCTGGTTCCTGGAGGCTTCTGGAGATTACCAATTTTTATCAACAGAATCCTTTATTGCTTTTAGTAAACATCATCGGATTCTTTATTGCCTTGATCGCCTTGCAGGCAAAACTTGAGCGTGTGCCATTTGATGTTCCCCATGCTGAGACTGAGATTGTGGGTGGTACATTCACAGAATATTCAGGGAAGAAACTTGCCTTTTTCAGGTTATTGTCTGATATTGAGATGGTGGTTGGTGCTGGGTTAATTGCTGCAGTATTTTTGGGTGGTTTTCCTGGAGGTTTGATTATGGGATTTATTCTGTTTATAATAAAGACCTTGATTGTGATACTGCTTTTATCACTCATCCGTGCGCTCTGTGCGAGGATTCGTATTGACCAGGTCGTTTCATTCTCCTGGCGCTATCTTGCTCCGCTTGCGGTTCTGCAATTGCTGATTGTTATTATAGTGAAATATATAATTTTGTAAGAGGAGAATTATGAAACTTGCTGCATTTTTACCAGAACTTTTAAGGCACATCTTTAAAAAACCAGCAACTGTAAAATATCCATTTGAGAAACTTGAGGTGCCGAAAGGTTTTCGTGGCACTCCGATTTTAACACCGGAGAAGTGTATTGTCTGTTATGCGTGCCAGCGTGATTGTCCAGCAGAGGCGATTGAGATTACAACGGTCAATGAGGCAGAGAAGAAGTATACGATGGTCATTCATAATGACCGTTGTGTCCATTGTGAACAGTGTGCAGAATCCTGTCCAGTGGATGCAATAAAACTTGATACCGAGTTTGAACTTGCTGCCTTTAGCCGTTGGAATTTAAAGGCAGAATACATCTACACCAAGGCTTCTCCCGCAAAGAAATAAGAATTACAAATAAATTGTAGGGCAAGGCTTTAGCCTTGCAGAAAAACAAGACACACTATTTAACCAGTTACCATTTAACCAGTATTTGAAAGAGCGGTTTCCAACCGCGATTTTTTGTTTTATAAACTATCTCACCCTGAATTTATTTCAGGGTTTAATAAAAACGAATAGATGCTGAAATAATCCACTCCTCCAAGTTCTTTTATATTTATCTTTTTTTCAACATATCGATCAAAAACCTTGAAGGAAGTTGTTGTCTTCCTGAGCGGTATTTTGGATATAAGAGATAGAGTCTTTTCTGGGCACGTGTCACTGCTACATAGCAGAGCCTTCTCTCTTCTTCAAGTTCTCTTGGTTCTGACAGACTCTTGGTCATCGGAAATATTTCTTCAACGAGGTCAACGACAAAAACAACAGGAAATTCCATCCCTTTGGCACTGTGCACAGTCATAAGTTTAACTGTATTTTTTGTCCAGTTTGCAAGGTCCATTTCTTGATACACTTTCAGTTCACTTAAGAATTTTCCAATCTCTTTATCCGAGTAGTTCTTTGCAAAGTTTATGAATTCCTCAATGTCTTCAGACTTTAATTTTAAAAACTGGATGATCTCATTGATGATTGTGGAGGGTGATAATAAATTCAAATTCTGGATGTGATGCTGTATTATATTTTCTAATTTTTTCTCTCTACTTTTAGTTAGATGGAATACAGATTTTGCCTGCTCAACAAAGGTATTATCAGATTCTCCTGGCTTAAGATTATTCAATAACTCAAGATATTTAATAATTGGTTTAAAATCTTCTTTTTCATAAAAAGCAGTTCCACGAATGGTTGTAAATGGAATTCCTGCCTTTGTTAATCCTTCTTCATAACCTTTGGCAAGATAATTCATACGGTAAAGTATTGCTATATTATTGTATGAGAAATCTTGTTCAATTAAATCCTTTATTTCACTTACTATATAATCGACTTCATCATTTATTGAATCTGCTGCATAGAATATTACATCTCCTGTTTCTAAATTTGGGATTGCGGTTGATTCCCGGTGCATCAGATTGTTTGCAATTTCTAAGATTGACTGGGGCAGGCGAAAACTGTGATTGAGATGGAATATTTTTACATCTTTAAAATCCCTTGCTACACGATATATTATCTCTTTACTTGCACCGCGCCAACCATATATTGCCTGGTCTTCATCTCCGGTAAAGAAAAAGTTATCCCTCACGAGTAATGATATAAATTTATACTGTGCGAGGTTGATATCCTGGAGTTCATCCACAAAGATATAATCAAATAAATGTTGATAATAAGACCTCAAATCTTCAAATTCTTCAAGCAATTTTGCTGCATATATAATCAGGTCATCATAATCAAGAATATTATGCTCTTTCAGATAGTTTTGATATTCTTTATAAACATTGAGACATAATTTTTGCCATTCGTTTGCAGGAGAAAATTTCTCTGGTGTGATACCTTTTGCCTTGAGTATCTCAATTGTATGCATAATAGCATTCATTTTATATTTTCCTGTCTCTATTTTTAAAAGCGGAAATATCTTTCTTGGTTCTTCAATGGTAAAATCTTCTCCGATGTCAAGCCTTTCACAATCGCGCCTTAAGATTCTTAACGCAATGGTGTGGAAAGTTCCAATCCAGAGGTCATACTGGGGTGTGGTGATGAATTGGCTCAGGCGTGTCTTGATATCATTTGCTGCCTTATTTGTAAATGCACAGACAAGTATCCTTGAAGATGGAATTCCTTTTTCAATGAGTTTTAATACACTATGCACAAGGCTCGTTGTCTTACCACAACCTGCCTGTCCGATGACAAGCAACCTACCATCAATTGAATGCAATATTTGTTCCTGATCTGGGGTCAATTTTAATTCTTCCTTTTTCTTTTCCATAACAGAAATGGTTGATTCAATCTTTATACCCCTTGTCTGTTTTTTGAATACTTTGATTATTGTCTCTGCATCGGGTCTAATTTCGGGTGACACACAGAGGCATTTTATTATTATATCTTCAAGGTATTCTGGAATATTGTTTCTTATCATACTTGGTATGAGGAGTTTGCTCTTTTCAATCTTTTTTTTCAGCCCATCAAGATTATCATCAAGAAATGGGGGTATGCCAGTTAATAATTCATAAAAGATCACAGCGATGCTCCAGATATCTGATTTTTCACTAAACTTACCTGCCCAGGTTTCTGGTGCCATATAAATGGGTGTTCCTGCAGTTGAGGCAGCGATTGACCCGGATTTAATAAAACGTGCCAAGCCAAAATCTGTTATTTTAATGGTCGCATCTTCGGCAATCAAAATATTTTCCGGCTTTAGATCGCGATGAAGCACACCCATTTTGTGGGCGTAATTCATTGCATCAAGGATTTGCTGGGCAATTTTTAAAAATTCACCTATTTCAATGCCTCCTTCTTTTATAATATCACGCAGGGTCTTTCCTTTTATATACTCCATTACGAGAATGAATTTATTATCAATGAAATCAATATTATAAAATCTAACAATGTTTGGATGGTTCAGAGAGGCAAGCAATTTTGCTTCGTCTTTGAGCATTACTATCTCTTCTTTACGCATCCTTGATATTTTCAGGGCAAAGTGTGTTTCAAGAATTGTATCATAGGCTAAAAAGACATCACCGAATCTGCCGCCACCGAGCCATTCAATGATTTCGTATTTACCGAGTTTTTTTAAAAGCATAGTATCTTTGCATCGGCAGGTTATATTAATTTAAAAAGCATTCGTCTAAAAAATTTTAATTAGTAAATGCCGATAAGTGGACTGGAATCTTGTTATGAAATACCATCTGTCCGAAAAATTTATTTTCCTGAATCCTTTTATGACCTGATTTGGTTTTCAATTCTTCATCATTTAAGACGGTAAGTATTTTT
Source organism: bacterium (assembly GCA_036796695.1). Classification (GTDB taxonomy): domain Bacteria; phylum Hydrothermota; class Tepidihabitantia; order SM23-42; family JAOAFX01; genus JAOAFX01. The sequence goes on from DAIRCK010000002.1 coordinate 77,919, forward strand.
TTAAAGAAAGTTTCAATATCCGGTCTGGTTCTTCTGCTGTGCTGGTATTCAATCGCATCAAGTGCATAACTGCGTAAAAGTTTCTTTTCAAATTTCTGATAAATCTCAGGTGAGCAGAATATATCGCAACCAAGGATTTGATTTCCAGCCACACCGATAAATCCAACAGTATTATGATTCATCCCTTCAAATCCTTCAAGATACCTTTCAATTTCGTCGTTCAGATTATCAAATATTTCGTGCATTGAAGATGTTCTCGATTTTGTTCTTGTGACGGTTAATTTTCTCTCAATCTCTTTCCACACTTCGCGCTGGGTATCAACTTTTTTATTAAACGAAGATGCAAGGATAGAGCGAACTCGTGGATATGAGCAATATCCGGTTTTAAAACCACCGATTTCTTCCCACCTATTTTCTTCAGCACAGATTACTGGAATTTGATTCTGGACATTCGGTGCCGCAATAAATGACTGTGCAATTATACGATTTTGCATTGAGCCTGTTACTTCTTCTCCATCAATCATCAAAACCGGTGTATTGCCATTATAATCGAACATTATTTTATTCACATCAGGTGTAGCAAGTTCATAAAAACGACCGGTCTTCATACCAATTACATTATCAATATTCTCAAATGATAACCCTTTATTTTCCAGCCCATTTTTTATAGGGAAAATTAGCAGGTTTCTCAAAAATATTGGTTCTTCTATGTTCATTCTAAATATTTCCATTTTTTACTCCTATGGTGAATAAAATGCGCCAAAATGCCAGGTCTCGGACCATTCAGTATACCAGGTCCATTTTCTGTTGTATGTGCGCACCCGCCAGAAATAAAATCCATTTTTCGAAACTGCGTAGAATGTTGAGCATACTTCCACATTCACAGGGTTAACATTTGGAAGAAAGGAGGTGTCATTGGCGATTTGCAACTGGTAATATTCAGCATTTTCAACCACACTCCATTTCAATTTTACATCATGGGGAAATGGATTCTGATAATATATAACTGTATCATTCCTTGGATTGATTAATTTAGGTGCAGAAGGGGGTGGATATAAAGAATCAAATGGCGGTTTATATTCATTGGGATTTTTACAACCAGCATTACTGACCATCAGAGTGATAGTTAGGGCTAAAAAGACATAAGCAAAATACAAAAGTTTGTTTCTTAAAAGTATTCTATTCTTTTCCATAATGCCTCCTAAATTTTTATTTTCATCGCATAAATATTGCTTCTCCATAGATTGGTTCTTTTATAACCTCCAATAACACAATAATCTCCGTCGATGACTATGCCTCTTCCATATTCATAATTATAATCACCAAAAGTTTTCTCTTTTATTAAATTGCCATTTCCATCAAGAATGATGTAATACACATCAGCGGAATTGACAGTGACATAACCAGTGGCTACATATCTATTGTCAGGGAGTATCTCAACTGCATAACCGTTGTCTGTATAATTTGAGCCATAGGTCTTTTCCCAGACGAGGTTTCCTGAGGCATCGGTTTTTAAAATATAAATATTGACATTTCCGCCAATGATTATATAGCCATTATCCAGGGTTTGCTTTACCATATTTCCTGAATCAAAGCCACTGCCTCCGTAAGCCTTTGTCCAGAGAATATTGCCGTTCGCATCTGTTTTTATGAGATAAACATCACCATTGCCTGAGGCAAAAGTATAGCCGGTAATGATATAACCATTGTCTTTTGTAACCTGAATTGAATTGCCGCAATCCAATTCTGCACTGCCAACGATCTTGGTCCAGATCGTATCTCCATTAAAATCAGTCTTTATGAGCCAGACATCACCCGAACCAGCGCCCGATGAACCAGTCATACCTGTTATTATATATCCGTTCTCGGTTATTGCAAGATCATATCCATATTCAATGCCGGTATCTCCATATACCTTTTGCCATAATAAATTCCCTGAATTGTCAATTTTTAATAGATAAACATCTCCATCTATATCACCAAAAGATTTTGTTGTGCCAGCAATTATGTATCCGCCGTTACTTGTGCATCTAATAGAATATCCAGCATCATCGCCACTTCCTCCATAGGTTTTTTCCCAGATACTGTTCCCGGATGAATCAATCTTTATTAAGCAAACATCATTACCACCTGCACCATACGAGTTTGTAGAACCAACGATTACATAGGCATTATCCTGGGACTTCTGTATTCCATATCCAAATTCATCCCCTGAACCTCCATATTCTTTAAACCAAAAAAATTCAGTTCCTGCGGTAAATAAATGGGGTTCAGACCAATCAGATTCTGCATTATGAATATCCTTTGCCTTTGCCCTTATCTCATAACTACCGATTTTTTCATAGAAATGCGTCATTGATACAGTATCTCCAGAACCAACAAAAGGGCTCCAGTTTGACTCATTACCATCACCCCAATCAAATTTTATTGCAATGCTATCACCATCCGGGTCAAAAGTAAAACTAAAGAATGTATGGTTATCAACATCGCCCGAATCAGGACCGATAGGGATGGCTGGAATATCTGGTGATTTATTTGACTTACAGCAGATGCCCGAAATAGTTATGCAAATTATTATAACAAAAAATAATTTTGTTCTACTCATTATTTCCTCCTTGATTCACAATTGATAAATATATATCGTCAATATCAATAGATGTAAATGCGCCAGTTTTGAGGTTCATAACATATAATCCCCAGAGACCATCAGAAAATGCAGGTGAGACGAGGGAGATCGGAAATTGAAAAATTCCATCAAGATAAATTATTAGTGCATCACCAGCATGAAGAGTTGTTATGTTATGCCACACATCAGTTGCAAATGTTATATTTTTTGTATAGAATATGGTTTCTGAGCCATTTTTTATGAGTGAAAATCGGACTATTGATTTTGTTATTTTTATTGCATAGTGATTGAGGTCATTTTGATACCATAAAAAAATGCCTGTTTGCCAGTCATTACCAGAGGTCCCGAAAACCTTTATTTTAAAACGAAATTGAAGGTTATGGGTCCGGTTGCGGAAAAAAGTGATTGCGGGAATTGTATCATCAGTATCTAAACCATTATAAAAATGATTGCCAGTTGTATCGGATAGAATCTTCCACTCACCGCTTATACGACTAAATCCATAGGGTATGGTGTTTATCTCATCGTCTTCAAAATGGAATGTAGTGAAAAAAACTGGATATTGATATAATTTTGTCCCTGCCCATAGACTTTCATTTTCAATCACAACATTTGTATAATATTTTGTCCGCGCAATTATTTTATATATTCCGGGGTCGATTTTAATGAATGCAAAGCATCCTTCAGCATCACTTGTATCTGATTGAACGATATTATCATCGGAATTTAATAAATTTACAACAGCACCTGCAACAACAAGGCAATCAGGTTCAAAGACATAACCTTTGATCTCTGCCTTGTTGGGATTTTTAGGGTCGTATTTGTTAGTACGTGGTGCATTTATACAATCAAAAAAGAGTGAAGGCATAATGGCAAGAAAAACTGGAATAATTCTTTTCATATTAAAATTTTATTCTATATTCAATTTTTACAGATTGCATTTCAGGTATAAAATTTAGAGAACTACCATCTTCATTTGCAATTTCAACTTCTTTATTGATATGCAAGGCATCCAGAATACTATAGAGATAGAATCCAGTAAAGACAGAAGAACTTAAAAGAGATATATGGAACCACCTGTTGTAAATATTATAGTAATCATCCATATATTCAATACTATCAGGTCCAAGCCTTAGATAGTCATTTTTTTTATTTTCTGTTTCCGTCCAGAAATAGATAGAGGAAACAAGGCTCAGGGATGCACCGAGCATTATCAATTTACCCTTTTTCTCATCGCCTTTAATCAATTGCCCGGCACCGGGTATAAAACAGGAACACATTGCAGATTCCTGGGCAATCTCTTTTTTCGCATCATTTAAGATTTTAATTACTGATGAATCTGCATCTTCTTTATTCAATTTGAACTTAGGATTGATTTTGAGCAAAGACTTGAAATGCTCTTTAGCCAAAATTTTATCATTTATCTTCGCATAACTGTATGCCAGATATTTATGTGCTTCCATCTTTTCTGTTTCATTTAATTCTGGTAATGCATTTTCAAGCACCTTTATTGTGCCTGTATAATTCTCTTCTTGATAATATTTTCTGACAGTATCAAGGGCATCATTTTTCTGGGAGAATAAAATTTTAGAGATTACAAAAATAATAAAGAAAAGTCGGTTCATAGATTTATTGTGATGCCGATCCTTGCCCTTCTCGGTGCAGTATATGCTGCAACCCAGTCATCCGTCGCAATGATAAGTTCTCTAAAGGAATGGAATGTTTCATAAGGGGTCATTATCCCATCGTGGTTGAAGTCTGCAGCCGGGCTATAATAAGGATTTGTGATGGGAATGTAATCGTTGAAATCCTCGGCATGGATATTTTCAACTTTCATCAATGGATAATGGGGTGCAACCTCATACCGTTCATCAAGCAGATTTATAACCTCCATCTGAATATTGAAAGAGGTCCGAGCGATATTGAACTTCTTTGCAATTACACAATCAATCTGGCGCTGGAAAGGTAAATGGAAGATATTCCGTTCCTCATATTTCCCTAAATATCCTGGTGGGGTATAAGGAAAGCCATTACCAAAATATCCAAGGAGATAGAGTGTGGACTTAAATGGCCCCTTCAATGCACCCTGGATAAATATTCGGTGGCGCTGGTCAAAATTAAGATAATAATCCTGTGTTGGTCTGGTGATAGATGTATCTGCATATTCACCAGCATATGAACTCGTTCCTCTTGCCCAGGAAAGTGTATAAGAAATTTTGCCTGAGAAAAAGTTATTGCTATACTCCCATATTGTCTCAATCCCTTTGATATTCGCATATTCCATATTATAATATTGAAAATATCCCAGTGGTAATGCCACAACATATCTTGTGCCTGTAAGGTCAGAGACATCTTTATAAAAAAGATTCATTGTGCCGGTCAGATTTTCTTTTAGTAGACCCTGGAATCCGATCTCATAACTCATAGTCTTTTCTGGAGTTAATTCAGGGTTGCCAACGAGTGAGATGTATTTGTAGTAATGGGGTGCCAGAGGAAGGATTCCATAATAAGAATATATATAGTCATAGAGCGGTGGCTGGATATAGCGACCGATATTGGCACGGAATAAAAATTTCTCGGTGACCAGAAAAGAACAACCTATCCTTGGTGAGATATTTTTTTTGGGTTTTACACCTTCAACATCAACTGCCCAGTAATCATACCGTGCACCCAATTTTGCATAGAATCCCTTATAATCAATATTGTCCTGGACATAGGCTGAATATTCTTTTGGTTTATGCTGGTAATTATCAGTAATTGGATTCAAGGTGTCACCGCAGACAAAATAGGTAAAGTTATCAAGGGTTTGGTAAATATATTCAGTTCCAACTCTTAATTCGTGGTATTGATGTAGTTGAAGATTGGTCTTTAAACTGAGATTGTAGACCTCAGAAGATTTTTCCTGATACTGGGGATAATCACCTTCGCTGATAACCTTATGATAAGTAACACCAAATGGATTACGATGGGATGCATAGGGCCATTTTAATGTCCGGTAATCACGAAAAACGAAGTCATCAAAAATTCCATAATTAGCCTTTTCCCGAACACCATAGGTCCGGATTGTATATAACCTGCTTATCGTAAGATTTAATAGTTTTCGTTCGTCAGGGAGATAATTGATGTTTACTGAACCAAGGTCTCCTTTGCGCATATCTGAGCGATAATGGTCAAGATGGAATTTAAAGAATGGGTCTGGTCCTGAATAGCGGTCAAACTGGCTACGGGATTTTGCACCACTAAAACTACATTTTATCTTTCCTGAAGGTGTAAATAACCATTTTGTATAAAATGCATAATCATTCCGTTGTTTATGGGGTAAGATATAAAGCCTTGGGTCCCAGTCTTCGGTCTGCATAATATCCATTGATAAAAGACCCTGTAAATTATTCGTTGCTGGAATGTGGATTGTTGATTGGTAGTTTTTATAGCCAAAGTCATAATAAAAAGGCATAATCTCTTCGGTCTTGGCATAGACCCTTCCCTGGAATTTCTTCTGTGGTCTTTCTGCAATCATATTCACAACACCGGACATTGCCCTGCCATATTCTACATCAAAACCACCAGGCAGGAATATCACCTCGTCAACGATACCTTTGGAGATATTTATTGCAATATCACCGGTCTGCGGGTCGATTATCGGCACATCATCAATCATATACTGGACCTCAGTTGCCCTTCCTCCACGGACATGTAATGCAGTATCAGTATGGGCAACTGCAGCCTGGAATGTGATTATCGTTGGTGTATAATCCACAGGCAGGTTTGCAATTTCAGCCTTACGCACAATCTGGGTGGTCGCAACATAATCCTTTTTTATTGCCGGTGTTTCACCATAGACCGTGACCGGTGCAATTTCTATCGCAGTCTGTTTTAATGTTATATTTAACCTTGTTGTCTGGTCAACTTCAACCACAACATTTTCTATTCTTTTGGTCTGATAACCAAGGCAGGAAACTTCTATTGTATATCTTCCTGAAGGCACATTCAATATATAAAAATTGCCATTATCATCAGTTGCCGAACCCATCTCGGTATTAAGGATTATAACATCAGCAAGTGGTATAGGGTCCCTTGTATCTTCATCCCTTACTACACCTTGAATCTTGCCGGTAATTCCACTAAAAAGATAGACCATCAGTAGAAAACTTGGCATTTTTCCTCCAGTTTATTAATAATAGACAAATTTTCAGTATTGTCAACAAGTAACAAAATCTTCTGTTAGCAGATTTACTTAATAAGCAAAAAAGTTTTGGCAGTGACAGAATTTTCGCAATCAAGCAAAAGAAAGTAAATACCTGAAGAAAGGCCCTGTAATGAGAGCCATTCCTGATAACTACCAGTATTTCTATGCCCCAAATCAATCACCCTTATCAACCTTCCATCCACACCATAGATTTTAAAGAAGACATTACCTGATTTTGGTAAAGTATAATTGATACACAAATAATCCCGGGCAGGATTGGGTGAGATATTCATAGAAATTTTTGCAGGTTTCTCTCTTTTTCCTTCAGCAATGCCGGTAATCGGCTGTCTGCCCAGATACCATCTTGCCGGGTGTGTATATTGCCAGCCCCGCCAGCACATCCATATCGGGTCAAGGTTTGCAACTATGTCCTGTCCAAAGAAATAGAAGAACTGATTGTTTACTGGATCAATCCTTTTGGCAAGTTGTGCTAAGCCATGGCGATAACCAAAATTTGCCGTGATGTTGCGTGGATTATGCCAGGTCAAACCACCATCAGTTGAATAATTATAATAGAGGTTCCAGAATGCTAAAGAATCAGTTCCTGGACCAGCTTGAGAATGCCACAGACCAATCAGATAATTACCACCACTTGCAAGTGTGGGATAAAAATTTCTATCCAACCCAGTTGATATTTCCCTGCAGGACTGTCCTGAGCCAGGAGAAACATAAATCTTTCCCAAATACGGATAACTCCCATAGATATAATCATTATAATCAATATTATCAAAGATCAATTTTGGCTGTCCATTATCCATCACCACAGTCTGGGTCCAGAAGACCAGATTGGAGTCATAAGGCTCAGGCCAGACCATATTATAGACTTGCTCAGAAGACCAGTTTATGCCATCGGTTGTGGTCCGATAATAGATATTCAGAAGGGTATCATAATAAAAGACATAGGCAATGCCACCATTGTAGTCAAATCCCCAGTATCTACGATAATCAGGATGGATTTGCCCTCCAGATAGCATTGTTGATAAATTAGATGTGTAGGTGCGATAAATCAATTTAGTTCGTCCCGAATAATCCTCTTCCACGATGCCGATAAAGATAAGATTACCATTTACTAACTGTTTGCCAATACAACGCATTGTATTGACAATTCCCGGACCAAGTGCCACTGGATTATCCCAATAAGAAGACCACCAGCCACCACTTTCAAACTGGCCCGCCATTCCAGATTGGGTGAGGTAGCCGTATGCATAAGAAATATGGGGACCACTACCTGATGTATCAAGATCCGAGGCAATTGAATTGGGATAATGGCCTGGTCCAAATTGCCCGGTATATACGCCAAAGTCATTTAAAAATAAAGTAAATTGATTATCGGCCTGTGATACATTTAGATACATTGCTGAAGCGAAACTGCGACACACGAATTGGATGCCTCCTACCTGTGGGTTATATCCGAGACACTCCTGAATCTGGGTCCAGGCTGACCAGGCAGTCCCAGAATCAATTACAAAAAAATCCTGCGAATTTATTGTGGGTGTATGGGGTAGATTGGAAAATCTATATTCATCAGAAAGTTGTGGTGGATTTATACTGATATCTGCGGGCAGGGTCAGTGATGACCCAATTACAATTATGACCAGAAGGCAAGCAAATAATCTCATAATGACCTCCATAGACTATTATACTCTGTAAAAAAAATGTCAAGGGTAAAAGTTAGCAAGTCCATATTGACTTAAGAAAAAAAATCAGTAATCTTAATCAATGACAAGAAGAAAAAATACACCAGATAAAAGTGAAAATAGAAAAAAAACATTCAAGACACCTGCTTTTATCATTCAAGGACAGGGGATTATAAATCATATTTACACAATCCTCTGTGAACAGAAGGTTCATTTTAAAAAGGTGCTTTTCCTCGCTGACAAGAAGACCTTTACTATTGGTGGTAATAAGATAATAGAATCGCTCAAGGCTAAAAATATATTGGTTATTAAGAAATGCATCAGAAAGAGTGATATAGAAACTGTAAAAATCGTTGAGCGAGTAATTAGAAAACAAAAACCTGATCTGATTATTGGTTTTGGTGGTGGGAAGATTCTGGATGTGGCAAAACTATCTGCGGGTAATAACCGACTGAGGTTTATCAGTATCCCAACAATTCTTTCGAATGATGGCATATCGTCACCGGTCTCAGTCATAACTGACAAAAATGGCATTCCAGTTAGCCATTTGACAAGTCCGCCTTTTGGGATTATCATAGACTTTGACATAATTAAAAAGGCACCTTTGAGACATCTTCGGGCAGGTGTGGGTGATTTGATATCCAATCTTTCGGCAGTATTTGATTGCCGCCTTGCACAGAAAAGAAAAAAAGAAAGGATTGACTCACAGATTTTGAAACTAGCAGAAATCGGTGCTAAGAGACTTTTGAAAATAAAGACGGGCAATATAAAAAATCTTAAGTTTCTTGAATGTCTTTGTGATGGTTTGCTTAAAAGCGGCCTGGCAATGTGCCTTACAGGGTCTTCAAGACCGGCAAGCGGCAGTGAGCACAAGATAAGCCATTCAATGGATTATCTATTTCCTAATCGTGATGCACTTCACGGAGAGCAGGTGGGCATTGCTACACTCTGGACAATGGCATTGCAAAAAAATCCCTATTTGAAGGCAGTAAGAAGATTATATAAGAATATTGGATTTCCTTGTTATGTATCTTATTTAAAAATTTGTCCTGAAGACTTTATAAAAATTGTTATGTATGCCAAAAAGATTCGTCCCTGGCGCTATACGATTCTGGAAGATAAAAATCTTAATAAAGAAGATTTGAAAGAATATATTATTGACTTGATGCCGATAAAAGGAGGTGATTGATTATATGGATAACTTTTTTGAAAACTGGCAACCTAATGAAGGTAAGAAACTGATTATTGATGTTGATGGTGTGGATTATGCACGATTGCCAATTAAGACCCCTGTCATCACTTCTCAGGATGATATTTTTAAGATTGTTGAGCAATATGCCCTACCGCATTTAAGAGAAGGTGATAAGGTATTTTTAAGTGAGCGGATTGTAGCAATCACACAGGGAAGGGCATTTCCGATAAAGGATATCAAGCCATCCTGGCTCGCAAGATTCCTTGTAAGATTTGTTCATAAATCACCTTATGGAATTGGCCTGGGCAGTCCCTGGACAATGGAACTGGCAATACAGGAGGCAGGAATATTAAGGATACTATTTGCCGCATTTGTATCCGCAATAACAAAGCCGTTCGGAATAAAGGGCATTTTTTATATCATTGCAGGCAAGTCGGTTGCTGCGATTGATGGACCCTGCCATTATACATTGCCACCATATAATGAGTATGCAAAACTTGGTCCGAAAAACCCGAATAAAGTGGCAAAGACGTTAAAAGAAAGATTCAAATATGATTTTGTAATAATTGATGCAAATGATTTAGGTGTATCAGTGTTAGGTAAATCAGATTCTAAAATAAGTGATGATTTTTGTAAAAAGGTCTTTCGTGATAACCCACTGGGACAATCAAGTCAGCAAACACCGATTGCGATTGTGCGAAAAATTATACAGGAAAAGTAATTCTAATATCCCTGAAGGGCAGAACGGTCAAGTTTTTCAAATTCTTCTTCTCCATGTAATTTGGTTTCAAGTGTATGGACATCACAGGATTCTTTTGGTTCTGTTCCTTTAATAAATGGTTCTTCGCGGGGTGCGGGACAGTATTCATTTGCAAGCAACCCGGATTTTGGACATATTTTACACCAGGTTATACCTTCTGGCACAGGAAAATCATCGGTTATTAGTGAGTCGATCCTGGACATTATCTCACCCCATATCGGTGCTGATACAACACCACCGGTTGCACCTTTGAAGATTGTCTTGTTGTCATCAAAACCAACCCAGACACCAGCAGTGTAATGTGGGGTAAAACCAACAAACCAGGCATCTGAATAGTTATCAGTGGTCCCTGTTTTTCCTGCAGCAGGTCCTTTATAGTATTTTCTTATTTCATAACCTGTTCCACCATCCACAACAGAACGCATCAAATTGATCATAAGATAGCAGGTCTGTTCAGACAATTTCTTTTCGGTTGCAGGATTATTCAACTCAATTATGGTGCCATCTTTGTCAACAATCTTTCTTATCATTATTAAAGATTTCTCTTCACCAAGATTGGCGATGGTGCTGAATGACTGTGTGAGTTCAGCAAGGCTTACTTCGCAGGAACCAAGGGCAAGTGATACAACCGGTAAAAGTTTTGATTTTATTCCTAAATCATAGGCATATTTTACAACGAGGTCAGGACCAACGATTCGGATCAATCTTACTGCGACCAGGTTCCGAGATAAAGCAAGTGCCCTGCGCATTGTTATCGGTCCTAGAAATTTATGGTCATAATTTGCTGGACGATAAATGCTATCAGGTCCTGGGATTTCAATGACGATGGGTAGATCAAGCACCAGATCTGCAGGGGTGAACCCATTATCCAGGGCTGCGAGGAATACAAAGACCTTGAATGAACTACCAGTCTGACGCCGCGCCTGGGTTGCGCGGTTAAATTTGCTCTGGCTAAAATCTCTACCGCCGATCATTGCTTTTATCTCTCCTTTTCTGTGATCAGTGATTATCAATGCACCTTGTAGATAGGGTGTGGTATTTAATGTATCAGGGATGCCGGTTGAGTCAATCTTAGCCTTTGTTATCTTAAATTTGTAATTTTTTTCGATCGTCTTTAGATGTTTTTCAAAAATTTCTTCGGCAACCCCCTGGATATTCCTGTTGATTGTAGTATAAATACTCGCCCCACTCCGGTAAAGGAATTCCGTACCATACTTTAATTCAAGATACCTTCTTAATTCTTCAATAAAATACTCACCAATTGAATGTCCCTTTTTATGTTCTACAACATTTAACGGTTCATTTACTGCCCGGTTATATTCTTGTTCAGTTATAATGTGGTCATTTAACATTTGTTTTAACACAAGATTTCTTCTTGCCTTAGCCTTTTCTGGATAACGATAGGGAGATAGATATTCTGGTGATTTAGGAAGGGCAATGAGCAGGGCAGACTCACTCAAAGTCAGAGTCGAGACATTTTTATTAAAATAATAACGCGCCGCAGTAGCAACCCCATATCTGCCCTGTCCAAAATTTACTTGATTCAAATATCGTTCAAGGATTTCATCCTTTGTATATGCCCTTTCAATTCTGAGTGCCAGTGCAATCTCTTTCAATTTTCTCAAAATTGTTTTTTCCTGGGTTAAAAACATATTCCTTGCAAGTTGCATTGTTATTGTGCTAAATCCCTGGGCAGCGCGGAGATGGAGTATATTCTGAATTGCCGCACGGAATATTGCTTTAATATCAACGCCCCAGTGTTTATAGAATGCTTTGTCTTCAATGCAGATAAAACCCTTTTTAAGATAGTCCGGCACATCACTAAGGTTTGCTAATTCCCTCCGTTCTATAAAGAATTCAGTAAACAGGCTGTCCTGGTCATCATATACCTTTGTTGAGACAGGTGGTGCATAAAAAGAGATTGATTCAGCAGGCGGCAGGTCATGGACAATCTGAATATAGAGACCAAGTGCAAAGCCAGCGCTCACAGATAAAAAAATAATTATTGCCCAGCGGAGACGATGGGTCTTCTTTTTATTTGAGGGCATCTTCGGTTTTGGCGTCAAATAAATATATTCTTTCAGGAGGAATATGCAGGTTTAATGATTCATCAATCTTTGGTTTAATGGTTTCAGGTAACTTGGCATGGATAGTGGTGTTATTAATCTTACCATAGATATATGTCTCTTCTCCTATTGGTTCAATAATTTCAACCCTGATTTTGAATTCAATCCCTGAGCCAGCAGTAAAATCGCCAGGTCTTATTCCAATTATTACATCGCGGTTTACAAATTTTTCAAATTCAGCATTGAGATTGATTGTAATATCAGGATTGATAAATTTTATTTCGTTTAATTCTTTTTTAATAACACCGTTAATAAAATTCATCGGCGGTGTGCCGATGAAACCAGCAACAAATTTGTTTGCAGGTTTTTTATAAAGGGTTATCGGGTCGCTTATCTGCTGAATCCTTCCATTGTTCATCACAACCACCTTTTCACCAAGGGTCATTGCTTCGACCTGGTCATGAGTGACATAAACAATTGTTGCTTTCAGGGTTTTATGCAATCGTGATAATTCACCACGCATTTGCACCCTTAATTTGGCATCAAGGTTAGAAAGTGGTTCATCAAAAAGGAATAATTTTGGATTTCGGACAATTGCCCTTCCGAGTGCAACACGCTGACGCTGACCACCAGATAATTGCCTTGGTTTTCTGTTTAGAAATTCTTTTAATCCAAGAATCTCTGCAGCCTTTAAAACCCTTTGTTCGATTTCGGATTTTGGAATTTTCCTTACGCGTAAACCGAACGACATATTTTCAAAGACGGTCATATGGGGATAGAGTGCGTAATTCTGGAAGACCATTGCAATATCCCTTTTATCCGGGCTAATATCGTTTACACAGATATTATCAATGAATATCTTGCCATCTGATATCTCTTCCAATCCTGCAATTAATCTCAATATGGTTGTCTTGCCACATCCTGATGGTCCCAATAATACAACAAATTCCCGGTCATTGACCGTAAAATTTATATCCTGAACAGCGATTATATTCTTTTCATAGACCTTGGACACATTCTCCAGTTTTAATTCAGCCATTTTTATAAAAGGTGATTGTCAAACTCAGAATTTTCTCACTGAACCTTACAAATAATCTTCAGCAATTTTATCAATGTGTTGCGTAATTCAGTTCTGGATACAAGGAGATCTATCATTCCGTGTTCCAGCATAAATTCAGATCGTTGGAATCCCGGGGGCAGTTTTTCACCAATCGTTTGTTCAATAACCCTGGGACCGGTGAATCCTATAAGTGCACCAGGCTCGGCGATTATTATATCACCAAGTGATGCATAGGATGCCATTACCCCAGCCATTGTTGGGTGGGTAAGGATTGAAATATAAGGCACTCCTTCTTTTGCCAGAAGTGCAAGTTCTGCAGATGTCTTGGATAGTTGCATTAAGGAAAATATCCCTTCCTGCATACGTGCGCCACCAGAAGTAGAAAGAATGATCAAAGGTTTTTTTTCGGTGCGTGCAAGCCTTATCGCCCTGGCTACCTTTTCACCTACAACCGAACCCATACTACCACCCATAAAGGCAAAATCCATTGTTGCAAAGATAATTGGAATTCCACCGATCTTTGCCCTTCCATATACCAGACCATCTTTCAGTTTCGTATTTTGTTGAGCGGCTTTCAATTTTTTCTTATAATCAGGAAAATCAAGGGGGTCAAGGGGCTCTATATTTGCATCGAGTTCTTCAATCATCCCTTCATCAAGAAGCAGGGCAATATAATCATAAGAGCCAATACGAAAATGGAAATTACACTTAGGACAGATCCATATACGTTTTTCCAGTTCACTTTTATAAAGAATCTCGCCGCAGCTTTCGCACTTTACCCAGAGCCCTTCAGGTAACTCTAATTTTTCTTCAGGTTTTGCCTGGATTTTCTTTTTAAACCACATAAACTCCCCTTTTTATCATAGCAACTCAGCGATCTGGACTACATTTAGCGCTGCCCCTTTTCTGATATTATCTGCAACTATCCACATTGTTAATCCATTCTCAAAGGCAAAATCTTTGCGGATACGACCAACAAAAACCTCATCCTTGCCAGCAACTTGAACAGGCACAGGATAATCCTGGTCTTTCTCGCATAATATAACACCCGGTGCATTCTTCAAAATTTCCTTTGCTTCTTCAACTGAAATTGGATTTTCAAATTCCACACTAACTGCCTCACTGTGTCCGTAAAAAACTGGAATTCGGACACAGGTAGGGCTCACCAGGATTGAATCATCATCAAAGATTTTTCTTGTCTCATTGAGCATCTTCATCTCTTCACTTGTATAACCAAGTTCATTGAATCTGCCGATCTGGGGTATGATATTTGCACCAATTTGATGCGGGAACACACTATCTTCAAATTTCGGCACCATCTGGCCCGCAGCAATATATTCAAGTTCTAATTTTAATTCTTCTACCGCAGATTTACCATATCCAGAGACCGATTGATATGTGGCGACAAAGATTCGTTTTATTTTCGCCTTTTTGTGTAATGGATATAAGGGCACAAGCATTTGAATTGTAGAGCAGTTTGGATTGGCTATGATCCCTTTATGTTCTTTTATTTTATGGGGATTTATTTCAGGAATAACGAGCGGCACCTCTGGATCCATTCGAAATGCTGGAGAATTATCAATGACTATACTTTTTTCCTTAAATCTGGGGATAATCTCTCTGGATAAGGTTTCATCAAGACAACCAAAAACAATATCAACCTTTTCGATGAATTCTTCGTATGAGGAAAAAACTTCATATTCCTGGTTGCGAAAAACCAGTTTTGTTCCTTCGCTTCGCTCCGATGCAAAAAGAAAGAGTTCTTGCACTGGAAACCTGCGTTGCTCTAAAATCTTTAAGACTTCCTGACCAACAAGGCCAGTTGCACCAAGGATTAAAATTTTTCTCATAAATAATATTATATCCATAAAAACTGTTCAGTCAATAACTCAAAATTTCTGGCTCGGGTAAGGCTTCAGTTTTACAAAGAACTTCTTACGGGATTAAGATTCTTATTCTGTACTTGATATATTATTCAGAATTCCCGATACACGATACAGGATAAATAGTTGTCTAATTAAACAAAAATTTATCCTCATCCGTTAAGTTTAGAAAGATTCAAGAAGTTTAAATCCGGCTATAATAAATTGTGTTCAGAAAAAGAGTAGTATCCTTCTTCAGCAATTATAATATGGTCTATTATCCTTATTCCCATCAATTCTCCGGCACTTTTTAACCTTTCAGTAATCTTCAAATCGTCCTCTGATGGCTTTAAAATCCCGCTTGGATGATTATGAATCAAAAATAGTCCACTGGCATTCTCAAGGATTGCAAACTTAAAGACCTCTCTGGGATGGGTTAAACTTGCATCAAGAATCCCTTTTGATATGGTTGTATCTTTTATTAAGGCATTCTTTGCATCCACTGCAGCAACCTTGAATAACTCCTGTTTTAAACTACCGATGAGTGGGGCATAGTAATCATAAAGGTCCTGTGGCTTTGTGAATTTTATCACCTTTTCCTGTTTTTTTGAATAAGACCGCCTACCTAATTCTAATGCAGATAGAATAGTGATTATCTTCGCCCTGCCTAAGCCTGGAATCTTTAAATTTTCAATCTCTTTTACCGACTTTTCAGCAAGTTTTTTAAGACTGCCCATCCTGATTAAAATCTCTTTGGCAAGGTCAAGTGCTGAACGATTCTTTACGCCCTTGCCAATGACAATGGCAAGCAATTCTGCATCGCTTAAAACATAACTTCCCTGTTCATAGAATCTTTCACGCGGTCTTTCATTCTCAGGCCAGTCCTTTATCTTCATTGCTAAATTTTATTTGGCATAGATTGAGATCACTTCATTAAGGTTGCCTTTATTACAAATCCAGCAAGGGTGATGGAAGATGTAGACATCAATTTTATCAGGATATTCAAAGAAGGTCCTGATGTATCCTTGAATGGGTCACCAACTGTATCGCCGACGACCGCAGCCTTATGCTCCTGCGAACCCTTACCACCAAGATTACCTTTTTCTATATACTTTTTGGCATTATCCCAGGCACCACCGCTATTTGCCATCATCAGGGCAACGACAAACCCAGAGACGAGTGCACCAGCGAGAATTCCCACAACACCATTTGGTCCCAGAAATATTCCTACAATTAATGGAGAAAGAATTGCTAAGAGAGAAGGTAGTATCATCTCTTTCTGTGCTGCCTTTGTGCAGATCGTTACTGCATTGGCATAATCAGGTTTTGCTTTTCCTTCCATCAGACCTTTTATTTCTTTGAACTGACGCCTCACTTCTAAGACGATCATACCTGCTGCCCTGCCCACTGCCTTTAATGTCATTGAACAGAATGCAAAAGGCATCATCGCACCGATGAATAACCCGGTGATAACTGCGGGATTTGTGATTCTTAAATCAAGATGAACACCCGCAAGTTCAATCTGGTCACGGTATGCAGCAATTAGTGCAAGTGCAGTGAGTGCGGCAGAACCGATGGCAAATCCTTTACCTGTTGCAGCAGTTGTATTTCCTAAGGCATCGAGTGCATCAGTGCGCTGACGCACCTCTGGTGGAAGTCCTGACATCTGGGCATTGCCACCAGCATTATCTGCAACTGGACCATAGGCATCTGTAGCAAGGGTAATACCGAGTGTAGAAAGCATTCCAACTGCGGCAAGCGAAACTCCGAAAAGCCCTAAATTTGGATTGTGGAGTCCACCGCTTAAATAATAGGCGCATAAAACCGCAACAACTACTGCAATAACAGCTGGCGTAGTAGATAACATACCAACACTAATACCATCAAGGATCACGGTCGCAGGACCGGTCTTTGAACTATCAGCAATACTACGGGTTGGTGAATAATTATCCGAGGTAAAGAATTCAGTATTGAATCCAATGAATACACCAGCAACAAGTCCAGCAAGTATTGCCCAATATAGACCAAAATATTCAGGCAGGAGATATTTTATGACCACAGCAGAGACGATGGCAATGAGGATACTTGAACTATATATTCCGCGCCTTAGTGCAGTCAATAATGCACCCTGGGTTGCATCTTCTTTTGTGCTTACAAGAAATGTGCCAATGATAGAACAGAGCACACCAACCGTTGCCATTACCTGGGGAACCACAACACCCTGAATCCCAAGTCCTGCAGCAACTGCAAGCGCCATTGTTGCGATGATTGAACCAACATATGATTCATAGAGGTCAGCACCCATCCCTGCAACATCACCAACATTATCACCAACATTGTCCGCAATGACTGCAGGATTGCGTGGGTCATCCTCAGGAATTCCAGCTTCAACCTTTCCCACCAGATCTGCACCAACATCTGCTGCCTTTGTAAATATTCCTCCACCCACACGGGCAAACAATGCCTGAAAAGATGCACCCATACCAAAACATATCATCGTTGAGGTGATATTCTGAATCTTTTGTGCTTCAGGTAGATTCCTGTAAATCCAGTTTAATAATACAAACCATATGCTCAAATCCAATAAACTCAAACCCACAACAACAAATCCCATCACACCACCCGCAGCAAATGCAACCCTAAGACCACTATTCAAACTCTGACGCGCCGCATTGGCAGTCCTTGCTGATGAATTCGTTGCCTGGGTGAGCCCGATAAATCCTGATAATCCAGAGAAGAAACCACCGGTGATAAATGCAAACGGCACATAGATAGGTAACATTCCGCTCAAGGCTATAATCAATAAAATAATGAATACTATTGCAAAGAATATAGTAACGACACCATATTGCCTCTTTATATATGCCCTTGCACCTTCACGCACTGCCCTGGCAATTTCGCGCATCACATCGGTTCCTTCGTCAAATTTTCTTACACTCAAGGAAAGATACCAGGCAAATAAGAGTGCAAGAATTGAAGCCACTGGTGTAAGCCAGAATAAAGGATGCATTTGACCCCCTTTTAAAAATAATTGCGTATATTATATGGTGAATTTGAGAAAAATCAAGGGTTAAAAGAAAAATTAATAAAGGGTCAATCTTTCCTGGAGATACTCGGGTGAAAGTTTTCCATCTGCCACAAGTTTTCGTTTTGATTGTTCCATATCCTGCATACCAAATTGTCTACCAGTCTGTATCACGGATTCAATCTGATAGACCTTTTGTTCGCGAATCAAATTCCGCACTGCCTGGGTAGCGATTAATATCTCAAATGCAGCGACCCTGCCGAGTTTATCTTTTCTTGGATATAGTCTCTGGGCAATCACACCCTGTAATGATTCTGATAATTGAACCCTTATTCGATCCTGCTGATCCGCAGGGAAGACATCAATTACCCGTGTCACGGTCTTTGAGGCACTGGATGTATGGAGGGTGCCGAATACTAAATGCCCGGTCTCGGCTGCGGTAAGCGCCAGACTTATCGTCTCTAAATCACGCATCTCTCCAACGAGAATATAATCTGGGTCTTCCCTTAGTGCACTCCTCAAGGCATTGCTGAATGAATGGGTATCAGAACCAACCTCACGCTGGTTTACAACGCAATTTTTGGATTTGTGGATAAATTCAATTGGGTCCTCAATCGTTATTATATGACCGTCTTTATTTGTATTGATATAATCAATCATCGCAGCAAGGGTTGTTGATTTTCCACTACCGGTTGGCCCGGTTACAAGAATTAATCCATAATCAAGATCTATTAATTCCTGTATGACCTTTGGAATGCCCAGTTCTTCCATACTTGGAATTCTTTGGGGGATGACTCTGAATACTGCACCGAGTCCCTGTCTCTGATGGAAAATATTTACCCTGAAGCGCCCTATTTCAGGGATATGGAGTGAAAAATCAATCTCTTTTTCTTTTTCCAGGATAGTTTTCTGTTCTTCATTTAATACATCATAGACGAGGTTACGGATTAATTCAGGATTTGCCTCATTTTCATTCAATTTTTTCATTGAACCATAAATCCGCACCATTATCGGTGAGCCAGCACTCAGATGTAAATCGCTCGCCTTTGATTCAACAGTATGTTTGAGCAATTGTTTTATTCCATTCATAGTTATTCATCCTTTTCAGGTTTTATATATTTGATTGTAATATTCCCTTTAATTTCATAAGTTTTTATATCCCCGTGCTCATCAATGAATTCAATATATGCACTTTCTTTTGAAATATTTATATTAACTTCATTGATAAAATGTACTTTGCTGATAATCTTTTCAGATTGCTCGGCAAGAAAAAATTTATCCAGTAGTTGTAAAATTTTTTCAGGCTCAGCCGCGGAGACAACGATTTGTTTTTTTGTAAATTCTTTTATTTTCTCAATCCCTTCTGTCTCGGTGGGATTTCCAGTTGCAATATAAAGTTTATCTTCTATTTCATATAGTGGAATGATACAGTAATTATACAACAATTTTTCCGGAAAAGAAAGAATGAGTTTACTATCAAAGATTTCGGGTTTTAATTCAATAAAAGGCACTGAAACCTGTTCACTCAAAAGCCATATCAGGTCCCGAGACTTCAAATATCCTAATTCAATCAGTATTTCACCTATTTTCTTTTTATTTTTTTCCTGGATTTTTAATGCCTCATTCAATTGTTCCTCAGTAATAATACCGCTTTTCACTAATAATTCACCGATACGCATTATCTAATTATACTCCTATTAATTCAAATATCTTTGCCTTTAATTGTTTTATTTCAATGGGTTTGGTAATGAATGCCGCAACTTCTGAGGTTTTGACCACAATATCGTCTTCAAGCAGTTTATAGGCAGAACAGATGACAATAGGTATTGTTTTATTCCTTTCTCTGATTCGTTCAATGACTTCCAAACCATGGGTTCCAGGCATTTTTATGTCCGTAATGAGCAGGTCAAATTTTTCTTTTGTTATATATTTTATTGCATCCCTGCCATTATCACATACTACAACTTCATAATCATCCTTTAGTGCTTCATTTAATAAAAGCCTTATTGGTTCTTCATCATCACATATAAGTATTCTTTTTTTCATTTTAACCTCCTTTATTCCAGACAGGGAGCCAGACAGATATTTTTGTGCCCTGCCCGAGTTTACTTTGTATTTCAATCTTGCCTTTATGGTCATCGACTATCTTCTTTACAATTGCAAGTCCAAGTCCGGTTCCCCTTGGTTTTGTAGTGTAGAATGGGGTGAATATATTCTTTAAATCTTTTTCATCTATGCCTTTTCCATTATCAATGACATGGGTGATGATGAAATCATCCTGGTTCTCAAATATTATCTTTATCAAACCATTCTCATCCATTGCCTCAGCGCTGTTGGTTATCAAATTGACAAAGAGACGGCGCAGAGATTCTTCTTCACCCTGGACAACTGATTCACCATCAGGTTCAAAGATGACCTTTACCTTTATTGTCTGGATTATTCCATTTATCAAGTCTTTTAGATCAACTCTACTAAACTCCATTTTCTTTGAACGGGCAAATGTAAGGATGTCATCTATTATGTGATTTATCCTGTGCGCACCTTTACGAATCTCTTCAATATAATTCTTCATCTTTTCTTTATCATCAATAGAAATCAATAACTGGGCAAAGCCATCGATAGAGGTCAAAGGATTCCTTATCTCGTGCGCAACCCAGCTTGCCATCTTACCAAGATAGGAAAGACGTTCATTTTGTTTTGCCTTTTCTTCCAATCTTCTTATCTCAGAGAGGTCTTTAAAAATCAAAACACACCCACTAACCCCTTTTTCCGGGGTTTCAAAAAGGGTGATATTAAAACCTATCGGTATTCTCTCTTGGCCCTTATTCAATATCTCAACCTCATCCCTGATTATCGGCTTACCCTCAGTCATTGCCTTTTCAATCTTCAGCCAGAGTTGCTCTATTCCGGCTATACTCTTTATATTAGATTCAACAAGTTCTTCTTTTTTATATCCAAAAACCCTCTCTGCTTCAGGATTGACCGTGGTGATGATACCATCTTTTCTTACCACCATTATCCCGCTTGCCACACTATTGATTATCCTTTCGTTATATAATCTCAATTCAACTTCCCTTGCTGTAACCCTTTCCACTTCTTTTTTCAATTCAATATTGAATCTTTCTAATTCTTCTTTCTTTCTCAATTCCTTACGTGTTGATTCTGCCCAGTAGCTGCTCACAAGCGAAATTATAAATAAAAAAGGGATACGGATTAAAAACCTTGAATCTAAGAATGAGATATCAGGGTATTCCCTATGGATGAGCCAGGCATAGACAACACTGGCAACGATTGCGATAAAAATGCTTCCATTCACACTCTGACTCACTGAAGATATAAAAATGGCAAGGAAATATATCAAATAGAAGTCAGTCTGGACCCCTTCGGTCAAATAAATGGCAAGGGAGATTATAATAATATCAAATAAAAATGATAAGAATGAAAACCAGGGTCTATTTATTATTTTTTCAGGGATTCGGCTGAAGAGCAGGCTTAATATGAAATAGATAAGGGCGATTGTATAACCTGGTTCACCAAAATGTAATCCCTTTTTTGAATATGTCATCACGAGTATCGTTGTGAGGATTAAGATAAATCTCAAAAATGAAAGTTTATTCTTTTCCATATAATCCCTCAGCATAGTATACTCACCTTTCTTTTTGTGTCAATGATTTATTTTTTTGATTTTTAGTTTCCGGAGTGAAATCAATAATCTCATTGCGCGCAAAGTTTCCCTTAATAATTATTAATTCCTCGTTGATTTTATCTCGCATCAGGATTCTTCTCATTTATAATCTCCATTATAGATAAGTGCAATATCCATGCCTGAAAACTCTATAATATTTCAGGGGTTTTTTATAATATTGTGTGCAAAAAAGAAGCAAATGCACTTTAAATGAACAAAATTATTTATTTTAAAGTTAAAAAATTATAAGGAATTCTTCTATTCCTTGACTTATATTGATTATTCTGTATAATCCTGTATGCAGATTGAAGATATTTATTTTAGGTATGAAGGAATAATACCGGATTTTAAGGAATTTATCAATTTTTTGCAAAAGCCCCAGAGGATTTCCATAAGATTGAATACTTTAAAATCAAAACGGGAGATTATACTGAGTTTATTAAAGGAATTTAGCCTGAAACCATTAAGATTTTTTGATGAGTACTATGTAATAGAAAATGGCTATGGCATCGGTAATCACTTTACCCACCAGCTTGGATTCATATATGTTCAGGAGATTGCTTCAATGATCCCGGCACTTGTTCTTGACCCGAAATCGGATGAGGTCATCCTTGATCTCTGTGCCTCACCAGGTTCAAAAACGACTCAGATTGCACAATTGATGGAAAATAAAGGATTAATCGTCGCGAATGAGATAGATTATAAAAGGGTTTCAAGCCTCATTCATAATGTAAAAAAATGCGGTTTATTAAATGAAGTCTTGGTTTCAATCCCTGGAGAGAAGATAGGGGATGTTCTGCCTAATTATTTTGATAAAATCCTCCTTGATGCACCCTGTTCAGCTGAAGGCACAGTAAGAAAATCAAAAAAAGTCCTTTATCACTGGGGTTTAAAGAATATTCAGAAGATGTCCAGAATACAGAGAGGCTTGATTGTCTCTGCATTTCGGGCATTGAAACCAGGCGGTATTATGGTCTATTCAACCTGCACGATTGCTCCAGAAGAGAATGAAGGTGTTATTGATTATCTTTTAAAAAAGTTTCCTGAGGCTGAAATTCTGCCCATAAATATTGGTGAATTTAAATTCCGGCAGGGTGTTACCCAATGGCAAAAAGAAATATTTGATTCAAGGGTCAAAAATTGTGCAAGGATTTTGCCTCAGGATAATGATACTGCTCCATTTTTTATTGCAAAGATAACAAAACTTGGTGTGCCTCAGCTGCGACCTGGTTATCATGGAAAGATTGAATACCAGAATAAGGTTATTGAATTATTTTCAAGACAGTATGATATCGCAGATAACAGGTTCAACGGGTTTGCAGTTTTTCAGAGGCAGGATAAATATTTTATCTCTACGCCAGAGGCTTACTCATTCATTGAAATCCCTGGCATAAGAAAGGGTCTTGAGCTCGGCAGGATCTACGGAACAAACCTCAAACCGGATAATGATTTTGTTCAGATATTTGGGCTCGGTGCAAAGAAAAATATTATTGAAGTAAAAGAATGGGAATTAAAAAAGATATTGTATGGTGAACGAATAAAAAGACATAATGGATTCGGTGAATTTGTGATAATTACATATAAGAATTTACCTTTAAGTGTTGGTCACGCAAACAAGGACGAAATAAAATCCACAGTGAAGAGAGCAAGAAGGATAAGAAAACCCTTGAATTGAGATAATAATCTGTATATAATCACGCTATGCCAGACCTTACATTGATAAGAAATATAGGCCTTGCTGCCCATATTGATGCCGGCAAGACTACAACGACTGAAAGGATATTATTTTATACAGGAAAAATAAGAAAGATTGGTGAGGTTGATGAGGGTTCGGCAACGATGGACTGGATGCCCCAGGAAAGGGAGAGGGGGATAACAATAACTGCTGCAGCAACCACGGTTTACTGGAAAAATCATCGGATCAATATCATCGATACACCAGGCCATGTTGATTTTACAATAGAGGTAGAACGGTCAATGAAGGTTCTTGATGGTCTCATTGCGATATTCTGTGCGGTTGGTGGTGTTCAACCCCAGAGTGAGACCGTATGGCGCCAGGCAGATAGATACCGTGTTCCAAGGATTGCGTTTGTCAATAAAATGGACCGGCTGGGCGCAGATTTTTACCGGGTGCTAAAACAAATGAAGGATAAACTTTCTCTAAAACCGGTTGTTCTTCAGATTCCAATAGGTGCTGAAGATAAATTTAAAGGTGTGATCGACATCATTGAACAGCAGGCAATTTACTGGGATGATGAAGAAGGTATACATTACCACACTGAGCCAATTCCACAGGAATATAAGGAAGAGGTAAAACGATTGCGCACAGAGCTTCTGGAAACACTGGCAGAGTATGATGAGGATATATTTGAAGGTTATTTTTCGGATTTCCCCATAAGCATAGAGAAGATAAAAGAGGTATTAAGAAAAGGTGTGTTGAATTTTCATTTCTTTCCGGTTCTGTGTGGAAGTGCATTGCGCAATCGTGGTATACAACTCCTCATTGATGCGGTCCTTGATTATCTTCCGTCGCCTGTTGATTTACCACCAGTAAAGGGTGAGAATCCAGAGACCGGAAAATGGGAGATAAGGGAACCATCAATTGACGCACCATTTTCAGCCCTTCTTTTTAAAACGCAGACCGATCCCCATCTTGGACTCATCTATTACATCCGTGTCTACTCAGGAATGATAAATGTCGGTGACAAGGTCAGGGTATTTCCACCGGATAGGGTTGACCGTATTGGAAGACTATATCTTATGCATGCCAACAAGAAAGATGAAGTTGGACAACTTAGTGTTGGAGAGATTGGTGTTATCACTGGTATTCGTGAATCAAGGACCGGTTATACACTATGCAGTCCAAAAGATCCCATCACCTTTGAACCAATGCAATTTCCTGAACCTGTGATATTCGTTTCCCTTGAGCCAAAGACAAAGATGGATGATGAAAAACTTGATAATGCGCTTAAATATTTGCAGGTTGAGGACCCCACATTCAGGGTAAAGACTGATGAGGAGACCGGTCAGCGCATAATCTCAGGGATGGGTGAACTCCATCTTGATATAATTACTGATAGATTGAGAAGGGAATATGGGGTTGATTGTTATGTGAGCAAACCGCAGGTATCGTATCGGGAGACTATAACGCAAACAGCAACTGCTGAGGGTAGATTTATTAAACAGACCGGAGGCAGGGGTCAGTATGGTGTGGTGAAAATCAAATTGAGTCCATTGAATAGAGAGGGAATTGTTATCAATAACAAAATAAAAGAAGGAGCCATTCCTAAACAATTCATCCCGGCGATTGAAAAGGGGATAAGAGAGCAATGCGAATCTGGAATTTTTATGGGATATCCGATTGTGAATATCGAAGTGGATATCATTGATGGTTCATACCATCCAGTTGATTCATCAGAACTCTCATTCCAGATTGCGGCACAGATTGCAATGCGCGAGGCATTTATGAATGGAAAACCGATTTTACTTGAACCATTTATGTCCTTAGAAATAGTCGTTCCTGAAGATTATCTTGGCGATGTTCTTAATGACCTCAATGCCCGTAAGGCACAGATATTGAACATTGAAACAAATAAAAAAGAAAAGATTGTGACCGCAACACTTGCCCTTGCCAAATCATTTGGTTATGCAACGGATTTGAGGTCATTGACCCAGGGCAGGGGAATATATACAATGCAATTTTCTCATTATGCACCAAAAGTAGATTGATGGAATCAGATATTGAAATCGCCCAGAAGGCAAAACTTCTTCCTATAAATAAGATTGGAGAGCAATTAAAAATTCCAGAAGAAATGCTTTTACCATTCGGTAATTACAAGGCGAAGGTTTCTCTAAAATTATTAAACCAGATAAATGAGAATTTAGAAGGAAAATTGATTCTGGTTAGTGCCATAACACCGACTGCTTCAGGTGAAGGTAAGACTACAGTGGCGATTGGATTGAGTATGGCAATAAATCGGCTGGGAAGGAGTTCTATTGTGACACTCCGGGAGCCATCCTTAGGCCCTGTATTTGGAATTAAAGGTGGTGCAGCAGGGGGTGGTTATTCACAGGTTTTACCAATGGAAGATATAAACCTGCATTTTACCGGTGATATACATTCGGTCACATCAGCACATAATCTATTATCTGCTATGCTTGACAATCACATCCATTTTGGAAATCAACTCCAGATTGATGAGAGGGAAATTTTGTTTCCGAGGACAATGGATATGAACGACCGATCTTTAAGGAATATTGTTATAGGACTTGGTGGCAAAGAGAATGGACCAGCAAGGGAGGATAGATTTATAATAACCGCAGCGAGTGAAGTAATGGCAATACTCGGTTTATCAAGTTCCATTAAAGAATTGAAAGATAGATTATGTAAAATTCTTGTCGCATTAGATATGGCAGGAAATCCTGTTTTTGCTGAACAACTCGGTGTCTGCGGGGCAATGGCAGTTTTATTGAAGGATGCGATCAAACCGAATCTTGTTCAGACCATTGAACATACACCTGCCTTTGTCCATACCGGTCCTTTTGCAAATATCGCATATGGGACCTGTAGCATCATTTCAATGAAGATGGCACTCAAACTCAGTGATTATATCATCACTGAAGCAGGATTCGGAACCGACCTTGGTGCTGAAAAATTTTTCAATATCGTTTGTAGAACCGCAGGATTCAAGGTAAATACAGCGGTGGTGGTTGCAACGATAAAGGCATTAAAATTGCATGGTGGTGCAGATGAAAAGAATCTGAGAGCAGGGACGATTGAAAATTTAAAAAAGGGACTGCCCAATTTGAAAAAACATATAGAGAATATTAAAAAATTTAATGTGCCAGTGGTCGTTGCTTTGAATGTTTTTAGCGATGATACACAGACAGAGATTGAGACGGTGAAATTCTTTTGTTATGAAAATAATACCCCGTGTATTGAAGTGAGGGCATTTACAAATGGAAGTGAAGGGGCTGTGGAACTGGCTGCAGAAGTTATGAAGGTTTCAGAAAAATCTAAATCAGAACAAATATATTTATACAACGTAGAAGATTCTATTGAAAATAAAATTGATAAAATTGCCCGTGAAATCTATGGTGCAGAAAGGGTCGTATATACGCCCAAGGCAGAAAAAGATATAAAACGGGCGGAAAAACTGGGATTTGATAGACTGCCGGTCTGTATAGCAAAGACAAACCGTTCGTTGAGTGATAACCCGAAATTGTATGGTGTGCCAGAAAAATTTAAGATAACAATAACCGAGATGAGAATATCAGCCGGGGCAAATTTTTTAGTCCCGCTTGCAGGCGAAATAAATCTGATGCCCGGGCTAGCAAAAACTCCCAATGCTACAAAAATTGATATTGATGACCAGGGAGTTATTAAGGGCTTTTCGTAAGTATTGATTTTTAATTTTTTTTATTTATAATTTTATTAAATAAAGGAGTTTTTATGAAAAGGTTATCCCGCCGGGAATTTTTTAAGTTGATTGGAACCGGAACGATTGGAGTTTTGTTAAACCCCAAATTTTCTCTTTCTGATATCGCAGATGAAAACCGCGCCAGCAATGTAGTAGATTGCTATCACAATCAGGCTACTTCTGGTAGTTCAATAAATGAGCCGATTGTTCAAATTATGATGGATGCATCAATAAAGACACTCACTGGAATAAATAATGTGGGTGAAGCCTGGAAATCAATCTTCCCCAATATAACCCAGAATAGTATTATCGGCATAAAGGTGAATTGTATAAATAGCGCTCTTCCCTCCCATCCCCAGTTTATTAATTGTATTGTCAATGGACTTATTCAGATGAATTTCGGTGGAGTATACTTTAAGAAAAATAACATAATAATCTGGGACCGAACCAACAACGAATTACAAAGTAGTAATTACACAATCTACACCGGAAACGACCCAAACACAGTTCGTTGTTTTGGCACTGACCAGACTGGTGTAGGTTATGATAATACCTGCCCTCTGACAATTCAGACCGCAAGCGGGACCTATACCCGGTACCCCAGTCGTATTCTTAGCCAGATGATTGATTATCTTATTGATGTTGCCGTGCTAAAAAATCATGGAAGTGCCCAGGTCACACTCTGTTTAAAAAATCACTATGGTTCAATTAACAACCCTGGTGGATTACCCCATGCGAATTATTGCTCACCAGAGATTCCCTCAATGAATCAACAGATCCGGGATGTCGTAACACCAAATAATATCCAGAAAATATTTATCATTGATGCACTATTTGGAAATGTGACCAGTGGACCAGGTGGCTCGCCTAATTGCAATCCTAAAAAATTGATTATGAGCCTTGACCCTGTTGCCTGTGATTATCGGGGCTGGCAGGTGATTAACATTGAACGACAGAATCTCGGTCAGGGAATAATCCCCTGGCCTGTTTACCATATCCAGACTGCTTCCCAGCCACCATATAATCTTGGAACGACTGATATCAACCTCATTGAAATAATCAATCCTCAAAATATTGAAGAACGCAACATTGGCTCAGTTGACAAATTAATAAAAGTCCTTCCTAATCCTTTCCGAAAGAGCACAACACTTAATTTGACACTGCCTAACGAATCACCGGTCTACATTGACCTCATTGATATTACAGGAAGAACAGCAGAAAATATCTATTCTGGATATCTCACAAAAGGGCCACACCTTATAACTTATAACAAAAAAAGAAATATCTCTTCGGGAAACTATTTTTTCCGTCTATACTATCAGGGGGCTAACTATCTAAAGAAAGTTACAGTTTTGAATTAAAATAGGAGATAGAATGAAAAATAAGAAAACATTTTTGGTTTTAGCAAGTTTGATAGCAATGTTTGTTTTCTGCACAAAAGGGAAGGAGAAGACTCTGGATGTAGTGGATTTAATTCCTCAGGATAACGAAATAAGCGGCTGGAAAAGGAGTGCCGCAATGCAGATCGCTGAGAATGAAACCCAGTTGTATAGTTTAATTGATGGTGAAGCCCAGGACTATGTGACGCGGGGATTTATCAAGTGTGCATTCCAGAATTACCTTGATGCCCAGGGGTTAGTCGAGCTCAGGCTGAGAATATTTGACCAGGGTGATTCAATCAACGCCAAGAGTGTATATGATTTTAAGGCAACCGGTAGCGAAACTCCCTGGGCCGATAATAATGCTGGGTCTGAGGCAAGATATAAGATAGAAGGATTTTCTTATACACTTGAATTCTGGAGTGATAGATTTTATGTTTATATCAATATTGCTGATAATACCCAGACCGGACTTGATATCGCAAAGCTATTTGCCCTAAATATATCTGAGGCAATTGAAAATCCTTCGCAAAAATGAATATCAGCCGTAGAGACTTCTTAAAAATTGGAATTGGTCTTGCGGTCAGTTCGCTTTTACCTAAAAATCTTCTTACTCAAGAAACTACTGATTTAAAAAGACCCCTAATCGGTGTTGCACGGGGTGAAAAAAAATATCTGGTCAAATCCGCACTTGATGCAATCGGTGGAATAGAAAAATTTATAAGCCCTGGCGACCGGGTTTTGCTCAAACCCAACATCTCTTTTGCTGCAAATGCTGAATGTGGTGCGACGACAAGTGTGGAGATTGTAAAGCAGGTAGTTGAACTATGCTTAAAACAGGGTGCTTCAAAGGTAATCATTATCGATTATCCCCTTGCCAATTCTGATTTATGTATTGAACGAACCAGGATTAAAGAAGCAGTCATTGATACGAATAAAGTCAGCTTACTTCTGCTCAGCAAGGAGCGACAATTTGTTGATATTGACATACCAAATGGTAAAGAATTGCAGACTACAAAGATTGTTAGGGAGTTGCAAAAGATAGATAAATTCATTAATCTTCCTACCGCAAAATCCCATTCAGCAACCGGTGTAAGTCTGGGTATTAAAAACCTGATGGGTCTTATCTGGGATAGAAGTTATCTCCATAGAATTGATCTGCACCGGGCAATTGCTGAATTGGCACTGGTGATAAAACCAGACCTCACTATTATTGATGCAACAAGGGTTTTAACAAGTGGTGGTCCAGGTGGACCAGGTAAGTCAATTACTCTTAATACGGTCATTGCGGGCACAGATATTGTGGCTGTAGATTCCTATGCAGTCGGCCTATCGCAGTGGTATAATAAATCCTTCACAGGCAGGAATGTCAAACATATCCTTGAGGCGCATAATCTGGGTCTGGGTGAGATAGATATAGATAAAATGCAGATTAGAGAGGTGAAGGCATAAAAAAAGATTTAAAAAATTCCAAAAATCGCATAATCCGCTGGATTATTCAATTATTTTTTCTTTCTACTTTTATCTATCTCTTTATCCAGACAAGTTATACATCCGAGATTGGTTTCCAAAATCTCTTTTTTAGATTTGACCCGCTTATATTTATTATTGTAGGTCTGGCAACACGAACCATCATTACATTTTTACTTTTTTCAATAATTACAACAGTCTTTACCTTCATCTTCGGGAGATTCTTTTGCGGATTTGTCTGTCCTTTAGGAACCACGATTGATCTAACACAAAGATTTATACTGCCCAATAAAAAGAAGAAAAAATTTGTGTCATATCCAAATGGTAAGTATCTTTTATTGATATTTCTAATTTTTTCAGCAATATTTGGGGTCTCTTTTGTCCATTTCTTTGACCCCCTCGTGATATTTGAAAGAACCCTGACAATTATATTTTATCCCGCAGTTACTTTTTTTATTGATTTTTTCGCCAATATCAAGGTTTATCAATATCGCGAAAATTTTATCGTATTACTTGTTTTTATAGTAATTCTCGGTCTGGAGTTCTTAAATAATCGGTTCTGGTGCAGAAATCTCTGCCCTTTAGGTGGTATCCTTGGTTTAATTTCAAAAATCTCTATATTTAAATTTACCTTTGTTAAGGATTGTAAAAAGTGTCCAGGATGTGAGGTCATCTGTCCAACCGATGCAATTGAACTTGAAAATCAGAAAATTAAATCTGACGAATGCATAGGCTGTTTAAGATGTCTTAATGAATGTTCGGTGGGAATTATTAAATACAAATTCAATATTACACCAACGCCTTTTAATATCCGACGCAGAGAATTTATTGTTGCATTCGGTTCGGCTGTATTTCTTACACCTTTTGCAAATCGGTTGGTCAACAGAAAAAATAACGAGAGATTAATAAGACCGCCCGGGTCAATTCCAGAGCAGGACTTTTTAAATACCTGTATTCGCTGTGGTAAATGCCTTAAAGTCTGTCCGACAAATGGTCTACAGCCGATAATATTTGAAAATGGAATCAATTCCCTTTGGACACCACATCTTGTACCCAGGATTGGTGGCTGTGAAAAAAATTGTAATATGTGTGGAATGGTCTGTCCGACCCAGGCAATAAGAAAACTTTCACTTGAGGAAAAGACCTATGCAAAGATCGGTACAGCAATAATTGACCGATTCCGATGCATTGCCTGGGCTCAAAATAAGGACTGTCTCATATGTGATGAGGCGTGCCAGTACAATGCCATCACCCTTATTAAGTATTATCCTGAAAAGACTTCTGCAGGCAAACCTGTTGTTAATGAAAAAATCTGCGTTGGTTGTGGTATATGTGAGAACCGTTGTCCAGTTGAAGGGAGTGCGGCAATTCAGGTATATACTATTGGCGAAGAAAGAAAAAGAACTGGTACATATATAACAGATGAAAAGAAGAAGTTGCGTGCCTGCGAATTAAAACAAGAAGATATTCCATCAGGGTTTATCATTGAAGAATGATAAATATTCTGTATTTTATTTTCTGCATCACTGCACAAAGAATATCTGAAGAGATAATCGTTCTTGAGCCAACTACCGAGGTTTCGGCTAAAGATCTTGTCTACTTTGGTACAAATTTTGGAATAATGGTATTTAATAAAGATTCAAAGACCTGGTCAAGGATTTCATCTGCAAGTGGATTGCCTGATAATAAAATTCGTATAATAGGGATTGATGAGGGGATTATCTGGGTGGTTACGGAAAACGGTATTTCTTCTGCAGATATCAAACTGAACGATTGGCAGGTACATAATTTTACCGAACCTATCAAAGGCTTGGCTTTTGATGAAGATTATGTCTGGGTTGCCGGTACATTTGGTGTAAAGGCAATGGATAAATACACTGAAAACTGGCTTGAAATTACACAAAATAAGACTAATTCCATTTTATCGGAAAATGAGGTTATATGGATGGGGACTGATACTGGTATTTATAAGTTTGACCGCCGATTTGAACGATTAGAAAAAATTCAGGAAGTCCCAAATAGATCTATAACATCAATCATCAATACTCCAACAAATATATGGTTTTTATCAAAAGATGAATACTTCTCGTATGATAAAAAAAATAATCAGTGGTATAAATATCCAGGATTTAAAATAGATGACTATCAAACCTTAGGTGATTCAATCTTTATCTTGAGCGCCGGAAAGATAATGCTCTTTGAACCCTTGACTTCAATGTGGTATGAATATAAAGAATTGGGTGACATAGCAGGAATTAATGGTTTTACAATAAATTCCAAAAATCTTTTGATTGCTTCTAATAACGGAGTTTATATCTTTAATCTTACGGAAAAATCAAGGACTCTATATAATACAAAAAATGGACTTTTGCAGGATACTTTATATGATGTCTATGAAAATGATGATTTTATTTTTGCAATAAATGATAACTGTATACAATATTTTGATAAAAAAAACAAAATTTGGGAAATAGAAGAGTTGTATGCACCAATAAAAAAGGCAAAAAAATTATTCTACTATGACGACTCTGGTCTTCATAGCAATTTAATTGGTGATATTGACATAAAGATTCAGGGTCGAACTTATTATAACCAGTATGTAAAACTATACAATGATAAGCCTGAATATACCTCCTTTGAAAGCGTTAATCTAAAATTGATTGGTGAACACAAGAGCAATCGCCTCATTTCACTTTATTACGATGATACTGATAAAGACCAAATACTATACGGTTTTGGTTATCGGGGGCTGGAAAATGATTTCTTCTATCGTCTTAATTTGGGTTATATTCCTCTTGATTTCTATGAATTGGATCTAATACCCCAGTTTTCAACCCTGGGAGGAAATGCAAAATTTAAACTAAACAATCATCAAATGAATTTAGCTGGTGGGCAGATCAAATCCTCATTGAAAAGTGAATTTTTTTATGGTCGTTCCCGTCAAATAACTGATACTATTTTTGATATTGAATATGCAAATAATGTCTTTTATTATGTATTTTCAAGACCACAAAAGATTGATAAAAGGATTGATACAATATTTATTGATGACCAAATACAATCAAATAATGATTATGATACCAGAGTGAATTGGACTATTGGAGGTGTAACCGGTGATTTTGACCCTTTGATAAATGGAGTTGACTATATGCTGGATTATAACCAGGGCATCATTCAATTCCTCAGCCCAAGGGATTCTGATGATATTATAATCTTCTTGTATAATGGTAATGCATATATCATTCAAGGAGACTCAATTGATAATTCTATTGAAAATACTTATTTATTAGGTAACAATATCATCCCTCATACATTTGAACTGATAATCATTGATACTGCAGGTTCGGTTCATCCCCTGGCCGATTTTGGGATTGATAATAATCGCGATAATAAGATTGACCCGGAATTTATCAATTATGAACTTGGTTTCTTAAGATTTCCTTCTTTACATCCTTTTCCACCAGTTGTATATGACGACTCGGTCCATCTCTATTCACTTGTTTTCATCTATCGCTCTTACACTACCTTTTATAACTTATCTTATAGACCGGTGCTCATTAATAGTGAGAAGGTGTTTGTGGATGGACAGTTAATGAACAGGGGTATTGATTATATTATAGATTATACCTCAGGCAGGGTCATCTTTATAAAGGAAGGGCTGGTAACTGAACTCAGTGAAGTGGAAATTAAATATATGGCAGTGCAAAGAGAAGGAAAAGATTTATATTTTGGATTACAACCAAATATAAACGTTAGTAATGCACTTAATGTTGCTCCCGGAATAGGGGTGGTCCAGGATGAAAGTTTGTTTTTCTGCACAGCTCGGCTATCAAATGATATTGCCCAGAACCAATCAATA
Organism: bacterium; assembly: GCA_036796695.1. Classification (GTDB taxonomy): domain Bacteria; phylum Hydrothermota; class Tepidihabitantia; order SM23-42; family JAOAFX01; genus JAOAFX01. Next base: position 112,206 of record DAIRCK010000002.1, read on the forward strand.
AAGTTCATCCCCCAGTTTTCCATTAACCAGGAAAGGGAATATAGCCAGGGTTATGAATTGATAGCCAATTATGGGTTTTTAAGTATAAACGGAAACTATTCCAGTTTTACAGATAATTACAATGCCTTCGGGGTAAATAAAAAGAAATATGGAAATCTTTCCAATGGTGGAAAATTTGAGATAATGTTTGACCCGGCAGCCCATCTTCGCTTCTCTGGTAGTTTTATTCAAGAATATCAAAAAGACTCTTTGAAAAATCAATACCAGATTCAGTATCAAACCGTAAAATTTCATTATCTTAATCCCAGACTACCAAATGGTTATCTTCTTCTGGGCAGAGATCTGGTTCCTGCATATAATAGTAAAAAAGTTCAGATTTATTTAAACCACAACACAGAATTTAACAATTTCAAATTGAAACTAAATGGACTTACCAATACCAACTGGCAGGTATCACAAGATAACAAATCTTATAAGATCTATGAATATTATCTTGGTTCTAATCTTACCTTACCAATCTCCGTAAACTTTGATTTACGATTATCCAGTACCAATCTTTATCAAAATATTAATAAAGAAAAACAGGAAAATAAGTTGAGAACAGTTATGAATATAGATTTTATCCCCGGAGTAAACTATGTCCTGAATTATGAATTAATTAAAGATAGATTTTATTACGAAGGCTCAAATGATTTATCCCTAAAAAATTTTTATAATAATACAATATTCTTTGCACCGGGGAGATGGTCACAAAAGATGAATTTTCTTAACTGGGGTATTGGTTTTGGTCAGAATTTTAAAGAATATCTTTCCAATCTTTCTGATTCTTACATCCCAGTGATACTCACAAAACCTTTTTATAGCAATGCTGTATCAACCTGTAACCATTCGCAAAATATGTATCTCACAATTCAACTCATACCTTATTCTAATGTCTACATCTGGCTTAAAGAAAGTTTGATAAGAAGTGGTTATGCATATTATACATTACCAAATTTGCAGAATAAATATATTGATGAATTAAAAATAGAATACGCGCCTGAAAATCTCGGTCTATGGACTGTTTATTACACAAGAAATAGATGCTATTCTTATCCTGCAAATATTTTACACAATCTATACCTTGAATGGAGTAAATCCTGGTCATCACTGTTGCGCACCAAAATATATAGTAATCTACAATACGGTAAAGATATTTACGGACAAATTACCTTTTCAAAATCAGGGATAAAAATGAACAGTGAAGCACACTTCAGAATAAACAAAAATAATTTTTGGACACTAAATTTTGGAGGGATAAAGGAAATAAGTTATGAGAGTGGCGAAAAATATTCAACAATTATTGGAACAGGTTGCAATTTAAATTTAATAACTTTTATATATTTCCAGGCAAATTATGAGGCTGTTGATATTTTTCAAGAAATACCAATTCATAACTTATCGGCAAAAATTATTGGTCAATTCTGAAATAAAGGCAAAAATCAATTTCAAAAAGGACCTGACTGATGAGTTTTACAGAATAAGAAAAAAGCTTTTTTCTCATCGCAAATTTTATCTTGACTTCAATTCCATTTTAGATATAATTGCCCTATGAAAAAGCTTGCGTTAATCCCATTATTATTTGTCTTTTGTTCTGATGCACCAAAGGTTCATTTTCCTGAACCCACGAGTAGAACAGTTCTTGCCGAATTATTTACTGAGGATGGTTGAGGGTTCTGTGCGCTTGCGGAGCGAGCGTTGATTGATAGTGTGGCTAATAAGACAGGAGATACACTTGTGGTGATTTGTTATCATATTCATGGGCAATATGCAATACCAAAGGCGCAGGAACGAGAGGCTTATTATAATACCGGATTTAACCCCCCTTTTGTTATCTTTGATGGCACCGATGCGGTCTTTGAACAGAGCCCAGCGAACTATGATAGTGTCTATAAAGAGCATTATCTCCTTGCCCGCACAAAGACCCCTTATTTTAATCTGTATATTGATAGTGCATTTACCCAGGGTTCACAGGCGGAGTTTAGTTTGAAGATTGTGACTGCGGATACTATACCAGCCGGCGAAATAAAAGCATTCATTGCAGTAACAGAGGATAGCCTTCAGGGTTCCTATACTACATTCTACCGCGTGTGCCGGGCATTATATGAATTTCCGGTGAACCTCGAATATCCTGATAGTTTAATCCAGCATTATGAGTTTAACAATAATATTCCAGCTTCCAAATTGCGGGCGACAGTCTTTGTCCAAAACATAGGCACAAAAGAGATTATGCAGACAATAACTACAAAATTTGAGGAGGTAAAATGGTGAAAAATTCGAAATTCGAAATTCGAAATTCGAAACAAAGAATTTTTGTAGTAGCATTGTTTTTATTATTTTCCGCCATAATATATGCCCAGGAGAAAGAATTGCCAACTGCACCGGATTTTACATTACAGGATGTGGATGGAAATACAGTCTGTCTTGATTCTTTATTAAAGAAAGGTCCGGTCTTTATGAGTTTCTGGGCATTGTGGTGCAAAATGTGTATAAAAGAACTTGATGCTTTAAAACCCTATTACGATGAATTTGATTCACTTGGATTGCAGATGCTTGCGATAAGCCAGGATAAGGCAAGGGCAGTTCCAAAGGTAAAACCTTTTGCTTTGAGCCATAAGTGGAAATACGTTGTGGTCCTTGACCCGGACAATATTCTGCGTGAATTGTATAATGTCCAGGCAATGCCCACAAGTTTTATTATTAATCAGGACAAAAAGATTGTCTTTGTCCATCAGGGATACAAACCCGGTGATGAAGAGATAATTGTCAAAAAGATTCGCTGTCTGGTGAATAAAGAATGTAAGGGTGATTGCAAGGGAAAATGATATGAAGAGAATAAATCCCAAATCCCAATCCGCCATACAGAGTGGCGCACCAAATACCAAACAAATTTCAAATTCTAAACATCTGAGAGTAACATTGTGTTTATTATTAATCGGCACTTTTTTCTCCTCTGCCCAGGAACTGCGCATCACTGGTTCAAACCGTGCAGAATACTGGCTATTTGTTGATTCCAGACTTGATACTGCAAATTACAAGGACCACATCACAGAAAAACTAAAACTTGCCCTTGATTATAAGGATATCACCCTGCGTGGTGTATTCTTTTTCTGGGATCCTTCCCTGCGTGCACTCAATAATTTATACTATTTTGACTACTCAGCCCAATATAAAAAAGAACCGGTAAACATCCTGTATGGTAGATACTACATAACATTTGGTCGGGGCCTATGTCTGAATCAATTCCTTGATGAGGATTTTAATAATGATAACTCTCTGTTTGGACTTAAGGCAGATTTAATTGGTGTTAAGAGCCAGCTGACACTCCTTGCTGGCAAGCCAAGGAATATCTTTTTTGAAGAATTACAATATACGATAAAGAATGATACTACAGATAAAATTCGGGGTGCAAATCTTGAGACCAGACTCTTGAACTTTGAAAATGACTTCGGATTTAATACAAATATTGGTGCCCGTTATGTGCGGATAAATAGAGCAACAGATTTGACACCAAAGGCATTTACTGAATTATTCGGTGGTAATATCAATTTCATACTTGGACCATGGGAAAACTATTTTGAATATGGCAGGCACTGGGGAACGATTCCAGTTGTAGGTGGAAGACTAAGAGGAGATGGTTATCTCTTTACTACAGGTTTATCTTTATCAGGCTTCGGCATCTCTTTACAGTATATTGATTATAAAGACCTTGGGTTTGGCGGGGCTGAGTATCGTTATAATGAACCACCGACGCCAATAAAATCTGGCATCTCGGTAAATCGCGGCATTGATGAGATCGGTTATGGTATATCAATTGTGGCATCACCATTTGACTTTATCTCACTCGAAATAGAAAATAATAAGGTTTCAACCCATGACCAGAATCTAAGTAAATTTAAAGAACTCTTCTATTTAATGGACAATATGGGTGGTGTTTTAGAACAGGGATTCAAGGCAATTACCCATCCAACTGAATTATCTGAAGTGAGTTTTGGCATTGACCATATAACGAAACAAAAGATAGAATTGCCTGTGCAGAAGAAGACCGAAACAAAACCCTATCTTGAACTCCAGTATGATTTTGGAATGTTTTTCGTTGAAGCCGGGTTTGAACAGACTATGGTCACAAGTGATACAAGCAAATACAATGATCGGGCAGTTTCTATTTCCTTAGGCAAACCTGAGAGATTTGTCATCACCCTGCGTGGTGAGAAAAGAGATCGGGTTCCAGAATGGCTCATACCAAAATTAGGAGAAGAGACATTCTGGCCAATGCTTGAGTTAAGCTTAGACCTGACAACGAGGCATAATCTGAGACTGAGAATCGGTGGTGAAAAGGGTGGTCTTGTCTGCTCTGGTGGTGTGTGCAGGTTTGAAGAACCATTCAGAGGAGTCAAGGCAGTGTTGACGAGTATATTTTAAAAGGGTAAACAGGGGTGAAAAAGGATAAAGAAGGGTAAAGAGGCGGTGGTAGAGGATATCAGGGAATTATTAAAGAAGTGAGGTAATGATGAAGCGATTTATTTTTTTAATAATTTTGCTTTTGGTCTTTGTTCTGGGAATCTTTTATGGTGGTAAACTCGGTGATTTCACTGAGACCGAAAGTGTAGGCTCGGTTATGTGCTTATCCTGTATGGGGCTCCAACAATGAGGGTCAAGAGGATTATCCAGTTCATTGCCTCAGCAATAACCTTAGGAAATTATCCAGCAATATGGCAGGGCGGCATTTATCAGGGACCATTAAAACGGGGATGCGTGCCGATATTGAATTGCTGGGGTTGCCCGCTCTCGCTCTTTTCCTGTCCTATTGGTGGATTACAGCACTTCTTCAATCTCCATCTCATCCCATTCTATATTGCTGGATTCTTTGGTGCAATCGGTACAGTTGTCGGCAGGATGGCGTGTGGCTGGCTCTGTCCATTTGGATTATTCCAGGATTTGCTCTATAAATTGAAGACATTCAAGATGGGTTTGCCAAAGGTCTTTTCTTATGTAAAGTATGGAGTCCTTATCATCGTAGCCGGGATAATAGCCTGGATAAGTGGTGAGCCCTGGTTCTGTAAACTCTGTCCTGCAGGTATAATTGAAGCAGGGATTCCATTAGTCCTTGCGGATAAGACTGGTGATATAAGGGCACTTGTAGGCTGGCTCTTCTGGATAAAGATGGCGATCCTTGTTTTGATTATCAATTTCTCTATATTTATTAAGAGATTTTTCTGCAGGGTATTCTGCCCGGTTGGTGCGATATACTCGGTATTTAACAGATTCAGTATGTTTCGGATGAAGATTGATAAAAACAAATGTATTGACTGCGACTCCTGTAAGGCAGTATGTCCAATGAATGTGCCAATCCATCATAAACCTCATCATATTGATTGTATCCGATGCCTTGATTGTGTAAAGAAGTGTCCAACAAAGGCAATAAGTTATGAAGCAAGATAAGAAGAGATTGATCTCTGCAATCATTTCGGTATTTATTGTGGGCGGAGGTCAGATCTATTCTAATAGATTATTGACCGGTTTGTGGTTCATCATCTTCTTTTATGGCTCAATTTTGGTGACAAAGATTCTGTGGATAAAATTGACTGTTGGTTTCTGGTTCTTACTGGGTGCCTGGATTATATTCTGGTTATTTAATATATATGATGCATATCGTGGTGAGACCTATTATAAACCGCCCTGTGAAAAGAACTGCCCTGCTGGGATAGCACCCTGGTATTATATCAATCTAATTGTAAAGAACAAAGCCAAATACCCGTTTATTCCATTCTTTAAAATTCTTGGAATGATCTGTCCGGCACCGTGTGAAGATAATTGCACAAGAAGGGGCTTTGATGAACCAGTGGCAATCGGTTATCTGAAACACGGAGTAGAGACTGAAGAACCATCAGGACCGAAAAATAAAAGAAAAGAAAAAATAGCGATAATTGGTGCAGGTCCCTGTGGTTTAACTGCTGCTTATGAACTTGGAAAGATGGGTTATCAGGTAACTGTCTTTGAAAAAGAGAAGTTCTCGGGTGGTGTCTTGAGTGTTTATATACCTGAATTCCGCCTGCCACGTTCAATAGTTGAACAGGAGATAGAATTACTCAAGAAAGCAGGGTTTGAAATAAAAAATAATGTTGAAGTTGGCAAGGATATCGGCTTTGCCGAATTGATAACCGATTATAATGCTATATTCATCTCAACCGGTGCAGGTAAATCAGATAAATTAAATATTGAAGGTGAGGAATCAGCACTCGGAGGTCTTGATATTCTTTATCGGATAAAAAAGGGAGAGTGTCTTAATTTGGGCAAGGTTGCGGTGATCGGTGGTGGTAATACTGCATTTGATGTGGCAAGGAGTCTATTGAGGTGTGGAAATGAAGTGGCAATTTATTATCGCCGGGGTATAGAAGATATGCCCGCGGAAAAAGAGAATAGAATTGAGGCTTTAGAAGAAGGGATAAAGATATATCCATACACCACACCGGTCTGTATAAAAGAAAACAAAGTGATAATGGCAAAGACCCGTGCACCAGAAGGAAGAAATGGCAGGGTTGAAATAATTTCTGGGTCTGAATTTGAGATTGAGGTTAATAAGGTTGTTTCTGCAATTGGTCAGGTTCCTTCAACTGATTTTTTAAAGGATTATATCCAGATAGATGATAGACAGAGAATAGTGGTGAAAGATGGCAGGGCTGGCAATTCAAAGATCTTTGCTGGTGGTGATGCAGTAAGGGGTCCGCAGACACTGGCACATGCGGTAGGTGATGGTATAAGGATCGCCCGTATGATTGATAAATATTTGAGTGGCAGATTATTCAATTTTGCTTCTGGAATATATCCTTTTGAACCAGTATGCTGGAACATTGTTAACATACCGAAGATAAAAATTCCCCATCGTAATGTTTCAGAACGAATGAAGGACTTTAAACTGGTGGAAGGTATTCCCTCAAAGGAAGACCTTAAAAATGAGGCAAGGCGTTGCCTTGTCTGTCCATTGAGATACAGACCATAATGGAGAAAAAGAATATTTTTGATACATTGCTTGAAAAGATCAAAGAGATTGTCAAAACCAGGATTGATTCAAAAGAAAAATTATTAAAGATTTGCGAGCTATTAAAAGATAATGTTTCATACTACAACTGGGTTGGTTTTTACATTGCAGATGACGAGAAAAAAGAATTGTATCTTGGTCCTTATGTGGGTGAACCGACCGAGCACACAAGAATTCCCTATGGGCGGGGAATATGTGGCCAGGCAGCAGAGAGAAAAGAAACATTTCTTGTCCAGGATGTATCAAAGGAGACAAATTATCTATCCTGCAGTGTCAAGGTAAAGTCCGAGATTGTGGTGCCAGTATTCAAAGGTGATAAGGTTGTTGCTGAGATTGACATTGACTCCCATACGATTTCACCTTTTACAGAAGAAGACCGGATATTCCTTGAACAGGTTGCAGGGATTGTAAAAGAATTTTTTTAATTCTACCAACTTCCAAACCCACTTCTTCAACCAACATTTCTAAATCCACCCTTGATTACCCCTTATCACCCTTTATTCCCCTTCATAACCCTTGGCTTATGGAATAGCGAGATTTGTCTCGCGCGAAAAGACGCAGACCAAGGTTTGCTACTAAAAAAATAAAGATAATTTGGAAGAAACTAAACTGTTATTGAATCTCTAATTCAATTGCTTTTCTTATTCTGCGTTGTTAGATACCATTCAATCATTCTCTTGAAACCCTCTCTAATTGAAGTCCTTTGTTCAAATCCCAATTGCCTTATCTTTTCTGCCTTATGATGAGTTGCAGTATTAAATTTTTTCATTCTTTTGGCAGTGATGGGGAAATTGTATCGGGTTATCTTTGCAAGGATATCAAAAATTCCTCCTACTGAAACCGCAAGGGATAACGGAATCTTAATTTTGGGTATGCTATGGGGCATAAATTCAGTTATTATATCAACAATTTCTCTGGTCGTCATCTGGGGCTCATCCGAATAATTAAAAATCTGTAGACCCGGTTTTAAATGGTCAAGTAAAAATAGTGTCGCATCAACAAGATTCTCCACATAGGCAACAGATTTAATATTTGAACCATCACCAACAAAGATGAAGCGTTTCCTATATATTTTATCAATAAGGTTATAGACATTACCATAATTTTCTGGACCGAAGATAACAGTGGGTCTTATTATAATGACGTTTCTGGTTTTATCTTCTTCTACCCATTTTCTAATTGCATTTTCTGCCGCGAGTTTTGACCTTCCATAATCAGTATCAGGTATAAGCGGGCTCTCCTCAGTCGTTGGCGTATCCTGTGTGCCATATACTGCGACACTGCTATAAAAAATGAGGTTCTTAATATTCAATTTTGACATACAATTAAGGAGATTTATTGTGCCGCCTTCATTGACCCTGAAATATTCTTCTTTTGTTATGCCAAAATCATGATGTTGTGCGGCAAGGGAGATGACCAAATCAATCCCCTGAAGTGATTTTGTTACATCTGTCGGTGATATTATATCACCGCACAGACTTTCACAGATTTTTTTCTGCTCAACAGATGGTTCTTTGACATCCAATCCAGTGATTTTATGGTTCTTCTCTACAAGTTTTTGGGTTAAAAACTTGCCGATAAAACCAGTATGTCCGATTATAAGAATTTTCATACATTCAATTATATCCAAAGTGGATGAAAAATCAACATATTGATTTTTGAAAGAAAATAGATAGAATTAATTGTTAATTATATATGAAATTTCTATTTTTAACCTCAAGGTTCCCTTTTCCTCCGATTGGTGGTGATAAACTCCGCTTTTTTAATATTTTAAGGTACCTGAGCAAGAATCACAAGATTTCAATCTTATGTTTTACAGATAGAAAAATTCCATCTGAAACAATCTTAGCTTATAGAAATTATTTCACTGAGATAGATGTAGTTTTTCTTCCTAAAATTTCTTCGTATATTAACTGTATCTTAGGTTTATTAAAAGGACAACCCCTGCAGGTTTCATATTATCAATCAAAAAAAATGGAAAAACTCGTAAGAGAAAAACTTAGTTGTGATAAATTTGATATGGTATTTGTCCATCTCATCCGAATGGCTGAATATGTAAAAGATTGTAAGATTTATAAAATCCTTGATATGACCGATGCCCAATCATTAAATTATACAAGGGCAATGTCATATACTACAGGAAAATGGTCAATAATCCATCGTTTTGAAAAGGAACTCGTTTTGAATTACGAAAAACATATCTGGCGTTATTTTGATAAAACATATGTTGTTTCTCCGGTTGACCAGCACTATTTGAAAAGTTTAGACAATAATATGAATATTGAAGTTCTGCCAAATGGGGTCGATGTTCAAAAATATACATTCCGTTTGAACGACCATCAAAATAAACAGATATGTTTTATCGGTAATATGAGAACATTTCCTAACACTGATGCTGTTGTGTGGTTTTGCCGAGAAATTTTTCCTATAATAAAAAAGGAAATTCCCGAAGTAAAATTTTATATCGTAGGAACTGAACCTTCAAGGCGCGTGCGTCAACTATCAAAAATAAAAGATGTCTATATTACGGGTGAAGTCTCTAATGTCAATGAATATGCTTGGAATTCAGCAGTTTCAGTTGCACCGATAAGGGTTGGTGCAGGTATTCAGAATAAAATACTTGAATCTATGGCACTTGGGACTCCTGTGGTTACAACTTCAATCGGTCTGGAAGGTATTGAGGCAATGGCAGATAAGCATCTTCTGGTGGCAGATGGTCCTGAAGAATTCGCCCGAAAGGTTATGCAGTTGATTAGAGACAACAAATTACGTTCGCAGATTTCTACCGAGGCAAGAAATTTGATTGAAGAAAAATATACCTGGGAGAAAGTTCTTTTTATCTTTACACAACACTTGACTTAATTAGAAAAGTTATTATTATTAACGCTGATGGAAAAAACGTTAGAATTTAAATATTTTATAAAAAAATTAGGTAAAGACACAATCACATATATCCCGGCGAAGTTTATCCCTGGATTAATGACAATTATTGCCTTAGCGCTATTTACGCGGATTTTTGGACCAGATGACTACGGGGATTATATTTTAGTTATAACAACTACAACTATTTTGTCAGCGGTATTCTCGCAATGGGTGATTCAATCTATCCTCCGCTATCGTGCTCAACATTCAACCAATGTTTTTGTTTTCAATAAGAATCTTTTTAAAATATTATTATTTATTTCAGTATTAGTAATTTTTATTTACTCAATCTTCTATCCATTTAAAAGTATTCTCGGTAAATATGAAAAATTCTATATAATTTCGTTGTTAATCATTCTTGCTGAAATTTGGTTTAGCAACATACTGACTGTATTTCAAGCAGACACTGAAGCGAAAATCTTTAGTTTAGGGACTATTCTTAATGCGATTTTAAAATTACTTTTACCCCTGGTTATTATTATGGCTATAAAAAAAGACATCTACGGACTTCTATGGGGAAATTTCTTTTCTACTTTAATCATTATGGTTATATTCTCAAGATTATTGTTTACCCAACAAATATCTTCCCTTAATAAAGAAGAAGCGGATAGGTTTTTACCTTTTCTTAAAAAATTTTTTCTTTACGGGTTCCCTATGATTGGTTGGTTTTTAGGAACCGAGATATTAATGATTGCAGACCGATATTTTTTGAAAATTTATTATGGAAGCAGAGAGGTTGGTATTTATAGCACGAATTTTAGTTTAGTATCTTCGGCAATAACATTTATTTCAATGCCGTTGCTGAACGCATCTCACCCTTTGATAATGAAGGCAAATGCCAATGATGTCTGGAAACTTGATGACGTGCAAAAATTAATAAGCTCATTTTCAAGATATTTTTTAATTTTAGTTTTTCCTATAATTACTTATCTTGTAGTATTGAGGGAGGAGTTGGTTAAAATATTTTTGGGTGCCGAATATAGATATGGAAATTCCATTTTCCCAGTTGTTGCATTAGGACTATTTATGTGGTTTTTTGCAATGTTCGGGCATAAAGGTCTTGAATTACGTGAAAAAACACATAAGATGTTTATTTATATCTTAATTTGCACTTTAACAAAAATAGCTTTGAACATTTTTTTAATACCGAGTTATGGATATCTGGGCGCAGGTATAACAACTCTTATTTGTTTATCGATGTATCCAATTTTAGTATATTTTGGAACATTGCAGGATATTAGATGGGATATCCCCTGGCTGACATTTCTAAAAATAGTTTTATCATCCTTCATTTTTGCGGGAATTATATATCTCATTAAACAATTCATTTCCAGTGCAATAACATTGTTGCTTGTAAGTGCATTTGTTATGATAGCTGTTTTTCTTCTCCTCCTATTTCTTTTCAAAGAAATACAACCATTTGAGTTAGAGATGTTAATAAATTTTGTAAGTAAAAAAAGCAAAACAGCACGGGCAATCAGTAAATTGGTATGACTTACATAACTGGTTTCTGTTTTCTCATTTGTGGTGTTATTGTTCTCACTGGTTTCAAACGTTCCATTGATATTCTTTCACCCACACGGGTTTTTATATTTATATGGGCATTCGCAATTGGTATTACCGATTTGAAATTAAGCTATTTTCAGGAAACCTGGTCAACGTATAGCTGGTTAGTTCTCTTGCTGGGCGTAATTTCCTTACCGATTGGGATTTTTAGCGTTTATCTTATGTATAGTCGTGAAGATTTGCTAAAAGTTAGTGAAATAAGGCAGATTTTTTCTGGATACGCCATAAATCAAAAAAGGCTGTTTAAATCCATAGTGCTTATTTTTATAATATATTTAATCAGTTATATATCTGAAATACTGATTGAAGGTTATTTACCGTTTTTTTCATCAATTCCGGATAAAGCAAGAATTGAATGGGGTGTTTTTGGCATTCATCTTTTTGTGAATTTATTTCCTACTATTTCATTTTTAATAATAGTATTTTATGTTCTTGCTAAAAAAACTTTGTTAAATACGTTTTTAATAACAACCTTTTTCATCATATTACTCGTAAGCTATTTCTTTACTCTTCAAAGATTTAACTTTTTTATCTGGATATTGATGTCATTAGCGTTTGTCTATTACACGACCAATAAATTACGTTTTAAGCATATTCTAATAGCTGGAATTGTCTCTCTAACAATTTTGATATTTATTCAGAGGGTGAGGTTAGTTGCATATGTTCAAAATTATATCTATGTTATTTCCAAAATGAAATATTCTGAAAATTATGCATTTATAACTGAGCCATATATGTATGTTGTAATGAACTTAGAAAATTTTACAAGAGGAGTAAGTAATCTGGACCGATTCACTTACGGTTATTTTACCGCAGATTTTTTTCTCGCACTTACGGGTATAAAACATTGGTTTGCTGATGTTTTTAACATAATAGAAAGGCCTTTTTTAATTAGCGGCTACAATACTTTTTCGTTCCTCTGGCCTTATTATTATGATTTTGGAATATTGGGTGTGGTTGTTTTTCCATATATAATTGGGGTAATAATTGGTTTTCTTTACTACTCAATGCGAAAAAATCCTAATCTGATTAATGTCAGTTTCTATTCAATTGCATTTTATGTGCTGGTAATTTCATTTTTTACTAACCCACTTACAATGTTAAATACCGTTTTCAACCTTCTGTTAACCGGGATAATTGTTATATCTGTTGATGATAAAAGAGGCAACCACAATGAGTGATACCACCCTAACTTTATCTAATGATATTTCAACCAGGGAAAGTAGTTTCATTGATATGCCACCTAAGGTTGCAATTATCATAGTGAACTGGAATGGCGCAGATGACACTATAGAGTGTATAAAATCTTTAAAAAAGTGTTCCTACCCCAATTACGAAACAATAATCGTTGATAATGGTTCAAATAAGGGCGATGTTAAGCTATTTGAAAATGAATTCGAAAAATCTATACAGATAATAAAGAATAATACCAATCTCGGATTCGCGGGTGGTGTAAATACAGGGATAAAATTTGCATTAAAAAGAGGCGCTGATTATATTCTTTTATTGAATAACGATACTATTGTAGAACCAGATTTTTTAAATATTTTAATTAAATATGGCGAAAGAGATTCTCTGATTGGAGTTTTGACCCCAAAGATATGTTATTATTCTGCACCTCATTTAATTTGGAGCGCAGGTGGATATATCAACAAAATTCGTTCATCCGGAGTACCATTTGGTGAAAGAAAGAAAGACGATGAATTCAATGAAAATAGGTTTATATCATTCGCATCCGGATGTTGTATGTTAATTAAAAGAAGGATTGTAACTAAAATTGGCTTGTTTGATGAAAATTATTTTCTTTATTTAGAAGATGTGGATTTTTGCTGGCGAGTTCTTAAAGAAGGGTATAAAATTTTATATGTAGCACGGAGTAAAATTTACCATAAAGTAAATGTTACCAGTAAAAAAGCCAGTGCGCTTTTACCTTTGTATTATACCACAAGAAACAGAATTTACTTTGCGCGCAAACTATTGGATAAATGGTTTTTTCTATCAATCAGCTATCTAACTATTACTATGTTTATCAAATCTATGTTTTGGATTACTTTTGGTAGCATCAATAAAGTAATTGCGATTAAAAAAGCCTTTGCAGATTTTATTAAAAAAAGATTTAATAAGGCATTATATTTTAATGGATAGTTATGAAAATAGGGATTGATGTCAGTGTTTTAGAAAAAGGAGTTACTGGTATCGGTCGTTACTTAATCAATATTTTGCAAAACATCCCCAAAATTGACAAAGAAAACAGATATTTTCTGTTTTCTCATCGTAAACCTTTTCGTGATAGTAATTTTTACACTCCAATCGCGACTGGTAGTCATTTCTCCCCCAAAATCTTTTCACCATTCTGGCTAAATTATGTTCTGCCGAGGCACCTGGCAAAGTATCGTATTGATCTTCTCTTTTCGCCTAACCACTTAGCGCCAATCAAAACACAAAATACTAAATGGAAAAATATCATCGCGGTCCATGACATTGGCCATAAAATTGAGAAAAGGTTTAAACCGTTAAGCTATCGCAATTATTTGGATTTATTGCTGCGTATATCAGTTCAGCAATGCAACAAAATTGTTACCGTTTCTGAATTCTCAAAAAAGGAAATAATGAGAATTTTTAATTTATCAACTCAAAAGATTTATGTAATATACAACTTTGCGAATGAGATTTTTAAACCCAGAATAATTGACAAAAAAATGCGTGACAGTCTCAGAAAAACTTATGGCATCCCTGATGAATATATTTTATATGTTGGTGTTATTGAAAATCGCAAGAACATATTGGGTATTTTAAAGATTAGTGCGATCATAAAAGCCAAAGGATATGACATAAAAACACTCTTGATTGGTAAACCAGGACATGGATTTAACAAAATCTATGAAGAAATTAAAAAAAATAGTAATGTGTTATATTTAAATCATTTAGACGATGAAGTCCTTCCCTTTATCTATAACATGGCAAAAGTCTTTTTATTTCCGTCATTTTATGAAGGATTTGGGTTGCCTCCCTTAGAGGCAATGCAGTCAGGTATTCCTGTTTTATCATCAAACACCTCTTCATTGCCTGAGGTAATTGGAGATGGTGGCATAATGCACAATCCTGATGACTATGAATCCTTTGCGAACGATATAATTAGATTAATTGAAGATAAAGATTTTTATCAAATTATGAGTAAAAAGGCACTAAAACAGGCAAGTAAATTCAATGCCTTTGAATCAATCAATGCGTTAGTAAAAGTATTTAATGAATGTAATTAATTGCTCGATAGAGTTTTTTTGTAATATCAACCCCCATTATTTTTTGTGATTGTAAAAAATGTTCTTTTTGGGGGCTTTAATTATTTTTAATATAACAGATTTTATTTTGATGTAATCATTTTCTATAGTTTGGAAAACAGTTTGCCATTCGGTGTTTCGCTTCAAAAATTGAAGGTATTCAAATAGAAATATTAAAAAAATGCTCAGTAATAAACTTGCACTCATAAAAAGCATTATGATTTTACCTCTTCGAGGAAAACTTCTTTTCTCTGGTGTTGATGCTCTGTCAAGAAATTGAACAGTAGGCGTATCTTTTAACTCCATAATCTTTGCCTGTTCGTATTGTTGGGTTAGAAGTTCATAGATTGCTTCTTGAACCTTCAAATTGCGAAGCAATCGGGCGTATTCCAATGATATTTTAGGCAATCGGGCAAAAGGAACTGAAAAACCTGCTCCAAACTCTTTTCTGGTGGTATCAGCTGCTCCAAATTCAATTTTTGAGAGTTGTTTTTTCAATTCTCTCAATTCTTGGTCTATATTTGTGACATAAGGATTATTTAAATTACTTATTGATGCCACAGCACCCTTTTGAACTTCTCGCAAAACAATTTCACTTTTTAACTTGGCGATGATTGCAATAGCATTTTCAATTTCTATATCCAATGCAACCGTCCGATGTTGTTCCTGAAATTTTCTTAAAGATTCTTCAGCACTTATAAGTGAATCTGTAGTTTCTTTAAGCCGTTGTTCAACGAATATTCGGTATTTTTTCCCAATTGTCATTGTAGTTTGGGTATTGAATTTATCCAGTTCTTCAATATAAGCATTCGCAATTTCTGCAGCAAGAAATTTGTTTTTATAAAAAACACTTACTGAAACAATCCCTTCTTTATTTACAGAGATTTTTGTAATTTTTTCCAGTCCTTTACGTGCATCGGTCATTGTTTTTGATTTAAATTCTTTCATAAGATTAAATCTTTTAATAATTTCATCCTTGATTCGGTCGCTTTGCATAATTGCAGCAAATAAATCTGATGGGGAACTAGCGCCTGGTAGAATATTTCCAAGACCACTCAAATTGGTAAGACTACCAATAACGCCTGCGGATAATAATCCGAACATAGCCTGTTGTTGGGTGTTGGGCGGGAGGATAGTGGCAGTTGCAGTAAATTGTTGAGTTAAAATAAAACTAACAATAATACCAATCAGAGTAGCGATAACTACAAATTTAAATATGAACTTCCGCCACTTTAAGAAAACCGAGATATATGACAAGAATACTGATTTGCCGTTTTCTTTCATAAGAACTATTCTATACAATTTTCAAAGGGTGTCAAGATACAATAAAACTGAATCTTCGTAAGCAACTAATTCATTTGGACTCTTTTTGCAACAGATAGACAGATTGATTGCTGGAAGTTATTTATGAGAAAATTATCGTGATATGCTTAAAAGTAAATATCTGGTATTATTCAGATAATTCTGCTCAATAAACTTGCTATCCAAATTTACTTTTAATAAATATTGCCCTTGCTTTGCTAAAAATTTTTTGTCTGGTTTTATAATTATGGATTCTTTTGGATTTATTTTATATTTCAGCTCAATTTTTGTAAATAATGTATCATTGCGATAAAAATGAACAAATATCGTATCTATTGTTGCCTGAAGGGTATCAATATTTCTTATCAATGCATAAAAAGTCACCGAATCGCCAACTGCAGGATAGACCGGATTGATCCAGATACTATCAATTACCAAATCCGGACGACGGAATGCAGATTCAGATGGTTCATAGATAAATAGCGGGGCTGTATCAAGTGTAACATTCACCCAGCCTCTTATATCCGCTACTTTTAATTCACCACCAGGATTGCTCGTATGCGCCACACTATCAACCTTTGCCGCATTGGTGCGCATTGGAAGTTTAAAATTCCTTGCACCGGCACCGATATTCCACTCCTTCCAGCCCACATACATTTTCTTTTTAGTCTGTTCATTTTCAAATTCATATAACCGCAGTGTATCATACATAGTGCCTTTGGTCAGAGACTGGTTGAGCCGATAATCCTTAAACAACCTGGTCAATTGCTGAAATCCCCACCCCGGAGGGCGCTTGGAAAGATTATCCCTGGTGAGACTGTATAAAATATTCTCCCAGTGAACATCCGGAACCCAGGCGGTGCTAAAAGCCCAGTGAAATAGTCTATCTACTGGACCCTTAGGATAGTCATTAGCATAAAATGTCGTTATCGTCGCAAGTTGTTCATTTGCTTGAACCGGAAAACCAATGAGATTAGAATCAGCATTGGCTGGATAACAACCGGTTGAATACTCAGTGCACCACAAGAATTTATCACCAAAGCCAAAGGTTTTCATATAATACCAGACCGAATCAAGGGTCTGTTTCTGACGCCTGTGAAAATAAGGAATAGAATAAGGAGTTGCATAACTATGGATTGATGCACCATCACACGCACTTCTGACCCCATATTCGCGCAAACCATTCAACCACTCAGTAGTATTAATCAAAGGGATTGTCCCATAATGAGGAATATAAAAAATCGTAAAGACACTATCCCGTGGTATGTTATTATCAGCCACTGCCTTTCTAATCGCTGAATCAGCCACAAAACACATCCGGGCATAGACCTTCATAAGACTATTCTTTTTATACGGACTATTATCTACCGCAATCAAGCTGTCATAATACGGGTCAAATACTGAATCATTGCACCAGCGGTGGTTGACCTGATTATTATTATCCAATTTTCCCAATAACCACTCGGGTTCATTCCATATTTCATAAAATCTTATTGGCCTTCGTAATGCAATGTTTACGGTATCCCAGAAATCACCACCTGGACCATAACGTTTGACAAATTTATAGACATATTGAGCAAAATAATTCTGTGGATTAATCTGCCCATTGGCAAGCAAAACCGGTTCAAAAAGATTTTTTGGAAATCCTTTATACCATTCACCACGACCGTGTATTAAGGTATCAATAGAATCGCAACAGGATGACCAGCGGGTGCTCTGTGTAAATACCCATAGCACATTTATTGAATCCCGGGCATACCAATGAAGCATTGAGTCACACCAGCCATAATGGAAGGAATCAATATCATCAGCATCAAACTGGAAATGTTGCCAGGCACAGAAACCATTGCGGTCCCAGGAGACACCCATTGCCTTCATTGAATCAATGCCTGGTTTCCAGAGGTGTTTATTCCAGAATGTGCGCGGTTGTTGATTTGGGGTTATGGTCAATCCTGAATTCATTCCGAACAATCCTTTAGGGAAATTATTGACTCCATAAATTCTTGCTGCCAAATCACACCCCGGATGCCCAATCAACTTCCCATCCGGATAAGGATTAGAACGGTTGTAGTAGAAGTTGACCAGAGAATCCTGATTGTGTTTGATATGCACTCTATACTTGAATCCTTTTCGCACCGGGACCCTGGGATTGAAAGTTGCTGAAACCAACTCGTAGTCATAAAGCCCAGCAGAATCGCTGCTTGCTTGTCCTAATATAGCAATGCCTGCCGAATCTCTCACCTGGCAAATATAATGACCCAAATTTATCTTCCTTCCGCAGAAAAAAGCCACCTCACTGATACTGTCAGCAGTTGCCAAGAAGGTCTGAATAGCATATTGAGCGAGAAAGTTGTCGGTGTAAGACAACTCTACATCATACACCGTGGCGGCTCCATACACGCCAACAGTTATTATTACGATAATTAAAAAACGCTTCATTTTGAACCTCCTTACAATTTTTCATAGAAGCAGAGTCCAAGAATAAATCAAAATACCTTTTAATAACTGTAGGTGCCAACTCAATAACTGGCAACAAATAATAAACTATCTTTAATATAAAGTTGCATAATCAAACCATTAACCGCAATCTGACTTAATCGCACGGGATTTGAATGATTGGAAATATCAAAGACCAGAAACCCCTGACCCAGCACCAAAACAAAGGATATTTGTATTTGCATTCCCATAAACCTCAAATCCAAGACCAAAGGGCCAACGACCAACACATCTGACATTTAATGAATCCCTCTGTTTAGGCTTGATAAAGGTCTGGAAGTAGTGCTCATCCCCAAACCCTCTCATTCTCGGCGGTAACGAGTCAACCGCCACTTCGTATCTATAATCATAACCTGAGGCAGTTAAAATAACGAATGTAATAAAAATTAAAATGACCCATTTCTTCATAATGAACCTCCAGAAAATTGTAATCTAAAATTCTTTTGAAGTCAATAACTTCATCAAACAAAAATCAGTTGTTGACAATGAGAAAAAAATAGTTATAATTAAAATATGATTTTATTGATGATTCTCTCATTATCGCCTCATGTATATTTGCTTCCCAATGATGCGGTGGAGATAGAGATATGGCACCAACCAAGTTTGAGTGGTAAATACCTTGTTGATGCGGACACAAGTTTAAATATTCCACTTTTAGGAAAGTTGAATATAAAAAATATCCCGGCTGATTCTCTTGAAAGAATGTTGATCGATGAGTTTCATAAATATTATGGGGATATTTTCTTGACGGTGAATATATATTATCAGATAAGTGTATTTGGTGAAGTTAAATCACCGGGCAAATATTATCTTAAAAGCAATGAAAATCTTGCCAATCTGCTGGCAATGGCAGGTGGCCCAACCTCAAATGGAAATATCGGAAAGATTAAGATTCTCAATGTGGGTAAAGAAAGAAGTGTAAATTTTGAAAAGATTCTAAAGAGCGGTAAAAAAATAGATGAATTGAATCTGAAACCGGGTGATGTGGTTATCGTGCCCAGGAGATTTATGCCCGCGCTTCAGGAATGGTCGGTGCTTTTAAGTATTGGCACATTGATTTTACAAATTTTAATTTACGCAAAATGAATAAAGAACCAACATTCCAAGACTACATAGATATAATTTATAAACGAAGGATTTTGATAATAATCTGTGTGATTGTTGCTTCATTAAGCGCCCTTTTGATAAGTTTACATTTACCAAAGGTCTATGAGGCGAAGGTGCGTTTCAAATTGGAACTCTCCGAAGCAAAACCTGTATTTTTTACTGAATTGTATACCCCGCAGCGTGTTGATCCAGTTGAAAGTGAACTTGAAATAATCCGGAGCCGGGCACTTGCTCGCTCAGTCGTTAAGAAACTTGGTTTAAATTTTGTTATAAATAACCACGGTCGGGCATTCTTTGATTCAATCCAGGTGAGTGATTATTTTCCACCTGGTAGATATTTGATAAAAATGGAAGATGGCAGAAACTTTGCTGTATATAATAACAAAGAAGAAATCTTAGGCAAAGGAAACGTGGGTGAGAATTTTAGCAGTTATGGGTTGAGATTTATTTTAAAGGAGAAACCACCAAGAGATTATTTAGAATTTTCAATAATCAATATTGAGAAAGCAACTGAAGACTTAATGCATAATGTTTCGGCTAATCAGATTAAGAATACATCTCTTGTATTATTAAAGGCACGTTCTACACTACCCGAACTTGCAGCAAAGATAGCAAATTCTTTATCCCAGGAATATATATTATATACACTGGAGAGTCTGCGTGAATCAGCACGAGGTTCCAAGGAGTTTATTGAAACCCAGATAAAGATATTCGGCACCGAGCTGGATAGTGCAGAAGAGAATCTGCGTCGTTACAAACAGCAAAGTGGTGTTTTCCTGCTCAGTGAGACGGCAAAAGAGATAATTAATGCGGTTGCCCAGTTTGAAGTGGAAAGGGAAAAAGCAGTGGTGGAACTCCATGAAACAGAGAGCAGTATTAAAAAACTGGAAAGCGAACTTGCAAAGGATGAAGCAAGTTATGGTTATTATAAAAGAATGGCATCTTTCCCAACAATTTCAAACAGTCCATTGATCATAAAACTTAAAGAACAATTGAAAAATCTTGAGATCCAGAAACAGGAATATCAGAACGATTCAGTGAAGTTAAAACAGATCCAGGATCAGATTGCCCAGGTTGAGCAGGAAATTAATCAGACAAGCAGACAGATTGTCCAGGCAGGTCCTTCGGTTGGCGACCCTGTTTTTCAATCCCTCATTACTAATATTATTAATAGCGAAACACGTCTCATTGCATTGCAGAGCAGGGTAGATGCATTGAATCAAATTATAGAGAAACATAATCGTCGTTTAAAACAACTTCCTGAGGCTGAAGTGAATCTGGCACAACTTGAAAGGCAGAAAAAGGCGAATGAAGAAATTTATACGATGCTCCTCGGTAAACTTGAGGAATCAAAGATTGCTGAAGCAATGCAGATAAGCCAGGCAAGAATAATTGACCATGCGATAGTCCCTGATAGACCGGTTGAACCCAAACCAAAACAAAACACAATCCTGGGATTTTTGATTGGATTATTGATTGGCATTGGTGGAGCATTTTTGCTTGAATATATTGATACGACCATAAAGACGACAAAAGAAATTGAGGAATTGACTGGTATCTCGGTCTTGGCAACGGTTCCTCTTGTAAAGAATAAACATCATATTGATATTCCTACTATCCAGGAACCATACTCTGATATTGCAGAATCCTATCGTATTTTAAGAACAAATCTTGCTTTTTCTGCTGCGGCAAGACCGATCAAATCATTGTTGGTTACATCCACAATCCCTCAGGAAGGTAAAACAACAACCTGTTTAAATCTTGGAATTACACTTTCTCAGCAGGGTCATAAAGTTGTGATACTTGACTGCGATTTTCGCAGACCGAAGTTACACAATTATTTCAAGGACATTGTTAAGGATAATCATAATGGGCTGACCGATGTTTTGATCAATCGAATAAAATTAACGGATGCAATAGTAAAGTCGCAATTTGAAAACCTTTATTTTATAACAAGCGGGACCATCCCTTCCAACCCGGCAGAATTGCTTGGTTCAAATCGTATGTTGGATATACTCAATGACCTTAAAGATAATTTTAACTATGTTTTGATTGATGCACCCCCGGCTTTAGGAATTGCTGATGCAAGGGTTTTAGGAAAGATTTGTGACGCCATTCTCGTTGTGGTGATGAGTGGAAAAACGAATCGGGATGCGGTCCTTGAAGTAAAGGATGAACTGGAACGAGCCGGTGAGAAGATAATTGGTTATGTATTAAATGGTGTTGATGTGGGTCAGAGATATTACCGCCACCGGTATTATTATTACCGTCATTACACTAAGCCCAGCGCCTGATTGATTTTATATTGAGAGGGGATGAAGAGAGAATTCTTCTCCTTAATTAAAAGATGGTTGGTAATTATCATTTTTATTTTGTTACCTGTTTCATATTTTGGCAGGAAGATATTTTTACTGGTAAATGCATATCATACGGAAAAGATCTTGAAAAAGAATATAATCATTCTTGATGCTGAGAATGAATTATTAAAGAAAAGGATAGATGAGTATAAAAGGGGGACATTGATTGAACCAAAGGCAAGGGATGATCTGGGTATGATAAAAAAAGGTGAAAAAATATATATTATTACAAAATGAAATATCTATTAGAAATAACACCATTCTGGAAAATTGTAGCAGAAGGCGGAGGGATTTATTCGATTGGCGAGATGATACTATTCAAGGGTAATGATGGAGTTGATGTCGGAAAAATAATTGGCCCACCAATTGAGGAAGAAGGATCCGGAGAAATTTTGCGTCCTTTGCATAGCGATGATTTTATTAAACTGGAAGAGTTGAAGGAATATGAAGAATTGTGTTTAATTGAATTTAGAAATGCGATAAGAGAGTTCAATCTAAATATGAAGGTTGTTTATGCCCATTGTCAGTTTGACGAAGAGAGGGTGATTTTCTATTTTACTGCGGATAAAAAGATGAAATTCCGCAAACTCCATCGGTATATATCACAGAAGCTGAATAAACGGATTGTGATAAAACAAATCGGTGCCCGCGACTTTGCCCGATATTGTGGTGGGGTTGGTCCCTGTGGAAGGAAGATCTGCTGTGCTACATTTCTTGGTGATTTGAAATCAATCTCTTTACGAATGGCAAGGCGGCAGAATATTTTTCTGTCACCGAGTAAATTATCAGGCATATGTGGAAAATTATTATGCTGTTTGAATTTTGAAGAGGATTTTTATGCAGATTTTCAGAAGACCCCGATTACGTTAGAGCAGGATGTAGATGAAGAAGAATGTGAAGAATACTAAATCGGTTTCAGCCCTTATTAAATTGGTCAGGACCTTACGTAAAAAATGTCCCTGGGATAGAAAACAGACACTAAACTCAATAAAAATTAATGTAATAGAAGAAGCCTATGAGGTGGTGGATGCGATCGAAAAAAAGGATTTAAGTTCTATAAAAGAAGAAATAGGAGATTTATTATTTCTCGGATTTTTTCTCAGCCAGTTGCTTGAATCCAGAGGGGTCAATCTCGAGGAGATTATTTCTGATACTATAAGAAAATATAAAACCAAACATCCCCATGTCTTTAAATCAAAAAGATTTAAAAATACAAAAGAGATTGTAAAATTCTGGCATAGTTCAAAAAGGGATATATTCCAGGGTATACCATATTCACTTCCGGCCTTGCTCGCAGCGCGACTGATCCAGGAACGGACAGCGCGGGTGGGATTTGACTGGAGCAATCCGGATGGTCCAATGCAAAAATTGATTGAGGAGATCAGGGAGTTAGAAAAGACCGGTTCAAAAAAGGGAATGAAAGAAGAGATGGGGGATATTTTATTTTCCTGCGTCAATCTTGCCCGTCATTTGAAGATTGACCCTGAAGATGCATTGCGCCAGGCAAATAAAAAATTTGTTAAGAGGTTCAGGCTAATGCAAAAAAGGATAAAAAAAGAGAATAAAGAACTGTCATCACTGTGCCTTGAGGAAATGGACCGGGTCTGGAATAAGATAAAAAAATCTTAAATATATTTTTGCTAATATTGTTTATGTTTTCGATCGAGAATGAAATAAAAATTTTAAAAGAAGGCTTTTTGGAACTGGGTATCGAACCGAAAGAGGATGTTTTTAATAAATTCAGGATTTATTTAAAAGTTCTTTACAATTACAAAAATCATCTCCATCTAATTTCCCATAATGATTACAAAAGGGTAAGCCTCAAACATTTTTTACCATCTTTGATGATTTTAAAATTTATCTCAAATCCGCAGAATGCCTGCGATATCGGTGCTGGTGCTGGTTTTCCTTCTATACCGGTGAAGATTTTAATGCCCGAGATAAATTTTACCCTTTTCGAATCCATAAAGAAAAAAGCGAATTTTCTCTCTAATTTAATTGAAGAACTAAATCTTTCCAGCATCAAAGTGATTGCGGAACGGGCTGAAAAATATCAGGTTGAAAAATTTGATCTCATTCTAATAAGGGCAGCAGGACGAATTAAAGATCTTATAAAAACGATTGACCTTTTGATTAAACCAGAAGGAAAGGCAGTTTTCTATAAAACGCAGGCAGTGGAAGAGGAAATAAGGCAGGCAAAGGATAAAATAAATAGAATGAATTTTTCAATCACAATAGAGAATCTTTATACCCCTGTAGAAAAAATACCTCTGTCT
The DNA here is from genome assembly GCA_036796695.1 of bacterium. Taxonomy (GTDB): domain Bacteria; phylum Hydrothermota; class Tepidihabitantia; order SM23-42; family JAOAFX01; genus JAOAFX01. The sequence continues at coordinate 136,588 of DAIRCK010000002.1, forward strand.
CTGGTCTTTTTAACCCGAAAATGCTTTCCATAATTATTGTAAATTATAATTCAACCTGCGCGTTAAAAGATTGCTTGAAGGGTATTGTTGAAAAAAAGCCAGATCTACCTTTTGAAATAATCATTATAGATAATGGTTCAAAAATGCCATTTGGGTATGTAATTAAAGAATTTGAAAAATTGCTGAATATACGTTTGGTAATAAATAGAAGAAATCTTGGCTATGCACGGGCGGTTAATCAGGGTTTAGAAATCGCAAGCGGTGAATATATATTGATAATCAATCCAGATATTTTGATAACTACTGATGCAATAGAAAAAATGATCGATTTTTTTGATAAAAATGAAAAGATTGGTATCATCGCACCCCAGCTGCTCAATTTTGATAATTCTATTCAATATTCTTGCTTCCGATTCCCCAGATTCTGGACTCCTTTTATTAGAAGGAGTTTTTTAAAAAATATTTCTTTTGGCAAAAGAGAAATGGAGAGGTATTTGATGATCGATTTTGACCACAGCGAGATCAAAGAGGTAGATTGGGTCTTAGGAGCGGCGATGATGATTAAAAAAAGTGTAATAAAAAAAATTGGTCTGCTCGATGAGAGATTTTTTCTTTATTTTGAGGATGTTGACTGGTGCCGTCGTATCCATAGTCAGGGTTTAAAAATTATATATTTCCCTGAATCCAAATTCTTCCATCAATATAGACGTCATTCTGCAGATAAAGGCTGGTTTTCGTTTTTATTTAATAGGTATTTCTGGATTCATACAATTAGTTGCATAAAATACTTCCAAAAATGGCAGAAAGTCAGGACTTGACATTGAAAGTATTTTGAATAAAATTATTAAATGTTTTTAATATCCTTCATTATTATATATAATATTAATTTACGGGCATTTGACACGCCCAATGATGATGGTTCAAGCATTATTTTAAAATGGCAGAGCGATGAAATTTTTCAGAGATTTGAAATATTCAGGAGTTTTGATGCTGAAGGAATTTTTGAAAAGATTGGTGAGGTAGATGGTATTGAAACGAGTTTTCGGGATTCTAATTTAAACCCAAAGATTAATTATTTTTATAAAATCATAGGTAAGAAAGATAGCATTTTAACCTCTTCCAGTGTTGCAGGGCCTGTAAAACCTGAGGTTCAATATTTTAATCTTTCGCGCCTGCCTATGGCGATATGCATAATTATACTCTTCGCCTCTGTGCTCACTTATATAAGTCGTGCCCGAAAAGGTAAAAAATTATTCATAAGAAAAATACCCGCTTTAAATGCAATTGAGGAGGCGATTGGCAGGGCAACTGAAATGGGAAAGCCGGTCTTATATGTGCCGGGTATAATGGACATTGACGATCCCCAGACCATTGCCTCAATGAGTATCCTGGCAAGGGTTGCAGAAAAAACCGCGGAGTACGGAACTCCTTTATATGTACCGACGAGCAGGTCAATGGCAATGACAATGGCACAACAGGTAGTAAAGGAGTCCGCAACCAGAGTGGGTCGCCCTGACTGGTATAACCCAGATAATATCAGGTATATCACTGATGACCAGTTTGCCTATGTTTCTGCTGTTGATGGAATTATGGTCCGTGAGAAACCAGCAACAAATCTTTATCTTGGCACATTCTATGCAGAATCACTCATCCTTGCAGAGACGGGCCATTCAACTGGTGCAGTCCAGATTGCTGGAACTGCGATGCCTGATCAATTACCCTTTTTTGTTGCTGCCTGTGATTTTACCTTGCTCGGAGAAGAATTGTATGCAGCGAGTGCCTATCTTTCGCAAGAGCCGATACAACTTGGTTCACTAAGGGGACAGGATCTTGGAAAATTGATATTCATCACAGTTATCATTATCGGTGTTTTAAGCCAGATTTTTAACTGGCAGTTTTTTATAAACCTTTTTAATACAATAGAATGAAGATAATTATCCCTTTAATAATCGTTTTTAGCTGTGGATTTTATATGCTTATAACCTTTTTCATCCCTGCGAAATTTGCCCAGGATAGTTCACAATTACTCCAGTTGTGGTATCAGGGTGTTGCTGCATTCTTCGTTTTCATTGGTATCTTTAATTTGATAAAGATCAATGTAGATAAGATTCAAAGAAGATTAAGGGATTGGCAATACAGCATAATTCTTTTATTCTTCCTTGGTGTTATGCTCGGGGCAGGATTTATTGGAGGCAGGGATTCAAAGATATTTTTATATTTCTTTGAAAATTTTCAGGTGCCACTTGGTGCTACAATGTTCTCTTTGCTTGCATTTTTTGTTGCTTCGGCTTCGTTCCGGGCATTCAGGGCAAAGACACCAGAGGCAACCTTGCTTTTGATCGCGGCTGTGATTGTAATGATAGGCAGGATTCCGGTAGGATATTTGATATGGAATAAATTTCCTGACCTTGTTGAATGGATAATGCAGGTTCCAAATACTGCAGCGAAGAGGGGCATATTGTTCGGTATTGACCTCGGTTTGATCTCAATGGCGTTAAGGGTGCTTTTAGGGATTGAAAGGAGTTATATGGGAGGAGGAGAACGTTAAGATGTCAACTTTTAGATGCCACATTACAGGTAACAAATCTTTAGATTTCTTGCATATCTTTGAATATTTGAATTTGAGGGATATTTATGAATATAATTGAATCTCTTGCCCATCTTGATCGCCGAATCATATTCCTTCTTGTTGCGCTGGCAGTCATCATTCCAATGATTGTGCCTTTGAATTTACCGGTCGATATCACAAAACCAGTTAAGAGTATTTATAATAAAGTTGAGTCCCTGCCCCAGGGTTCGGTCGTCCTTGTTTCAACTGATTACGACCCTGGCAGTGAGGCAGAATTATATCCTGCGACCGAGGCATTTATTGAACATTGTTTCAGAAAAAATTTAAAGATCTATATGATGGGCCTCTGGCCTGCTGGTAGTGAACTCGGCAATATCGCCTTGAATAAAATTGCAAAAGAGTATAACAAAGTATACGGGGAAGATTATATAAATGTCGGTTACCGTCCTGGTGGTGCAGTGATGCTCTTGAGTCTGGGTAGAAACTTCTCTGATGTGATAAAGGTTGATTATCAGGGAATTCTGATAGATTCTCTACCACTGGGCAGGAAGGTGAAGACCGCAAGGGATTTATCAATGGTGATGACATTCTCAGCAGGTGATCCGGGTATACTTCACTGGATAATCTATTTTCATGCAAGGTATGGTGTGCCGATCTGTGGTGCAACCACCGCAATTATGGCACCACAACAATATCCATATTTGAGTTCAGGACAGTTGATAGGACTTCTGGGTGGATTGAAGGGTGCTGCAGAATATGAGACACTCGTTGATAGAAAAGGCAGGGGTTTAAGGGGAATGGATTCGCAATCCATTGTCCATCTCCTCCTTGTTGGTTTTATTGCCCTCGGCAATGTGATACTTTTATATCAGAGGAGAAAAAAATGATAAATAGCATCGGAATATGGATTGCAGCGCTCTTAACCCTTGCGATATATTCATTTCTTTATAAAGATAATCCATTCTACAAAATTGCCGAAAACATATTTGTGGGTGTTTCAGCCGGTTATTGGGCGGTTGTGCTCTGGTATGATTTTGCCTGGCCCAATCTTTTTGAACCTCTGTTTACAAAGGGTCAGTGGTATAATATATTTCCGATTTTTATCGGCCTTTTGATGTTTGCGCCACTCATTCCTAAAATCTCCTGGATGATTCGTATCCCTCTTACATTCACAATGGGCATTGCTATGGCAGTATCAATAACCCAGATTGTCCAGGGTGATATCTTCCCACAATTACAGGCAACATTTTTACCATTGAAAGGAATTGCGATCTTTAATGTGGTATCAAACCTTTTAATAATAACCGGCGTCATATTTACCCTGACTTACTTCTATTTTTCCAAAGAGCACAAAGGAGCGCTTGGTCTTGGTGCAAAAATTGGAATATGGTTTATGATGATATCGTTCGGTGCATCCTTTGGTTATACAATTATGGCACGTGTTTCTTTATTTATTGGCAGGGTCTATTTTCTTTTGCATAACTGGCTGGGAGTGATATAATGGCAGATTTTGAGATAAATTTAAAAGAATTCAATCTATCTGATGTGTTACAATTTCTTGTGCAACTGAAAAAGACCGGTGTCATTAGGGTAAGTGGTGAACTGAATGGAGAAGTATATCTAAAAGAAGGGCATATTGTCCATGCCTCAGATGGAACTGAGAAGGGTTTTGAGTCATTATTAAATCTCTCTCTTATCCACCTTGAAAAGGGTGTATTTGAGGCAGGGGTCAGGGCAACAGAGCAGACCATTTCTGAAGATGTTGGCAAATTAAATGAAAATATTGAAAGACGGCGGGTTGAGTTTGAAAAGATAAAAGACCGATTGCCACCAAGGGATGCGGTTCTAGCAAAGTCAACAAAGGAATTGCCATCAGCGGTTGCATTGCGTCGCACTGACTGGCAGGTGCTGGCAATGGTGGATGGTAAGAGAACAATAAATGAGATAATAGCCCAATCCCAGCTCGGTGGTTATGAGACGATAAAGACTATTGTCTGGCTCAAAGAACAGGGGTTGATTTATGATCCAAAGGAAGCAGAGAGATTGATGTCAGGATTGTTAAAGTATCTGAATGCCTTCTTCAGGATTTTTGGAAAGAATGGTCTAAACTGGTTCAGGAGATGGTCAGAATTGAATTTAGAAAATAAGGTGCTCGGCGCTTCAATAAATGTTAATGAAGAAACTTTTGAGATAACGGTTCAGAATCTATTGACCCAGGAACAGATTGATAAATTAAGAAATAGTTTTGATGAATTCATCAGGACTGAAGGCCCGCAGATCTATGGGAAATTATTATTCAAGAAAAAACTTGAAGAATTGAGTGCAGAATTGAAATAGAAAGGAGCAGGAGATGGAGGTACTGGATAAGATTCCTGGAATTATTAATTATGCAGTCGTCAATGCCGAGGATGGTTCAATTGAAGAGGTGAAGGGTTCGTCAACTTCGCCCCTCGGTGATCTGACCGCATTCTTCTCCTCCGCAGCAGAGGTAATAAAGAATACACTCATTCTTGGAGAAATAAATTTTGTCTCATTATGTTATGGAGCAAATCGTTTGATTATTTTCCTTCATAATGGTAAGTATATTGGAATAGAGGTGGAAAGGGAAGAGAATCCCAGAGAATTCATAGAGCGTGTAAAGGAACAACTTATTGCGCCCAAAGAAAAGGTAAAAGAAGAAACAAAAGAAATAAAAATAGAAAAACCTGAGGAAAAAGTCATTGAAAAACAGATTGAAGAAAAAATTGTTGAGGAAGTGAAACCAACTCCACCACCTCCACCGCCGCCAGAGGTCGAGATACAATTACCGAGGAGTATCAATTCAAAATTGACGCAGATAAATCTTCTGGTTGAAGAATTTGGAAGCGGGGGTAAAAAGTCACACTGGATTGAAATTCTCAATCAGGGGCTTGGCATCCTTGCTACAGACATCCTGCCGATGGTTGGAATTATAAATGATAAGATGGAATTTAAACAGACACCGCCCCAGGAAAAAGAAGATGATATTGTCCAGATCTTAAGGACGCTCATAGATTTTCTTGTCAAAAAAGCTGTTGAAGAGATGGGTTCTTCACAGGCGAGGGTGAAGGTTCAATCTGTCATCGAAAAGATGAAACAAACATAGGAGGTAAGATGGTGGATGAGATATTGAATAAGATAGAAGACCGTGGATTGGGTTTACCTTTTATTTCACAAAAAGATGGGGAGACAACGACTTCAAAGACGGGTGAGGCACAGAGACAAAAATTTTCCCAGACCGCGACTGTGGTCTTTGAGACGATTGGTGCCCTGGGTGGAATAAAGATTGATACCTTAGAGATAGTGGGCAGTAATCAGAGTTTATTATGTGATATTGGAGAGGATGACCTTGTTGGACATATATATGCTACAGCCCAGACAGGTGTGCTGGAGAATATATATAATGCAATAAAAGAGATAAGAGCGCGGAAAAAGGCTGAAGGTGTTGAGGAAGAAAAACCAAAAGAAAAATATGAACCAGGATTTCTTGATCAATTGAAATCTATTGTCCAGGATTATCTCGGTGATTTTGCGGATAGGGTTTTCCAGAATCAACTCAAGGCACAGAGAATAAAAGCGGAAGAACTCTATGAAGAGGATATTAAAAGATTGATTTTTGCCCTGGGTAAGGCTGCGGGAATGATTATCGGACCAACCAAAGGAAAAGATTTGACGAATAAATTGCTGGCAAAATTAAAATAGGAGGTTTTATGGAATTTATTTTATTCACTGCACCATTTGGGATTGAAGAATCAACCTATCAGTCCCTTGCTGTAATTCCCAATTATATTTTAGTTCTTGGTGCAATCTTTCTGTGGCTTGCATTTATATTTTTGGGGATAATCGCCCGAAGGTATGAAATAGTCCTTGGTGAAAAAACGAACTGGCAGTTTATGATCATTGCACCCACAGGCATTCTTCTGTTTGCTATAATACAATTGATATTCTGTGGTATTGGTGGAAAGATGATGTTACCAAAAGGAGGCATTAACTACCTTGCTTATGGGCTATTCTTTCTTTCCGGTATTCTTTCTCTTGTAGCCAATATTAGATTCTACGTAGTCACCAGAGGCAAATAATATGTTTAGATACCAGGATTTAGAATTTGAAATAAGGGGGTTTTATGAGACCTGATATAATTGCTGAGTTAGTCTTTATGGTGGCGATCCTGCTCGCCATCATTTCATTAATAATTTTTGGTATGATTCTTAAAAAACTCTTGAATCTTATTGGTGGAAAAGGTATCTGGATTTTTCCGATAATCGGTAGCATCTTTCTCATTGCGGTCGCAGGGTTCCATATTTACAGGATGATTTTCTATTTTCCACTTTTGAGTGTTGCAGGACCCGGTGATCTTTTTGACTTAATCGTTGGTTCTCTTGGACTTGCAAGGTATGAGAGTTTTCTTTTCCTCGGTGCTGGTCTTTTTCCACTAATCGGTGGTATCCTTTATTATTTTGCAAGTTCAAAATGACCCTTGACATTGATGGGTTTTTTATTATAATGTAAAGTATAGAAAGGAGGCTAATCATATGGTTAAAGAATTTGCAATAGGTGGTGGTATGATGTGGCTTTTGCTGGCGTGCATCATCCTGGGACTGGCTATTATTATTGAAAGATTATTCTCTCTGTTGATTAAAATAAGATTGAATCCAAAGAGTTTTATGGAAAAACTTATATCCACGATTGATGCCCAGGGTGTTGATGCAGGTATTGCTTTATGTGATCAGACATCATCACCTGCAGCAAAGATTGCAAAGGCAATTTTGGAAAAAGCAGATAAGGGTAAGGATGCAATGGAAGAGGTTGCAGCACGGGCAGCAGCAATAGAACTTGGATTCCTTGACCGTGGAATGGCACTCCTTGCTGGTTTGACCACGGTTGCACCATTTTTAGGATTCTTAGGAACCGTGACCGGGATGATTCGGGCATTTGCTGCGATTGCGGCTGCTGGTGAGGTTGAACCAACAATTGTTGCCAGTGGTATCTCTGAGGCATTGATAACAACAAAATGGGGTCTTTTGATAGCAACACCCCTCGCAATCCTCCATATTTTATTCTCAGGTAAGGTAGATGGTTATACAAAAGATATGGAAGAGGTTGCCGCGGGTTTGATAGATTATTTGCTTGAACATTATCAGAAAAGGAAAAAATAGATGGAATTAAGGCAGAAGAGAAAAATTGCACCCAGTATTCCTACTGCCTCAATGGGTGACATCGCCTTCTTGATAATCATATTCTTTATGACGACTACAGTCTTTACAAGGGAAAAGGGAATAAAGATGCTCCTTCCTGAGAAAACACAACAGGAGACCAAGGTAAAACCCGAGAATGTCGTTTCAATTCTAATCAATCCCGAAGGTGCACTTAGACTCAAGGCTTCAGGATATGAAGGTTTAGACATTTCCCCACAAAATTATTCTGAAGTGCGAAGAATAGTTGAGGAAAAACTATTAGAGAGGGATACGCTCCTTGTTATTTCTTTAAAAACAAGCAAGGATGCAAGGTATCAGGCGATGATCTCAGTTCTTGACCAGATAAAATTATGCCGGGTCGTCACCCAGGATGGCAGGGAATTGAGGGCAAATAAAATTAGTTTGATCCCAACGAGTGAGGAATAATGCGTAAGAGCATAATAAGAAGATTTACAAGAACCCCTGATATTCCTATGGCTTCAACTTCTGATATTGCTTTTCTTTTAATATTATTCTTTATGGTAACCACAGTATTCCGTGCCACAACCCTTAATTTAAAACTCGTCCTGCCCAAGGCAAAATCAACTGAGAGAATATTGATCCGCAGAAATATTACCCATATATTCATTGATAATAATGGACGAGTTTTCATAGATGATAGTCTGGTGCCCAAGGAAAGGGTGAGTTCAAGGATTGCACCAAAGATTGCAGAAAATCAAGAACTCGTGACAATACTGAATATCCACGAAGATATTGATTATGGAACAGTAGATGTGGTTCTTGACCAGTTAAAAGAGGCAAAGGCATTTAAGATTACTTTCGCCACGGAATTTGGAGGTTAAAATGAGCGACCATAAATTGATGTATGGGGTCTATTTCCGGACCGGGATGTTACTCGGGATAATCATTTTGATATTATTATTTCTTTTCGTGCCCTATGCTGAAGTAGAACCATACAAATTGAGAAAGGAAATTGTAACGATGGTGGAGCAGATTTCTGCAGAGATAGAAAAGTATGAAGAACCACCACCAGTTGAGAGACCTAAGGTCGCGGTTGCTGCGGCAGCGACTGAAGTTGCTGAAGAGGCAGTAGAGACTATTGCCACAACCGAATTCCGTGAAGATATTATTAGAACCCAGCCTACGGGCCCGGAGATAGAGGTCATTCCCTATGCAAAGGTGGAGGTGAAGCCAAAGCCTATATCAATTCCAAAGCCTGAATATCCTGAACTTGCAAGAAAAGCAGGGATAGAAGGAAAAGCGATTGTAGAGGCGATAGTGGACACGGATGGTAGTGTGATGGATGCAAGAATATTCAAATCAAGCGGCAATCCAATGCTTGATGAGGCGGCAATTGTAGCAGCAAGAAGATCGAAATTTACTCCAGCAAAACAAAGGGATATGTTTGTGCGGGTTAGAGTGAATATACCTTTTGATTTCAAATTGCAATAACCCTTGACTTTTTTTTTGAGTTGAATATAATATTATATAATACCTACTTAGAAAGGGGGTGAGAATAAATAATAAAAACCATAAAAACTATATTGCTATAAATAAACAAAGGAGGAATAAATGAAAAACTTAAGCTGGCTAAGTCTGTTGGCAATTGTTGGATTAATATTTATAAGTTGTGGAAATGAGCCACCAGAGGAGTTTTATAACGGAACGCCTGAAGATGATTCATTAATAAATAGTGTGCTTGCGGGTTATCCTGAATTTCTAAAGACGGATGATATTTTTGTGAACAATTTCATCCCTGTTACCCTTCCTGCTGTTTCATTCCCTGTTTCTGATTCTTATTTTAAGGGTGAATCAGTCATTGTCAAACAGCATGTAGATAGTCTGCGTGATAATCTTGCTTCAACATCCCGTTTTAAGGACCTCTGGTATACAAAAGATACGACCTGCACTGTGTATCTTTTCGATACATTTAATATCATAAGGGAGGTCCATTATGACCTTTTATACAAAGGTTATTATTTCTGGCAGGGTGATACGGGTAAAAAACTTGATACGGTTATAGTAGAAGGTGGTGGCTATTATTCCTATGATACGATGACTGCAGAAGGATTGCGCCATCTCTATGTCGAACCAGTAAAGGAAAAGGTTTATGATGAGAAATCTGGTGATTCAGTCTGGAAGGTTAAAGAACCGAAGGAATGGAAATTGAAGAGGATTTCTTATGGAAACTATGCTATTCCGAATCGCGGCGCGGGCATTCCATATATTTATTATACTATAGTCACCTCAAAAAATACCGGACGCATTGATACAATATGGGCATCTAACATTGATACACTTTATCAACACCATGCAATGAATCGTTTCTGTCATATTGATTCGCTCTTAGAGTATGATGCAGGTGATTCTTTAACAATTGCATTGACTCTTTCAGGTACAATTACGAAGGACCTCTGCACATTCTTTGCAATACAGGATGGTAAGAAGGTTCAACTACCCGATGGAACAGGAAAGATCGCAATTACTGGTTCTGGTGTTACGAATCTTGTTATTGAAGCGATTGTCACGGATGGATTTTATTATGTAAAACCTGCCAGTCCATTATTAGCAAGATTCTGGCTCATACCCATTAGGGTTAAATAAGGAGGTGTGCGATGAAGAAACTTTGGGCGTTAATCCTTGTCGGTGCGTTGTTATTTGGTGCTGAATACGGCAAGATCACCGGCAGGGTAAGAGACGCTGAGACCGGCGAGGCATTGATAGGTGCTGATGTCATTGTAGAAGGAACCGAACTCGGTGCTGCGACTGATGAAAAGGGTGAGTTTGTGATTCTTTATGTGCCTGCAGGAACATATAGTGTTACCGCATCTTATCTCGGTTATGACCCATTCACCTATGCCCAGGTTATTGTTAATGCCGACCAGACCACAACACTGAACTTCCGTTTGAAACCAACTGTGATTGAAGTTGAAAAAGTGACGGTTATCGCTGAGAGACCACCAATTGTAATATCACAGACCCAGAGTGGTCATTCAGTGACTTCTCAGGATATTTCCCGTTTGCCTGTTACCACGATCAACCAGGTTGTGACACTTCAGGCAGGTGTTTCTACATCCAATCTTGGAACTCATATCCGTGGCGGCAGGACCGAAGAGGTTACATACTATGTTGATGGTATAATGACAAAAGTTCCTCATACCGGCGCCCAGTCAACACAGATAAATGCCTCAGCAGTAGAAGAAGTTACGGTTGTTAGTGGTGGTTTTGATGCAGAATATGGTGAGGCACTTTCTGGTATTATTAATGTCGTCACAAAAGAAGGTGGTTCAAAACCTTCAGGGAAATTTCGTTATCTCACCGATGAAATCTTCTTTATGGATAATCTCAAAGATAGATTGAATTTTGGTTATAATTTCTATGACCTATCACTTGGTGGCCCTGTCCCTGCGGTCCAGAGATTGAGGTATTTCTTATCAGGCGAGTTGACTTTAACTGATGCCTATAGAGATGCGTTATACAAAGTTCCATCACCAAGGAATATCTATCGTGCCCAGGCAAGGCTTTCCTATATGATGCCTAATAACAAAGGAAAAGTAACATTGAGCGGATTTAATTCCCGTGATCAGTATGTGACCTGGTCTTCTGGAAGTCTGAAATACTTCCAGAAAAGACCAATGAGCCGGACCAAGAACTATATACTCTCTACTACTCTGAATTATATGTTCAGTGCCCAGACCCTATTCTCATTAAAGGCAGGTATGACACACTATGACCGTGTCTTTGGAACAAGGGATTATGAATGGGAAGCAGAGAATGAACATAAATGGTTTGATGATTATCGTATGAAGGCAGAGCATTGTATTGATTACCTTGTAAGTGATAAATATCCTAATGGAGAAACAGCTTATCCCAAGGATGTGATAGTGGATAGTGTAATGCAATACCATACCGAATATACAAACCGTGATGTTCAGGCATTGAGGCATAATCCCTATGGTGTTGAAGGAATGTATTATACATATGGTGATTATCGTGTCTGGAGATACTGGCAGAACGATGATATCCAGGTTCGTTTTGATATTTCCCATGCAATCGGTAAAATCCACGAATTCAAGACCGGTGTTGATTATGTTGGCTATAATCTGAAATACTACGATAATAACCTGCCCTGGGTAACTAATCCATTCTGGGATTATTATGAGCGGACACCTTATAAGGTCGCTGCATATATCCAGGATAAGATGGATTTTGAAGGACTCATCGCAAGAATTGGTCTCAGGTTTGACTACTTTGACCCAAAGAGTTTTACCTATAAAGAAGGTAATAATCCGAATAATGATACAATCGTCTGGGCAGATAAAAATTATAAATTCTCACCAAGGCTTGGATTCTCTTTGCCTGTGACTGAGAGGATGAAATTCCGGTTCAATTATGGACACTATTTCCAGTTACCGGCACTTGATGATATGTTCGGAACGACTGATACCGCAGTGATAAGGCTTGCACTCTCCCGTGGAAATACGATTGTAGGAAATATCTTTATGAAGCCACAAAAGACAGTCCAGTATGAGATTGGTATTGAAAATCAGTTTACCCAGGATGTTGTTATGGGATTCACTGCCTACTTTAAGGATGTCTATGACCTATCCCAGATTCGCCAGGTGATTGCATTACCAATGCCGTATTTCCAGTTCTTCAATGTTGACTATGGAAATATCAAGGGATTTGAAATAAGCATTCAGAAGACAATGTCCAATATGTGGGCAATGGGTTTGAGTTATACACTCCAGTTTGCAAAGGGAACTGCTTCTTATGCGGGTGAATTCTATTATGATTTCTATTATGGTGGTAATGACCCAATCACTGGTTTGCCGCTCCAGCCACCTGTGGTAGATTACTGGCTTGATTTTGACGAAAGGAATATTGTCAATGTAAACCTTGACCTCGCTCTACCTGAAGACTTCGTATTCATTCCATTACAGGGTTTCAATTCTTCATTTGTCTTTTCATTCCATTCAGGACAACCATATACACCACAAGATCTAAAAGGAAACAAAACTGGTGATGAGAATTCAGCACGTATGCCCGGATACTGGAATGTTAATCTCAATGCAAGTAGACCGATAAAGATTGGACCAGCAAAATTGAATCTCAGTGCACTGGTAAATAATCTATTCAATACAAAACAGGTGATTGAAGTCTATCCTACGACCGGTGACCCTGATAATCATGGTGACCCAGAACCAACGATCACCCAGTTTGGTTATCTAACTATTGCATCATCCAGGTATTCACCCCAGGCAGATTATAATCATGATGGTATTATCACACCACCTGAGCAAAAGAAGTCATATATTGCAGCGCGCACTGATTACTACCTTGATCCAACCAATTACAATGGTCCATTCAAGGTTCAACTTGGTGTAAGTTTAGGATTTTAACAGGAGGCCAAGATGAGAAGAATATTATCATTAATACTACTTATTACAGTAATAGGTTTTTGCAGGACTGCAACCCCTGCACCCCAATACCGTCCATTCCAGATACTAAAGCATAATGTAAACAATGTGGAGATGTGTGTCTCCAATTACGGTAAATTTGGGCAGACCGATAAAGGTAATTCAGGTTTGTTCTGGCCCAAAGGGAGTGGACAGACTTATATCTTTGGTGCCGGCTCCTGGTTTGGCACAATAGATGGGACTGATACCCTTGTTACTATTGGTTATGGTCCTCATGGTGGTGAAGCAGAATATACCCCGGGATTAAAAGATATGTCATCAGGTGACCCGGATGCAATAATATTTATGTATCCTTCACCCTGGCCACCTCCGGCAAGTAAATATCCAATGGCACCGCAGGTTTCAAAATCCCATCAGGATTCCTGGTGTGCTTATAATGACCTTGATATAAGCAGACATATGCCCGGTGATACAAGACCAATCGGTCTTGAAGTCTATCAGACTGTTTATGCCTGGAATCTCAGCACAACAAGGGATATAATTTTTGTGAGATATGAACTGAAGAATATCAGTGGTAAGAAATTGACCAATTGCTATTTCGGAGTATGCACAGATAATGATATCGGCAATGAATCCGGAACGAATGCGAATGACATTATATCAGGAATTGTAATAGATACATTTATCGTTGATGGTGAGACACTTGTTGTAGATAACCTTGGTTATCAATGGCAGGTTGCAGATGAAACAGGCTGGAACGATGTAGGTGCGATCGGATTTGATTATCTCCAGAGTCCCTGGGATTTGAAAGAGGGCCAGGATAAGGATAATGATGGAATACCTGATCAATATGAAAGGGATAGTGCATACTATGTCCAGAATGTTCCACCAGCACAATGGGATGTTGATGCCGATGGAACACCAGACTGGCGCGATCCATCAGAGATTCCACAGCTGGGGATGACTGCATTCAAAAGATTCACACTCAATCTTGAGCCGAATAAAGATAATGAAAGATATGTGACCCTTGCGGGCTATAACTTTAAGACGGGTGAATACACGCCTTATGATACTGTTCCACCTCAACCAGATGACCAGAGGTTCTTGCAATGCAGTGGTCCTTTTGAACTTGAAGCAGATTCTATTGCTATTGTCCTCGTTGGGATTATGTTGACCTACTGGCCCAGGGGAGTCGTAGAAAGGCCTGATACCGCACTCGCAAAGGTAGACAGAACCGTCCAGTATATTTATGATATGAACTGGCTCCTGCCCGGACCACCACCGCCGCCGAAATTGACCTGTGTGCCTGGTGATGGTAAGATTACCTTACTCTGGGATAATGCTCCAGAGGTTGCATCTGACCCATACTATGATGTGGTTTCAAATCCTGCTTCACCCAATTATGACCCGTATTATAAGAAATATGATTTTGAGGGTTATCGGGTCTGGAAGAGTCCGACTGGTAAGACCGGAACCTGGAAATTGGTTGCGTCATTTGATTTATCGAATGGTATCACCTTTAAGGAGCCTGATGTTCCTGATTCTATTGCGCTTCAGGCGACGGATGTTGGTCTGGTTCATTCATTTGTTGACACGGATGTGCGTAATGGTTTTGGTTATTATTATGCGGTGACTTCGTTTGATTACAATTATGTGAAGGATTTCTTTGATTCTATCTTTGTGGTTGATTCTCATTTCTGGTATGATACGGTAATCTATCCTGGTCCCGATACAGTGATTGATACATTTGTCTATTATTTCTATGATACGGTGAAGGTTCAGGGTCCGCGGCCGTTGTATTTTGAGAGTGGTTTGACTGGTGTGGTGGCGGTGCCGAGAAGGGATCCGGCGAATTATCAGCCGGGTAGTATAAGTGGAGAATTATTGAGTGGTAATCCGTTATTGGTTTCTAATGTTACGGCGCGTATTGTTTATCCTTTGAATATGACTGAGGATCCACAGTATTTGAGGTTTGGTCCGATTGTGCGTGTTGGTAGTGAGCCGATGTATAGTGCTTATTTACTGGATAAGGATAGTGTTGAGGTTGATAGTTTCAAGGTGGTGATGCCGCTTGATACCTTTGCTCATACTTATTTTTATGAGTTTAAGGAGTTCAATGGTGTGAGTGTGACGCCGTGGTTTATCAAGCCGAAGATCAAGGGTAGTGTGGTGATATTCAGTGAGGTGGTGAAGGAGTCTGGGACATATCCTGATAGTTTGATTCGTTTGGATGCGACTGCGGCGGGTCGTGTGATCAACTGGGCGTATCGTGGTAATGATTTTCGGGTGATCTGGAAGAAGAAGGATCCATCTGGAGAGGTTAATACGGTGGTGGTGATAGATATGATGACAGGAGATACGATTCCTTATAAGCCTTATTTAGAGAATGCGGCGACGGATAGTTTGGCTGATGGTTGGTGTTTTCGTTCTTTGGGGTTTTCGAGTGATACATTAGTTTATTCGAATACTGCTTCGCAGGGCACGCGTGGTTTGTATATTTGCAGTGGTAAGATTGGTATTAGTAAGACCTGGATGAGGCCTGGTCATCCGCGTCCTTCAGAGAATGATGTTTGGGTTGTGAAGGCGTCGAGTAAGTATCCGCCTGCGCCGTTCAGTGCGTTATTCAGGATTAATTCCGTGCCGGCCCGTATGGTGATGGATTCTGTGTTGACTTTGAATGTGAAGGTGGTGCCGAATCCGTATTTGATTCATAATGAGTGGCAGCAGTCATCGTTGATTCGTCGTTTGCGGTTTATCAATTTGCCTTCGGATTGTGTGATTCGGATATTTACTTTGAATGGTGATTTAATAAAGACGATAGTGCATAAGGCGACGGTTGGTTCGGTTCAGGGTGATGCGGGTGGTGATGAGTGGTGGGATTTATTGACGGATAATCGGCAGTTGGTTGCCAGTGGTGTTTATATTTTCCATGTTGATTCCAAGGTTGGTCAACAGACCGGCAAATTTGTAATCATACGATAGGAGGCAAAAATGAAAAGGTATCTTGCGATAATTCTTATATTATCAATTCCCCTGTTTGCAGATTTTGCAAAACTCGGGACATCGGGTGCCCAGTTCTTAAAGATCAGTGTGGGCCGAGGTTCTGCAATGGGTGAGGCATTTGTTGCCATCTCTGATGATGCCTCAGCAACCTACTGGAATCCTGCAGGACTGGGTATTCTGGGTGGTCGTCAGTTTGCACTGCAGCATAACGAATGGATTGCAGATATTAAGCATGATTACCTCGCGGTTGCACTTCCCCTATCAAATATGGGAACTCTCGGTTTCAGTCTTACTGCATTGACAATGGGTAAAATGGAATATACTAATATCGATGACCCCAGTACCAAAACTGTGCGTGAGGATACCGGAACCGGAACATATTTCAATGCCTCTGATTTTGCCCTTGGAATCTCATTTGGCAGGATGTTCACGGACCGGCTTGCTGCTGGTGCCACGATAAAGGCAGTCCAGGAAATGATCTGGGATATGTCTGCAACCGGGATTGCTACTGACTTTGGAATTCACTACAACACAGGATTTAAAGGTTTGAAGATTGCTGCTTCAATAGCTAATTTCGGTGCGGATATAAGTTTCGGTGGAAGGAATCTTGATCGTTCTACAGAACCTTTCCCTGATTCACCACTTGATTACGAAAAGATACCGGTTACAATAAAGACGACTCCATTCCCACTCCCATTGATATTCAGATTTGGCTTGGCGATGAATCCTGTAGAAACCGAAGCCCAGCGTTTCACTGTTGCCCTTGATTTGAACCATCCAAATGACAATTACGAGACGATTAATCTGGGACTTGAATATGGTTACCTGAATACCATTTTCTTGAGGACTGGCTATAAGATGTATCTGAATTTTGATTATATGAAGGCGATGACCGGTGCTGAACCTGTTTATGATTCAACTGCAGAAAAATACACATATCCAAACTGGGGTGATAATACCGAGTGGCTATTGAACAATCTAACTGCAGGTGTTGGATTTAATCTCAAGATGGGTGAGCGTGAGATGCGTATTGATTACGCCTATATGAACAAGGGTGTTCTTAGCCATACCCATCGTATCGGATTGATATTCGGATTCTAATCGTTCACAAGGGTGGGGTTCACATTGAACCCCACCCTTAAAAAAGAGGTGTCCGATGAAAAAATTATTTGTATTGGTCTTCATTGCCGGTATTTTGCTGGCATCTGATTTCATTCCATTAGATAGAATACAAGACATTGCGAGTAAATTTGTTAATCAGAGATACGGCAATGGTTATAATCTTTTTAGTGTAATAACTTATTATGGCTCTGATGAGCAACCCAATGCCTATGGATTTACATTTGTAAATTCTGAAGAGGAATTTGTTACGATAGTAATGGGTGCAAGATACACGACCTCACCAATTGGTGAGGTTCATAAAGGAAGACCATACTGTGAAAAGTTTTATAACAGGGTGCTGGAAAAGGTAAGGACAAAGTTTCAAAGAGAGCCTTTGTTCAAACATTTTTATTATTTTGGGGCAGGGGAAGAATACGCAGGTTTTGATATAGAAGGAAAAAAGTTCTTAATAAATATCTTTAATTCCCAGATTAGAACCGATGAAGATTTGATGAAGGTCAAGCCTGATCCGGCCTTAGAAAAAATAATGAGAGAAAAATGGGTTCGTTATTTAAATACCAGTGATTTTACAACCCGTCTGGGCAATTATGTTGATTCGGTTCCTTTTATTGACTGGGTCTATGGTTGTTCACCAACTGCGGCATCAATGATCTTCTGGTACTGGGATTATCGTGGTTATGGCAAACTCGTTGACCATTTCTTTACCCACTGGGATACTCCGGAAAACGAGTGGAATGATTGTGCCAATACAAACCGGGAACTTGCATTGGCAATGTATACTGATACCTTGACTGGTGGGACATATATCTCAAATATTGCGCCAGGGATGATGACCGTTGCCAATTCCTATAATGGATATTCTTTCAGTGCCACAACATCACCCCAGGGTGGATACTGGAATCAATGGGTATTTTCCTATCTTAAATCTGAGATTGATGCCCAGAGACCCTGCCACTGGAATGTTTTGTATTACTGGTATCCACCGATGAATGATTTTATTAATCATTCGGTCACTGGTGTGGGATACGATATTACCAGCACCGATACATTTGTAATTGTCCACACAACCTGGGGTAATGATGAACCATTATGGCCCCTTGGCACATATCATAATGGAACATATTCTTACGATTATGTGGTAAGCCTTTTACCCGGCGGTTCAAACCCAAACAATGTATTTCTTGATTATCCAAGAGGTGGTGATCTTTATAACTTATCGATTATGTTCAAAAATCTAAAATATACAATTCGCTGGCATACTACTGGTTCTGATATCAGTTATCTAAAACTCTGGTGGTCAAAAGGGACCGATGGCGAAGGCTATGATTCATTGCGCTGGACCCTGATTGCAAACAATGTTCCTAATACAGGCAAATATATCTGGACCTGTCCAAATGTGAGTTGTTCTCTGCGTGTAAATATCTCTGCAATGAATGCAAGCAATGTCCGGCTTGCTGCGGATGGAAGTTTTGGCAGGAATCGTGTTGTAGAATTGAATCACTCATCAAATGTCAATCTCATTGGCCATTATGATACACCAGGATGGGCAAATGATCTGGTCATAATTGGAAATTATGCCTATATCGCTGATGGCACAGTAGGGTTAACCATCGTTGATATCAGCGATTCCACACTTCCTGAATATATAAATAGTGTATCTCTGCCAGGAAATTCATATGCAATTGCAGGAACTTCTCAGTATCTTTATATCGGTGACCGTGAAGATACCCTGAGGATTTTATCACTCTCAAATCCGACAAATCCAGTCCAGGTTGGAAAATTGGCATTGGTTGATGATTGCCTTGGTCTCTTTGTTTCAGGAAATATTGCCTATGTGGCAGCACGTTCCCAGGGGCTTGTCATTGTTGATGTCCAAAATCCTTCAAATCCTGTGATACTGGGAACATATAACACAAGTGGTTTTGCCTATGATGTTGTAGTTTCTAATAATCTTGCCTATGTCGCAGATGCCACAAAGGGAGTGAGAATAATAGATGTCTCTACTCCATCCAACCCGGTTGAAACCGGCTACTATGATACAAATGGAGTAACATATGGGGTTGCTAAATCTGGCAACTATCTTTATGCTGCAGATGGTACCCAGGGGATAAAGGTCTTTGATGCCTCAAGCCCTGATACCCTTATCCTTCTTGGTTCTCTTGATACCCCTGGAACTGCATCAGGGATTCAGTATTATAATGGTTATGTCTTTATTGCAGATGGTGCAATGGGTGGATTGAGGGTGATAAATGTGTCAAATCCTTCTTCACCTTCAGAAGCAGGCTATATACTATCGTTGAGCACAGCGAATTTCGTTTATTTAAGGAATAACCTTGTCTATCTGCCTGATGGAAGCACTGGATTGCTTATAATAAAACAGGATATTGTTGGGGTTGAAGAGAATAGCCTTCTACCAATAATCACTTCTTTAAGATTGGTTCCGCAACCAGTGCGACAGAAAAGTCCTGTTTCTATCCAGTTTACAATGGAAAGAGAAACCGAAGTCAGGATTGAATTATTTGATGTTGCAGGAAGGATGGTAAAGACGATTTATCAGGGCAGATTAAACAAGGAACAAAATGAAATCTCCTGGTTACCTGAAGGGATCGCATCGGGTGTTTATTTTGTTAAAATCAGGACCGATGCTGGGCATATGATTGGTAAACTGCTTATCATAAAATAACAATGAAAGGAGGTGATGAGAAAAAAATAAAATGGGAGAATAAAGCTCATAAATGGGCAAATGGTTTATAATATAAAATACTAAAGAAAGGAGTGAAAAATGAAGAAAGTATTAACAATCTTAGGAATAATATGTGTCTTTATGTGGGCTGGGGTTGTGCCCGCAAATATTGATAAGGCAAAGATGGATGATGGGACTGGTTTTTGTGATAAGCATGTTCCTGTTATGACTACAAGGGATATCGTTGCCGCCGATTCTTCTGTGAACCAATATACTATGTGGACACAGCAGCAGGAATGTCTTGCTTATAATCCTGCAGATGAATACCTCCAATTCGTTTGCAGAAATTTTGCTGTTGGTAATAATCTTGATGTTTGGCAGAATGATAAAACATTTGGTAGTGCCTTGAGAGATGAGAATATTTATACCGCACAACTTGGTGGTGCCAGGTATCCCAATTCAATCGCTTCGCTTGATGGTCAGGGACCACACATCTCTGCACCCTGTCTTGTTTCTGGTGCCTGGGGATTGATGATGGGTGAGTATGAGAGTGGTGGTTGGTTCTCTTCGTTCTGGGATAACCCGGTTGACCTATCAGGAAATGTTGGAACCCACAAAAATGATGGTAAACAGCTGCCAAACGGCAATATCCTTTTCATCGGTGTGACCGGAAGTTATGATATAATTTACCGAACATATAGCACCAACCTTGGTCAGCAAATTGCCAGTGGTGTTGTTTCACCTGCAACGAGTTATTTCTGGGGGTTTGATATTAATGGTGGTATCGCCTATGTATTCTGGTATGATGACAATCTCAATGTTTATTACAAAACCACGACCGATGGTGTAAACTGGAGTTCAACCCAGACATATAATCTGGTCTGGCCCAATCCATTTACAAATAATGTATTTTACTGGGGACAGATGGCAGTGACTGATGCGGGCAATCCAGTTCTCGTATTTGATATGATAAATGGTGATGATGCTGAGTATCCTTATGTTGGTAAGGTCTATGTCTCCACTGCTCCTGGTCAACCCTGTACAGAGGTTGGTATTACGACTTCAGGTGCTGAGTGTTTCTATCCAACGGTTGCTGCAGGTGGTAATTATGTCGTTGTCTTATTCGGTGAGGCAAGGAGTGGCACGGGAGTAAATACCTTCTGGGATATTTATTATAATTATTCTGCAGACAATGGTGCCAACTGGTCAACACCGAGAAATCTGACAGGTAGTATCACTGACCACAATAACTGCCTCTGGCAGATTGCAAAGAGGGTTGACCCTGTAGGAAATGGTCAGTTCTTCTTTGCCTTTGGTTGTGCAATTTCCGATCCGCTGACTGATCTGTATGCACAGATTCAGGGTAATGTGGCTCTTGCATCTCGTTGGTATGTTGGTCGGAATCCAATTGTTGGTATTGCTGAGAATAAAACCGAGACGCCAAAGAAACTTGCACTCAATATCGCACCGAATCCTGTCCGGAATCAGACCAGCATTGCCTATGCATTGCCAAAATCAGGGAATGTATCAATCACTCTCTACACTGCTGATGGCAGATTGGTTCAAACCGTTGACCAGGGTCATAAAGATGCTGGATTCTATACCAATACAATTGATACCCGCGAACTCGCTAATGGTGCCTATGTTGTTGTGCTGAAGACAGATAATCGGATGGTTTCTGGCAAACTGGTTGTTGCCCGTTAAATATAAGAAGATAGCATACAAAAAGGGGGTTTTGCGCCCCCTTTTTTATTTATTTAAAAGTTTTAAATTTTGAATAATGGGTAGATATTTTTTGTCTTTCTTTAAGCCCAACTGCCAGTAGATTTTGGCATTTCTTAAATCACCTGTTTTAAAATAACATATTCCAATGAGGTTGAATATCTCAGGTGGAATTTCATATCCCTGTGGATATCTTATCGCCCATTTAAAATTCTCAATGGCATTTGTATAATCCTGTTTTTTGATATATAACTTAGCCAGTCCTTCATAAATTACAGGATTCGGAGAAGGTCTCCTTTCTAAATACAATTTGAAACTTTCAATTGCATTATCTAAATCATTTTTTATTAAATAGCAATCAGCAAGATTAAAATAAACCATACCATCTGCGTGCGGAATTTCTATTCCCTTTTTGAGATAATAAATTCCACTATCAACCTGTCCAATTTTTTTATATATGTATCCTAACTGATTATATGAATAATGAAAATGAGAATTCAAATCAATTGCCTTTTTAAAATTTTCAATCGCATCTTTGATTCTATTGGTTTTATTATAATACAGTCCAGCAATATAGTATAATTCGTAAGTCAGTTCGTCAGCCGGCATCTGAAATCCAAGATTCAGATAATTCTTTGATTCAGCGAGTCTGTTATTTTCTAAAAGTGCTCTGCTTATTTGTATATAACTCAATGTCTTTGGTTTTTTATAAGGATAATCATTTTTGAAAAATTTTATCCCGGTGAATAAAATCATAAAAAAAAGGATTGCAAATGACCCAAACAGATGAGAATATTTCTTGTGGATAATATAATCTTTTAATTTGATTACAAAATAACCCGCGAACATACAGAGAAAAGGTACTGATGGCAAACGGTAACGGGAAGTGATAAATACCAAAATAATTGTTATTGCATAACCAGAAAAGAGTAAAAGTATCAAATATAAATATTCTTTTTGTTTAAAATCTTTGAATAAAAGAAGAATGAGAATCAGCCCTGCAAAACTTAAAGGAAAGAGCAGATTTGCCTTCAGAAATGGAATTTTTTTGACAATAGAATAATTATTGAAAAATTCATCATCGGTATTCCTGGGGAATTCCCGGGTATTGAAGAATAATATCGCTTTTTTGAATGTGATGCCCATCCATTTTAAAGGATTATGGATAATAAACTGAAGTGCCTTTTTATACCAGTAATTCTGCATTTCGCCGAAGTTTGTGATCCTCTCCGAATTATATGCAGTCGTTAAAAGGCTATCCCATTGATAACCAGGCTGAATAGATATGGTTTTATTAATATCAGGATTATTCCCTATATAAAAATTTATTCCACCATTATAAGCGATAAAAACGGATTCACCTGAATGAATGTAATTTCGGAGTGTTGCAAAAAGAGATGGGAGGATTGAGATTAACAAAAAAATCAATGTATATTTTACACTTTTTGCCTTTTCCATCCTTCGTAATAGGATATAGAACCATAATAAAATAAACGGCAGAATGATTAAAAAGTTTGTCAGT
The DNA here is from genome assembly GCA_036796695.1 of bacterium. GTDB lineage: Bacteria > Hydrothermota > Tepidihabitantia > SM23-42 > JAOAFX01 > JAOAFX01. The sequence goes on from DAIRCK010000002.1 coordinate 159,842, forward strand.
GTGATGATTAGTAATCCATAGGAGAGTGCCGGAATGAATAACCATATCAAATTTTTTTGATCCATTTTTATATGTCCGCAAGCCTTTAATAACCCAAATACAGAAGAAAGGAGCAAAAATATTATCAACACAGGGGGTAATATTTCGGAAGTTGCCTGTATTATCGGTATATATATAGCATAAAAAAATGCTGCTATGTTTGCGATTGAATTATTGAAAATTCTTTTGCCTATAGAATAAATCATCAGGAGATTCACTATATCCAGCAATATTTGGACAATTCTTATCCCATTTATGGAACGATTAAATATTTTTAGTATCAGGGCTACAAAATAATAATAGAATGGTGGATGGTAATATGAGTTCGGTAACCCTAAAAAATTCTTATCAAGGATATATTCAGCAACCTTCACATATTCAGCAGAATCAACAATAGGAATATCAAAGATCGGATTATTGATTTTCAGTTGATAAAAATGGAAAAGGCGAAGGAATAAAGCGATTGCTACGATTAAAATAATTAATTTATTTAACCGCAACTTTTTATTTTATCAGCCCAAGCCAGGTGCCGAATAAAAACTGGAGCCTGCCGATGAGCAGGGATAAACGTGCCATTACTGTATAACCGAATGAGGCACCAAAACCAACCATAATAAAGATAATGCCGATATAGGAGATAGGTTTAAGAATCCCTTTATGTTCTTTTGAAAAGAAAAAGAAGAATATTGTAGCAATGACACCGATAAAAATCAGGATTGCCCAGAGCCCCTGCTGCCAGTTAGCAAATAGATGGGGATAGACAATCGTTCCCTGCATCTGTTTTATTACATCTGCCTGGATGATTGCAGGAATACTAACACCTGAAGAGAATCCTAAGGCAACTGCAATCGGAATTCTTATAAGCCAGGATAATTTTGGTATGAATCTGAAGAAGTATAGAATACCGATAATCATTGGGATGAGCACAAGATAGTTTCCACCCTGTAAGGGCATAATGAGCCTCGGTGTCAAAACAAGGTGCCAGGTTACAGCAATGGCATAGCCATTTGCTACACCAACAAACAGGTGCTCACAGAATCTATAGAATGGATTCTCTTTATAAAGAAAAGAGAGAATTCCAATAGTTAAAAATGCTCCAATCCAGACCCAGGGGTCATGGCTCATACCTTCCTCCTTCTTGTAGCAAAATATCCAATATTTCCAATAACCACAAGTAAAAGAATCGTAATATGGGCAATTGACTGGGAACTCATTCCCCTTGTCGCAGGTGTGGGTCCGGTAAGATTATATTTTGTATTGACAAGGTATTCATATTCAGATGCACCCTTTAATCCTGCAATCATCCCACTCATCTGCCCGGTTTGTAAGAATGGGTAGAAATCAGGTGCAGTAACTGCAGTTGCACCAGCACCGACTTTTACACCGAACCTCGTATTTGCATAGACAACCCAGGATTGGGGTATTCCACTACCTGCGATTGATACGATTAATCCTATATCATTATAATTCTTTATTCTCTTTATCATCTCCAGAGATGCGGTCCTGTTTTTATAGTAGTCTGCTGGAAATGCCTGGCTTATATCAGAACCCATTCTTAAGACCGCAGCGAGCCATAAGGGAGGAAAGCCTAAAAAGACATAGTCTCGACCATAGATGATTGAGTCTTCGTTCGTCATTGCCTTTGCATTGAATTCTTCTGTGACCTGGTCAAGTCCTTTCTTTGCAAGCCCTGGTCCCTGGATATAAGATGACATCACAAGGACCGGAATTCTTCTTGCGAATGCGTGTCTTAAAAGTGAAATGAACATCGGCTGTAATTCAGGCATTGTCTGGGGGTCGTAATCAGCAGCAATCAAAATTCCCTGTGCTTCAGGGTCAATACTTTCAATCGTATCAAATAATTTCTGGGTTGGTGGCATCACATTCGTCTTTATATAAAATGGAAATATGAGTGGAATCAATACTGATAATCCTACAACCAGAAATACAATCCTGCGGTCTATTTTTAATAAATATTCCCAGAATTTCATTTTTTTCTCCTTTATTAACTACTAAACCATCCAACTATCCAAACCATAAGACCATCCGACTATCAGACGATAGGACCATCATTTCCCTCCAAGCCAGTTCCGTTCAATCCCGAGGATAATCTTTAAAGAAGTTGCTGCAATGCCCAGCCCAACTCCAAAGAGTATTCCCCTTTTAGATGCGGTATTGGGTACATCCATTATCCACTGGGCAAGGTGGGGAAGTTTAGGCGAGATGTAGTAACCAATAGGCACAACTCCAATCATCACAATGAATGCAGCGATGAGCAAGAGTGTTGCCTCAAATGTGCGGGCACGGAATGCACGGTACGCTGCAGATGCCATAAAGAATGCTAAAAGGGCAAACATTGTTCCACCAAGAGGTGTCATTACATTATCATAGATAGTCTGGATAGAATATTTTATAACAATCAATTTGTCTCCGATTGTGATTTGTGGTTGAACCGGTAGAGGTCCTTTTCCTTCCATACCACCAAATAGTCCGATGATGGCAGTGATGACGATTGCAATTAGCGTGACCCAGGAGTATTGCCAGTGCTCCCTTTTTCTTTGAATCTTGTCTAAGTGGTGGTTTATCAAACTTCCCAGACCAAGGACCAGAGCAAACGCTGCAATGATACCGAGCCAGTCAAGGAAGTTCATATATAAGTCCTTGGAAAACTTATGGGGAACAAAGAACTGGATAAGCATTGCAATGCCAATCACCAGGACAATTATTAAAGGCAGTTTTCTCTGCATAAAACCTCCTTCATTATTCAACCTTTACTTTTATTTTCTCTTTTTTTATTCCCCCTCTTCTTTGAGGAGAGGGTAAGGGTGAGGAGTTATTTATCATTGGCTTCATTCACAATATCCTTAAGCACACCTTCAATGTTTAATAGGACATCACGATTTGAATATCTCAACACTTTCAAACCTCTCTTTTGGAGAAATTCTTCTCTTATTCTATCACCGTATTTTCCATTTGGACTGTAATGTTGCCCGCCATCAACTTCAACCACAATTTTTTTCTCAGGGCAATAAAAATCTAAAAAATAAGGTCCAACTCGATGCTGACGTCTGAATTTCAAATTAACCAGTTGTCTGTTTCTTAAATAGTGCCATAATCTCCTTTCTGCATCAGTCATTGATCTTCTTAATTTTCGGGCTTTTTTTATATAACGGTGAATCACTTTTCAACCCTCACCTTAATCCTCTCCCTTGAAAAGGGAGAGGGGATAACGGCTGGTAGGACCCTTTTTTATTCCCTCTCCTCTTTGAGGAGAGGGTAAAGGGTGAGGAGTTCAAAATCATTGTATATTGAACAGGTTGAAAACAGGGATACCGACTTTTAATAGTGCCAGAATGGTCGCAGTAATCAGAACACCGACAATCACAAGTTTACTGTAATCCTGGCTCTTTAAAGCAGCAAGGAGAGTAGGATTTCTTGAGATATAGGCACTTGCTGCATACAATTCTTCACCAATGAGCGTATAATCACAGGCAGTGATAAAGAATGGCAACTGGGTAACTGCATCAGTCCCACCAATCTGTATCGCACCGGTTGAGGCACCGGTCTCAGCCATAATCAAGGATTCGGCATAGAACATACCAACAAGAAAGTTAGTTGCAGGTTTTTCCCTTATCATTATTCCACTCACTGCAGATGCATATGCAAACTGGGAATCAGTAACAAAATATACACTGTCCGGATTGAAGGCATCAGGCCTTCCTACTTTATCATAGGATTCCTTTACTACCTCACGGGCAACGGTATATACAATCGGGTCTCCAGTAGGCACAATCAAGGGTGTATTATACTGGGCAGTCTTTTTGGCAACCTCACCGAGAATATTTAACGAGGCGATAGTTGCTACATCGTTGATGGTTGAAAATCCTGGCACATAAAGAATCGGTTTACCCATCTCGGTTGCCCTGCCCACAGCCTCATCAATGGCTGATAACCCTGCAATCCTGCGTACAAAGATATTCTTATCCTTTTTTGCATACTCAATAAAGAATACGACCAGAAAGATAAAGATTATGATACTTATAAGGGCATTTATCCTGCCGGTATGGAACCACTGCGGAGATGCGATTACATAGGGTGTGGTCTCTGAAAAAATTTTTTCACCATCCTTTGTGACGGCAACAATCCGATATGCATAAGGCAGATTATTAAATATTCCTACCCGGTCCTGGAAGGTATTTACCTGGGTTCCTAATCGTGCATAGACACCATAATTGCCACTGTCCTTTTCTGCCCGCATTACATAATAACCCAAAAACTCAGAAGGCTCTTTTGATTTTTTCCAGGATAAAGATATAAACCTTTTGTTTTCAACACAGGTATCATTTTCTATTTTAAATGGTATTGAGACTTCTTTTACTGCCCTTGCTTCATAGATGTATTCTTTATCTGACTCTGCAGTTCCATCTAAAAACTTTTCTTCATCCGGTGCAGTATAATCTATATATTTAAAATTATTTGCACTATCCTTTTCTGCCCGATAGATCAAGGTTAGATCATAGTTCTGTCCAATTACCTTGGGATTCAATTTCCATTCTATCTTTATAGCCCTGCCGGTCATTCCAATAGAGTCGGCAACAATCTTTGCCGGCATTATAATCTGATAGTTCTTGCCGATGTAATAATGATACTCAATATTCGGTTTTATGGTTGTATCAGTGAAAGAGAATGTATCTTTGAACGCAGCGATGGAATCATAGACAAGACGCATCAGGGCATAACTCTTTATCATATCATAATTTGGTGATGGTTCCCAGGTGATTCTAAAACCCTCTCCTTCATCATTTGGAATATCACAGGCATTGATAAATTTTGGAGTACCAATGGTAAAGAGTGGAGGAGATGGTTCTGAGAATACCATTTCATTTCCTTTTATCCCTGCAACCTTATAAAAATACTTTACTCCATCCTTCATCGTTGTATCACGGAAACTCGTTTGATCTTTATTCACGCTACCGATTAGTTCATAATCACCATTCTTTTCTGTTCGCCATATCTCGTAAGCCTCTCCCAGATATAAATCATTAGGCCTTTTCCATTTTATGATATTTCTTTTATTAATTGTATCTTTTTCAACACGATAACCGATCGAGACTATTTTTAGAAAGTTCTTCTGATGGTTGAATTCTTTCATTCTTTCTCTCTTGACTACATCATAGAGATACTCATTATCAGGTTTGATATCATTGTCGATGAAGATGGTATCCTGCAAGATGGTTTTTAACAGAATATATTTTGAACGATAGATTCCAAAACTTTCTACATCTGAGTCCTTTTTTATATCCCAAGTGATTGTAATGCTGATGCTATCCTGATTTATTATCTTCAATGCCCGCACATTCTCAGGAGGACTTAAGGCAAAAGATAGGATTAAAGTCAAAAAATAGTTTATCATAATCACCCCTTTTGTTTATAACACTTAAGTATATCTATTGGAAATAAAAAATCAAGGAGATTTTACTCGCTACATTTGCATGGCATTTTTTTGCATTTCGGACATCCCTTAGCATATTTTTCCATTGCATCTTCAGCATCAATATCAAGGATAGAACCAACAGATAAAAGCCAGGCAAGGCAGTCCGCAAACTCTTCGGTTATCATTTTTTTGTCCTTTTTACGAATTGCCCTTGCGAGTTCACCGATTTCTTCTATAAGCCAGTTTAAGGTTTTATCAACCCCCCTTTTTGAATCTTTCTTGTAATAGATTTTTTCAATGAGTTTCTGATATCCGTTTAAATCCATTACACCCCCTTTTAAGTAAAAAGGGAAGGGCATTCTACCCTTCCCTTTTATTCGACTTTGATTTCAACCCCTAAAATGCACCTTTATAATCATCCCAGGGTTCGCCACCGATACCATTGCCATTGCCGTCAAATTTGTAACCATTGGTAGCCTTTAGTTCTTTTGAGACAAATACCCTTCTGCCACCACCTGGTGTCCTCTTGAAATAATAATCAATGATTGTTCTGTCGCCAGCAGTATTTGTATAGACCCTCATATCTCCAGGAACATAACCGGTATTATCATAGACCATTATATTATTGGAATTGATCGTGGCGTTATCAATGAGCCTTGTGAATGTAATCGCAACACCATTGGTGATTGAATTTAAATTCTGGACCCTTGGTGCATTATTCGGGTCATCAACCCGGAAATAGGATTGCAAATCTGGTTCACTCTCTTCAGGACCATCATTATCACCATCAAGTGCCAGTAGATAAGATGGAGTTTTTGAATCACCGAGCCTCTTTATATTCTTACAGACTAAAGTGATTGTATAGTTCTTGCCTGTAGTTAAAGGATTTGTTGGTCGGAGCGTTATTCCATAATGATCGCGTGAGACGATGGTCAAAGAGATCGAACTGCCGCCTTCATCAGCAAGTTTGATATTGGATAAACTCAGGGTATTCGTATCCATTGGTGTTATACCAGGAAAACCGATGACAATTAAGGGTTGGGTATTGTTTACAGCTTCAGTATCTGGTGCAAAGTAATCGATCGTAGGCTGGAAAGTAGCAACGAGTGTATCAGAGAGTGGGGCGGTCCAGAATGTAGAATGGAAATCATCATATGGTGTGCCATCAGCAAAGCCATCTTCATCTCCATCAAGAGGTGAACCATATACATTCTTTATACCCTCAGCACCTGAGACAAGACGGAGCAAAAATGAACCTGAATCAGGTACATCAGAGATTGAGATATGCAGTGTCCTTATTTCCTGATAATATTCTGGTGTAATTTTATCAGCAGGTATCTGCGTATTGGTTCTTACATCGAGAATGATGATGTTATCTTTTTTTGTGACACTTGAAGGTTCCATATAATCTGAAAAAGTTACGGTTATCAAACCCTGAATTCCTGGAATACTTCCGTTCTGGTCAAACATTTGTGCATAATTTGCTGGTGAGATTACTGTTACCGTCGGCAGATTTCCTGCTCCTGTTCCCTGGGGCAGGTCAGGGTCTGGTGATAGAATATTCTCTGCCTTCTGACAGGCAATCACCAGAATTAAAATGCTTGTTAAGGTGAGTAATCTCTTCATTTTGTCCCCCTTAAAACTTTAGTGTTGCAGAAATACGCCAGTTATCAAGTTTTGTCAGTTCGCTGAATCCCATAATATCAATCTGTAAATTATCCAAAACCTGCCAGCCAATTCCATAGAAATAATCGGTCACTGGTGTATTAGTTTTTTGTGTCTCATCAGAACCGATTGGTTCTGGACCTGGGTCTATCAGGTCTTCAGTAACCGTGCCTGTGCCATCAACCGTCCTTGTTCGCTGTGGTTCATATTGAACAAGTTCTGAAACTATTGTATAATCATCCATTGTATAGGTATGCTGGGCACCGAGTCTCATTGCTAACTGTGGAAATAGATTGAATTCAACTCCTACAGGTAGTGCAATCTCCTTTGTCGTTCCAGTGATCTTTGTCATCCAGGTCTCACTTGACCAGATTGTCCGGACATAATCATCAGGGTCAAAAGAAATACCATCGTTATCATTATATACAGTCCTTGTAACCGTAGTATCCTTTGCCAAAGTTGAATCAAATGTCGCAGTGCCTGTGAACATCACACCAAAACCAATCCTTAATCTATCTGAAACCTTAAAGAGTTGCTTTGTGCCTATTTGTAAACCTTTTATATTGGCTGAACCATTGTAGTATGTAGTCGTATTGATTGTATCCCATCTATATTGCGCCATTATATTTTCTCTGGTTTTGTAATAATGGTCAATCGCATCATCACCAAATCCCAAAGATTGGGTGAAGAATCCAAGATAGAACCTTCCCTGGGCATTCTCATTGTAATTGTAGAATGTGCGCAGGTTCACAGTAATTACATTCCCGGACTGCTTCTGATTTGTTGTATCAAAGCTATTGGCTCGAGTATAGAACCTTGTCGTATCTAAAGGATCAGTATAGATTGTTGAATCGCCGATGATATTTGCCTTAATTCCATAATTGAGCAATCCGAATCCCGCAAGTAATCCTAATGACATCTTATTCATATCCTTCCAGATGCTAAACAAGATATCATTCTCACCATAATTGTAATTATCATCACCAGAAAATTTTGCCCTGTTGATAAGGGTAAAAGAGTTCGTATTAAGGTCTTCTACTGTATAATCATAGGTGAAGTTATTCAATGGGTCGGTAAAAATAAACTTGTTGTCAACCCTGAGATAACCGAGTCCAAGACGGAGATTGTCAAGTTTATACCCAACACCAAAAAACATATTGTTGTCTTTTATCTGCTCATAGGCAGAACGGGTCTCGGTTTCAGTAGTTCTGCGGTCATAGATTCCGTTGTTATCAATATCATCCCAATTAATTGTGGTCAATTTTCCATCGCCATACATCTCATTACCATTGGGGTCAAAAAGTCCTGTTCCCAGTGCAGACTTATCAACACTGTGGTCATAGACCATACCAGGATAGAATTTGCCAAAGCTCGTGGCGCCACCAACAAGAATATACGGCACACTACCATTAGAGAATAAATTTTCGTTTCCTGTGACGAGGTTGGATAAACTCGTCCATACGCGCGAACCTTCTATTTCACAGATTCTTGCTGGGTCAAATAAAAGGTCATAGTCATCCTCAAAAAGACCCGCAGTGGACTGGTATCTAAAGGACTGATAGACCAGTCCAGAAGAGACTGAAAGCATAAGGATTATGCATAAGGCATATTTCATTTTACCTCCTTTTTATATGCCACTTTAAAAAGATATGTCCAACACATTTTATTTTTTTATGTTGTTATCACCCCCTTTCGGTTTTTTGTTTTAATTGAATAAATATAACTATTTTTCCTAAAAAGTCAAGAATATAATCTGAGGTTTACCCACATCTTGGATTTTAATGATTTTTTGTAGCGGTAGGATTTAT
>DAIRCK010000003.1:0-150351 GCA_036796695.1 bacterium
ACCACTTTTTACTTTTTTTTATTTATGGATTATTTGGATTAAGGGTTCTTGATCCCGGAATCTATTTTTTTTCAGGGTTGCTCATTGTGATAGCAGCTGAAGTCCAGCAGATTTTCATCCCGGGAAGGGATTTTGAAGTTCTTGATATGGTCGCAGGCGGGTTTGGTTTATTGGTTTTTTATTTAATAAAAAGAAGGATTAAATGACAAAATATCAGAGGCCAAGAGGGACAAGGGATATTTTTGGTCAGGAGTTAGAACGTATTGAACTTATAAATCAGAAGGCGAGGAATTTTTTTAAACTCAATGGTTTTTTAGAGATAAAGACACCAACTTTTGAATCAATTGAACTCTTTGTTCGTTCTATTGGTGAGCATACCGATATTGTGGAAAAAGAGATGTATACATTTGAGCATGATAAGAAATTATTCGTGCTCAGGCCTGAAGGGACTGCTTCAGTTTTGAGGGCAATTCTTGAAAATAATATAAATCTTCCTGCACGGTTTTTATATGTGGGCTGGATGTTTCGCAAGGAAAGACCCCAGAAAGGAAGGTATCGTGAATTCTTACAGATCGGTATTGAACTGATTGGTGAATCTGCTCCATTCTATGATGCTGAATGTATAAATCTTGCAAGGATATTTTTGAATAAGGTCGGTGCTACAAATTTCTTTATAGAATTGAACTCTATTGGATGTCCGAAATGCAGACAGGAATACAAAAAGATTCTCAGTGATTTTTTGAAATCGAAGACCGACAGCCTTTGTGTTGATTGTCAGCGCCGCTTTGAAAAGAATTTCTTAAGGATATTTGATTGTAAAAATGATAACTGTCAGAAGATTTATGATGAGGCACCAAAGATAACGGATAATCTTTGTTCTGATTGCCAGGCACATTATTTGAAGACAAAGGATTTTCTGAAAAAGATGGAGATTGGGTTTAATGAGAACAAGAAACTTGTGCGTGGTCTTGATTATTATACAAGAACCGTGTTTGAATTGAAATTAAAAGGGCTTGGAGCACAGGATACAATAGTGGCAGGTGGAAGGTATGACTTATTGATGAAGGAACTCGGCGGTAATGAGACACCATGTATCGGCTGGGCAATGGGTGTGGAGAGGATGTTGCTTGCCCTGCCTGATAATCTACCTGAGATAAAAGAGAACAAGAGGTTTTTTATCGCAGTGATGGGTGAGGGTTTATTTGATGACGGTCTTAAGTTGAGGGATATTATTATAAATAGAGGTGGTATCTGTATCATCGGCAATCCACTCGATAAGATCAAGTCGCAATTAAAAGATGCAAATCATTACCAGGCAGATTATGTTATTATCTATGGTGAAGATGAAGCAAAAAAAGAAATTTATACAATAAAGAATATGTTGAGTGGCGAACAAAAAGAAATTCCAAAAAAAGATTTAGAAAATCATCTTAACACAATTATGTAGATGCGTTTGATATTAATTAATAAAAAAGGGGCACCTCAGTGCCCCTTTTTTTATGATTTTTGATCAGTGTATTACCACAACCTTGTTAAACTGTTTGAAGTTGTCAGTCTTAAGTTCAACAAAATATATACCATTCGGTAGATCCAGTTTGTGGTTTATCTGATATTCACCCGCATTCATTTTCTGATTCAGGACCTTTTCAACGAGCCTGCCACTGAGGTCATAGATCTGCATCGTTACGAATTTTTGTGTGCTCAGGACAATCTTCATATTCAATAGTTTATTTGTGACCGTATTACAGGTGAAATTATCTTTAATGTTAGTTTGTCCGGTCTTCTCCTCAATACCGACTGTTCCAATACCACCAGTGATTGCATAGGCAAAACCCATAGGTGGATTTGGAACATTCTGGCCAGTAACAGTCAGTCTCCATACACCAGTGCTCGGGTTATTTACCCGGAAGCACTCTTCAACATTCCGGTTATCCCAGGTTGTAGGATTGGATACTGATTGACCACCTGAATACTGGTTACCCCGGTAGTAAGTTCCGCCTGGTGCAGTGAGCGTTACATTTAGGTCATTGACAAGTGCTGGATTGGCATTGGGTGCAGCAGCGGTATCGGTCCAGGCAACAACAACCCTTAAAGGCAGCGAAGAATTTGTGACCACAAATGAATCGGTCTTTGATTGGCCTGTGCCCACACCAATAGTATCATCCTTGATTATCAATTTTCTTGTATCACCGGTAAAGTAAAGGACACTATCCAGATCAATCCTGCCCCAGCCGATATTGGAATCAGGCACAACAAATGAGCCGATATTCGGGTCACAGGATACGATTGCCATTGCTCGTAAAAGTGCTGCACTCTGGTATTTTATTGAATCTGCAGGATTGGCTGCACCTGATGGATAATAACCTGCAAGGAGATAATGACGGATCAAACCGATTGAGCCATTTGCTGCTGGTGTTGCCATACTCGTGCCGTACAATCCCCAGTAGCCATTTGTTGTATTACCCTGGGCTGATATTAAACCACTATACATGGTTAAGCCATCACCTGGTGCCATTAAATTTGGTTTTATTCTTCTATCCTGGGTATAACCACGGCTTGAGAATGAGGCAATTGAATTAGAGGCAGTGCTGTTCAGAAGCGCACCAACAGTAATTACATTCTTTGCAATCCCTGGATTGCGGAGCGTTCGTGGTGAAGATTCATTTCCTGCTGCATAAAGATTCAAGAATTCAGGATGGGCATAGATATAGGCATCGGTTGATGCATCCTGGGTCAGGTATGTGCCACTTGAATTACCCCAGCCCCAGGAACCAGAATGCTGAAGGATTCTGTAGTTTAGTCCTCTGCCCAGATAGATTGTATCATACATCGCTGCGAGATTTGTAGGCACAACCAAGCCACCTGTTGCATTGGCAATATCAACAAAGTATATCTTTGCATCTTTTGCCATACCATCATTGGTGCTCGTGCCCAGGGTTGTATCATTACCAGCAACTGTGCAATTGACATGTGTGCCATGCCAGGAATTGTATGAGTTGTCGTCGAATGCAGCACCAGAATATAGTTTATATCCTACAATCTTACGATGATTCGGGAACACCCCAGGTGCAGTGATAGGATATGCAGAGTCATAATATTGCTGGTGTGAGGTATATATCCCTGAGTCTGTTGTGGACAGGACCGTGCCTGCACCCCTTATTCCTGAATACCATATCCTCCTTGCACCAGGGTCTGATGGCACTGTTGAGCGCCAGCCGGTCTGGGTAACCCACTGGCAGTTAGTATTACAGAAGCTCGGTTCAGACCATAGTTGTATCCACTGGACACCCGAGATCCTTGCTATCTTATCAACCTTGCTCAGGTCAACAATTGCATCGATAGTCTTGCAAATTTTATGGTCAATCACCTCAACGACATCGAATCCCATAGATTCAATCTGATTGGCAATTGCATCTGTATTCTCGTTTGGAAATAATTGTATCGTAATCCTTTTTGTTCCTTTCTGGTTATTTAGTATCTCTTCCTGGAGTTTATAGGCAGGCTGGAATATGCCAATCCAGCGCACAAAGGGCTTGAGACTAACAAGTGCGATCTGTTCCTGAGTTGCATAGGAGATGAGTGCATATTTAGGAATGTAGCCAACAACATCGATACCGATTTCCTTTATCTGGTCAAGATAATGGGAATAGACCGGACCATCAACCTGTATCAGATAGTAGCCTGGACCTTGGGAATCCAATTTCAGGTTTGAGGGAAGAGCAGGTTCACCAGACCGTGTATCAAAGACAATGCCATTGGAGAACGAGATAAGCGTTGGGTTCTCATCAGGGAGTGGGGTAGATACTTCTAATGGAGAGGGGTAGTGGATATCTACCGCATAGACCATTGCGGTTATTGTTAATAGAGCCAACCACTTCATAGAACCTCCTTTCAAGAGCGTGGCTCTCATATATTATTCTATCTCTAATTTCTGAAAAGTCAAGGATAGAGAAGATAACATTCCTTGACTTTGACTCCTGGATAGATATAATTAATATTATGGAGAAATTGAAGAAAGAATTATATTCGTGGACCCTTGTGATAATCGTTGTTTTAATCCTCAGGGCGATATTTGTTGAGGCATATGTCATACCAACAGGTTCAATGGAAAAAACCCTTCTTATTGGAGATGCACTCCTTGTAAATCGTTTTATCTACGGAGTAAAATTTCCATATACCCAATTCCAGATAATCCCGGGAAGAATGCCAGAGAGGGGAGAGATAATCGTATTTAAATATCCATTTGAAAATCGTGATTTTGTTAAAAGGTGTGTTGCAATTGAAGGTGATACAGTTAAGATTGTAAATAAAGTTCTTTATATAAATGGTAAACCAGTTGATGAACCATATAAAATCCACCGCGACTATCGTATCCTGCCTGGTTATACCAATGACGGACCGAATTATCAAAAAAACTGGGAAAATGCAAAGTTTGCTGACCTTTATGGAATTTATATAAGGGATAACTTTGGTCCGGTCGTAGTTCCAAAGGATTGTGTCTTTGCGATGGGTGATAATCGTGATAATTCAATGGACTCAAGGTTCTGGGGACCGCTCCATAAAAAATACCTGAAGGGCAAACCATTGTTTATCTATTTTTCTTTTAATCCTGGTCGTGAGGCATCAAACCTCTGGGATATATTACAATTCTGGAGATGGAAGGCAGTAAGGCTCAATCGTATCGGTAGAATTATTTAAGGTCTCACTCTTCATTACAAAATTTTTATGAAACAGAATATAAAAGAATTTTCCCTTTCAGAACTTGAAAATTTATTCAGAGCACTAAATCTTGAACCATATCGGGGACGCCAGATTTTCCAGTGGCTCTGGCAGAAGGGTATTAATGATTTCAATCAGATGACAAATCTTTCGCTCAATTTAAGAAAATTACTCTCTGAGAAATTTACAATTGAAGATATAAAACCTGTAAAAATTATAAAATCATCTGATGGCGCAGAAAAATTCTTATGGGAACTGGCTGATAAAAATTTTATCGAATCTGTTTTTATTCCAGAACCTCCAAGGAGAACAGTCTGTATATCAACCCAGGTCGGTTGTCCACTTGGTTGTCTGTTCTGTGCAACGGGTTTAATCGGTTTTAAAAGGAATCTGAGCGGACCTGAGATTGCCAGTCAGGTCCAGCAGGTCCAGAAATCAGTTGGAGATAAGTTGACAAATATTGTCTTTATGGGTATGGGTGAACCTCTTTTGAATTTAGAAAATATTTTTGTATCACTTGATATCATCACATCTTCGATAGGCCCTGGTATCAGTCAACGTCATATTACGATATCAACTGCAGGAATAATTAAAGGTATAGAACGCCTTTTAGAATCTAAGTGGAAGGTTAAACTCGCCATATCATTAAATTTTGCAGAACAAAAGGTCCGTGAAAAATATATGCCTGTGGCAAAAAATAATCCTTTAAAAGAAATCTTAAAACTATCACGCGCTTATTCAGAGAAAAAAGAGATGGTCACATTTGAATATGTATTGATTGATGGTGTAAATGATTCTCCCAATGATGCGCACCAGCTTTTGAAACTATTAAAAGGCATTCCTTCAAAGATAAATCTTATACCTTATAATGAGCATCCGGATTTGCCTTATAAATCACCAGGACCCGATAAAATTGCCCGATTCCAGCAGATACTATTTGATTCCAATCATCCGGTTACCCTGCGTAAATCAAAGGGAAGGGATATTTTTGCTGCCTGTGGACAGCTTGCCGGACAGCAATTGGTTTAGTTAATTGTATATTAATAATTCTCTGCCAGAACTTCGTAATAAGACTGGGGATGTCTGCACGCAGGACATTGATTTGGTGCCTCAGTCCCTTCAAAGATATATCCACAATTCCTGCAATGCCACTTCACAACCTTTTCTTTTTTGAAAACAGTTTTGTTTTTCACATTCTCAATCAGTTTTCTATACCGTGATTCATGGAACTGTTCAACCTTTGCAATTTCCCGGAAAGAATTCGCAATCTCAATAAATCCCTCTTCATCAGCAATCTTTGCAAAATCCGCATACAGTTTTGACCACTCAAATTTCTCACCATCAGCAGCTGCCTGCAGGTTTGTAAGTGTATCCTTAATCATCCCTGCAGGGTATTCAGCAGTGATCTCCACATCACCACCTTCAAGATACTTAAAAAAGACCTTGGCATGTTCTTTTTCATTCTCTGCAGTCTCAAGGAATATTGCCGAAATCTGTTCATATCCCTCTTTTTTGGCTGCTGAGGCAAAGTATGTATAACGATTCCGCGCCTGGCTTTCACCTGCAAATGCAATCAATAGGTTTTTTTCAGTCTTTGTCCCTTTTAATGATTTAGCCATATTTTCTCCTCAGTGTAGTGTTGATTTTATCAGTTCTGCAACCTGTGCAGGTGTTTCGCCAACTTTCACACCTGCTGACTCAAATGCCTTGATTTTTTCTGCAGCGGTCCCTGCGGTTCCTGATATTATTGCACCAGCGTGTCCCATTCTTTTGTCCGGTGGTGCAGTCTTGCCTGCGATAAAACCAAATACAGGCTTTTTAAAATATTTTTTGATATATTCTGCTGCATCCTGTTCATCCCTGCCACCGATCTCACCCACAATAACAACTGCCTCGGTTTCGGGGTCCTTTGCAAATAGTTCAAGGCAATCTATAAATTTTGTACCGATGATTGGGTCACCACCAATACCTATGCAGGTTGATTCTCCGAGTCCAATCTTTGTAATATGGTCAACGATCTCATAGGTAAGGGTTCCACTGCGTGAAACCACGCCAATTTTGCCTTTTTTAAATATATGCCCGGGTAGAATACCAACCTTTGCCTCGCCAGCAGATACGAGCCCTGGTGAATTTGGCCCAATGAGACGGCATTTTTTGTCTTTTAAATATGCCATAATCTTTACCATTTCAATCGTGGGGATCCCTTCAGATATACAAACGACCAATTCAACACCCGCATCAATCGCCTCATACATTGCAGCCGGTGCAAACTTTGCTGGCACAAATATCACCGATGTATTCGCATCAGTCTTTTTTACTGCCTCGGCAACAGAATTGAATACCGGCACACCTTCAACTTCGGTTCCGCCCTTGCCCGGTGTGACACCAGCAACGACATTTGTTCCATAATTTAACATCTGTCGTGTATGGAAACTTCCATCACGACCTGTTATCCCCTGGACCACAAGTCTTGTATTTTTATTTATCAAAATACTCATTTAGACTCCTTTCTATTTTAGTAATTCAATTGCTTTTTTAGCACCTTCATCCATTGTCTTGGCAAATATCAATCCTGCCTCTTTGAGAATCTCCATCGCCTTATCTTCATTTGTTCCGGTAAGCCTTGCTACAATCGGTTGTTTAATGTTGAGTGATTTTTTTGCCTCAAGGATACCCAATGCTACATCATCACACCGTGTAATACCACCGAAGATATTGAAGAAGATCACCTTTACATTCTTGTCACGGAGAAGAATTTCCAGTGCATTTTTGACCTTTTCCGGGGATGAAGAGCCACCGATATCAAGGAAGTTTGCAGGTTCACCACCAAAGTGTTTGACCAGGTCCATCGTTGCCATTGCCAGTCCAGCACCATTTACCACGCAGCCTATATTGCCATTGAGTTTTACATATGATAAATCCCTTTCCCGGGCAAGTAATTCATTCTCGTCTTCGCTTTCCCTGTCCCTTATTGCCTCAATCTCAGGGTGGCGATATAGACCATTATCATCAAAATTTATCTTTGCATCAAGGGCAATGAGTTTTCCTGATTTATCAACGACGAGCGGGTTTATCTCAGCAAGGGAGGCGTCATTTTCAACGAATAGTTTGTATAGTTTATCAGCAATTGAGGCACAATCGAATGCGGTTTTTGAATTTCCGTATAAAAATAATCCAATTTCCCTTGCTTTGTGTTCGAGCAGTCCGAGCAGCGGGTCTGCATAAACTTTATATATTGCTTCGGGCTTTTGTCTTGCAACCTCTTCAATTTCTACTCCGCCTTCTTTACATGCCATTAGAACGGTCTTTTTCTCATTCCGGTCAATGATAATACCAAGATAGGCTTCAGAGGCAATGCCTACTGCTTCAGAAACAAGGACTTTCTTTACTGGTATCCCTTTTATCTCCATACCAAGTATCTGGGCACCATAGGACCTGACCTCTTCTTCAGTCTTTGCCACTTTTATGCCACCTGCCTTACCCCTGCCTCCGACCATCACCTGCGCCTTTATCACACAGGGAATACCTATTTCTTTTGCAGCCTCTATGACCTCATTAAGATTGAAACAGACCTTTTCTTTTGGCACCGGAATGCCATATTTTTTGAAAAATTCCTTTGCTTGATATTCATGGATTTTCAAATTACCTCCTTAAGTTGACTCATTATTATACCAATTTTCGGATATAAGTCAATATAACTGTTTTTTTCTATTTTTTGATTTTTTTGCTGCAATTTTTTCATAGATTTTTTACTTGATTTCCAATCCTTGACTTTCACTCCACCCTCTATAAAATATGGTATGCCCAGGATAAAATTGCTTTCAGAGGAAGTTCGCTCAAAGATTGCTGCTGGTGAGGTAATAATCAGACCTGTCTCGGTCATAAAAGAACTGATTGAAAATTCCCTTGATGCCGGTGCAAAGAGGATAGAGATTGAGATTGAATCAGGGGGAAAGTCAAAATGCCTTGTTAATGATGATGGTATCGGCATGTCTCGTGAGGATGCCCTTTTATCAATAGAGAGATATGCAACGAGTAAGATCGAAAGTATTGAGGATATAGAGAATATAAACACATTTGGGTTCCGGGGTGAAGCGCTTGCAAGTATTGCCCAGGTTTCCCATTTTGAACTTGAAACCTTTGATGGTAATGAAGGGACAAAGATAATTGTAGAAGATGGAAGGGTCAAACAAATTATTGATACCTTCAGGGAAAGGGGGACAAGGGTCAAGGTATCTAACCTCTTTTATAATCTGCCTGCACGCAGAAAATTTTTAAAGTCAGATGATTATGAGCGCCGTCTTATTATAGAATTGATAAAGACATATGCGGTGATTTCTCCTGAAGTCCATTTTATTTTAAATGATGCACAGAGGAATATACTCAACCTGCCGCCGGTTAAAGACCTGAAAACAAGGTTGGCGCAGATTTATCCTGTTTATATTATAGAAAAGTTGATATTATTTGAATTAAATGTTGGTGAGATAAAATTTTATGGTTTCATATCACCATTCAATCTGAACGAAAAAATCAATCTTAATTTAATCTATGTGAACTCAAGACCAGTAAGGTATCACCGGATCAACAGGGTGATTTCTGAAGTCTATCAAAACCCAAAAGAGCCACCCCTTTATGTATTAAATATAAAGATTCCTCCCCGGGATATTGATGCTAATATCCATCCGACAAAGAACGAAGTAAAGATAAAAGAAGAAAGATATGTGATGGACCTTCTTACACAGGGGATAAAGAGTAGACTCTTTCCCGCAACCCCGGCAAAAGAATATACATCCGAAATTGATTCTATGCCTTCAGAAGATATCAGATTAATTCAGGAGTCGCTCATCCCTTATACAGAAATACAGCCCAGCACCAAAACGACAGGCGAGACAGGGGATTTCTGGCAGTTGCACAACACCTATATCTTTGCCCAGACGAGCACAGGATTGATAATCATTGACCAGCATGTAGCACACGAAAGGATATTATACGAATCCATTATGAATAATCGCGGTTCTTCCCAGCATCTGCTATTTCCGATTACAATAGAACTTACACCTGACGAATACCGCATATATGAGATGACCAGGGATAAGTTAAAAGAACTCGGTATTGAATTCAAGGAATTTTCTGCCCGCACCCTTGTCATTGATACACTTCCTTTAGATACAAAGGTGACAAGGGAAGACCTTCAGGGATTTTTCAGCGAGATCGGAAGTCTTGGTAAATTGATGAATCAGAAAACCGAACTGGCAAAGGTTATAGCCTGCAGAATGGCGATAAAGGCAGGGCAGAAACTATCAGTCCCTGAAATGCAGAATCTGATTGACCGTTTATTTGCCTGTGAGAATCCATTTATCTGCCCCCATGGAAGACCTATTGTGATAAAGATAAGCCTTGATGATTTAAACCAGAGGTTTGGTAGATAAAATTTATGCTTCTATTTCTCGCATTTCTTTTTGGTTTTCAAAAAGGACTCTGGGTAAGGGCATTATCGATTGCCTCGCCCGATTCCATCCCCAGGATTATATCCCTTGCTGAAAAAATGGAGATAACAGATCTTTATGTTCAGGTCGTTATTGGCGGCTCTTCATACTACAAATCAGATATAATTCCAAAGAGCCAGTATCTGGCGAAAAATGCTCCGCTGGATTATGCCCCGTTTGATTCTATAATAAAATATGCAAAAGAGCGGAATATCAGGGTTCATGCCTGGATAAATACATTTCTGGTCTGGTCTTTAGATAGTTTTCCTGATTCCACAAGGCATATTTATCATACACATCCTGAATGGTTATTGAAGGATATAAAGGGAAGGAGTATGATTGACTACACACCAGAAGAAAAAAATGATTTTGGTCTCGAAGGGACTTTTGTGAATCCTCAAAATCCTGAAGTAAAGGATTTTTTGAAAAAGATATGTGAAGAGATTGTGAGTAAATATAAAGTTGACGGTATACATTTTGATTTTATAAGATACCCGGGTGTTTTCTGGGGTATTGAAGATACGATTGTATCAGGTCTGCTCTCAGGATTAAACACTCGTGATACGCGCTGGCTCACACTATTAAGATATTCAAGACTTGAGTTTTTCAATCGCTGGATTGCATATAATTTTTTTCTTGAAAATAAAAAAAGGCAGAAGGCGCTCTATAGTTTTTTAGAGCAGGTGCATTATTCAATCAAAAATATTGATCAGGATTGTGTTATTTCCTGTGCGGTCTTTTCAAGCCCATCAAGGGCATCATACCAGTATGCCCAGAACTGGTGGGAATGGAAGGGTTTGATTGATTATCCGGTTGTTATGTCCTATACTACAGATACAAAACTTTTCAAGGATTTTTTAAATTTTTCCCTTTATCATTTTCCTTCGACAATAATGGGTATTGGATTTTTATGGAAGGGTATGGAGTTGCAGGCAAATACAGAGGTCTTTTATGTGCAACAGGCAAAAGGTAAGGGCATATCCTATTTTGATTTTGCTGCACTTGATACGATGGCAGATTTGAGTATTCTAATGGATAGCACAATGATTCTGAATGATACTGTTTTTGAGTCCACACAAAACCAGGATACAAATCTATTCTTTAAAGAAATGGCAAAACAGGAATGGATTGAAAAGGGTAATGAATATATAAAATTTGGCGCAGACCTTGAATTTATCCAATTTTTATTATCATTATCATTGAACCCTGAACTTGATATTTCAAAAATGAAGATGGAAAAGGAAGACTTTCTAAAAAAGATAAGTTCTGATGTTGCAGGGTTTGAATATTTAAACCGATTGATTTTGAATATTCCTGATAAGTTATATGAACCAGAGCACAGGGTGATTGAATATGCATTTTTAAAATGGGATAAAGATAGCACGATCACCAGGGAATCGGCAAAGAAGATAAAGAAATTCAACAAGAGAAAAGAGGTTTATCCTGAGAGTATGGATCCTGTTTCAAGACCAGTATTTGAGGCAGCGATAGGTGAAAGAAGGATCTTTGAGACAAGGTCAGGCATATATATTTTTAAAGTAAAAGAGATAAAAAAGGGTATGGGCTGGGTAAAAAAGTTTAGGATAAAACCAGAACTTTTGCCTATCTGTATTTATTACACGATTAAAAAAAGATTCGATGAAATTTATTATGATAAAAAATGAAAGGCAGGTTGGTATATGAAAGAGATAAATAAATACATTGACCAGACGATTTTAAAACCCGATGCTACAAAAGACGATATTTTGAAATTCCTTGAAGGTATAAAAAAATACAGGTTTTTTTCAGCGGTTGTGAATCCATCCTGGGTTGAACTTGCAAGAAAGGAACTGCCTGAGGATATAAAGGTGTGTAGTGTGGTTGGATTTCCGCTTGGTGCATCAACGACAAAGGCAAAGTTATATGCTACTGAAGAACTCATAAGATTGGGTTGTGATGAGATAGATATGGTGATGAACATCGGGCGTTTGAAATCCAGGGATTATAAATATGTTGGTAAAGAGATAAAGGCAATAGTAGAATCTGCACAGGGCAGGATTGTAAAGGTAATAATCGAGACCTGCCTTCTGACCGAACAGGAGAAGATTGCATCGGCAAATATAATAAAAGAAAGTGGTGCCCATTTTGTGAAGACATCTACCGGGTTCTCAAAAGAAGGGGCAAGGATAGAGGATGTAGAACTATTGAGAAAGATTCTCGGTCCAAATTTTGGAATAAAGGCATCAGGAGGAATCAGGGATTATGCTGCAGCAGTTGCATTTATAAAGGCAGGTGCAAACCGCATCGGCACATCAGCCGGAGAAAAGATAATGGAAGGGGCGCAAATTCCATTTTAATCCCCTTTTTTTAAAAAATTTTTACCCGTCATTTTGAATTCTCACTTTCTTGCCTCCTCTGTTGTCATTGCGAGGAGCGAAGCGACGAAGCAATCCCCTATTTTAACTTTGAGACTAAAGTCTCTACTCCATATTTTTTCTCGCTACTTGCTACTCTCTACTCGCTACTAAAGGAAGAAGGGTAAATAAGGGTGAAAAGGGGTGAAGAGGGGTGAAGAAGGGAAATGCGTGAAACGCGGAACGTGCAGTGTGAGAAAAATAGACGGAAGGATTGCAAAAAGTTTGAAGATTGGAATTTTGATATTGTTTGGAATTTGGTCCGCCACTCTTCCGCCAAGCAGTGTGGCGGATGGCGGATTGGAGTTTGGAATTTAATTTTGATACGGGCAGCGACACCGTCCAACGATTAACGATCTTTATAGATAAACTCAATCCCTGCTCTCTCTTTCTAACTTCTGACATCTTACTTCTGCCTTCTAACTTCTTACTTCCCACTTCTAACTTCTTCCCTATATACCCACCTCTTCACCTAATAACCAACTTCCCCGATAAATTGACTTCCTGTATCCTGTATCAAGGAACAAACCAGACAAACCAGACAGACCAGAAAAACCAGAAAGACCAGAAAGACCAGACAGACCAGATAAACCAGATAAACCAGAAAGACCAAAAAAACCAGAAAAACCAGAAAGACCAGACAGCAAATAAAACTTTCTTGACATCCCTGAAAAAATTTTTATAATATTTATATGAAACTCGAACAGGCAAAAAAGGAGATTGAAAAGTTACGCAGGGAAATAAATTACCACAACTACCGTTATTATGTCCTGAATCAGCCAGTTATTTCTGATTTTGAATATGACCAGTTATACAAAAGACTCATTGAACTCGAAAGGCAATTCCCTGAATTGGTTACATCAGATTCTCCAACCCAGCGCATCGGTGGAGAGCCATTAAAGGAATTTAAGACCGTTGAACACAAAATAAAGATGCTCAGCCTTGATAATACATATTCTGAAGAGGAATTGCTTGAATTTGACAAGAGGGTGAAGAAAGGGCTTGGCAGACAGGTAAAATATGAAGCAACACTCAAAATTGATGGTGTGGCAGTAACGCTCCTTTACGAGAATGGCAGACTCATACTCGGTGCAACAAGGGGGGATGGAATAAAAGGAGATGATATAACCCAGAACATAAGGACGATAAAGTCAGTTCCTTTACAGATTTTGACCGATGATGAGGAATTGAAGAATATTGAGGTCAGAGGCGAGGTCTTCCTTTCCAAAAAGAATTTTGAAAAGATAAATAAAGAAAGGGAAGAACAGGGTGAGCCGATCTTTGCCAATCCCCGCAATGCAGCAGCAGGGACACTTAAGCTCCTTGATCCAAAAGAGGTGGCAAAGCGAAACCTTGATCTTTTCATCCATACGATACCAATCATGCCTGGTCCACGCCACACCTCACATTATGAAACCTTGAAGAAACTTGGTGATGCAGGATTCAAAATCGTTCCCCATATTGAACTCTGCAATAATATAAATGAAGTGATTGAGTATATGAAGAAATGGGAGGATAAAAGGGATGAACTTGAGTATGAGGTTGATGGTCTGGTTATAAAAGTGGATAACTTTGCTGACCGTGAACTCCTTGGTTATACGATAAAGAGTCCGCGCTGGGCAATTGCCTATAAGTATCCTGCACGCCAGGCAATAACAAAATTAAATGATATACAACTACAGGTGGGCAGGACCGGTAGGGTCACACCAGTGGCAATCCTTGAACCGGTTTTGCTTTCAGGCACAACCATCTCAAGGGCAACATTGCACAATGAAGATGAGATAAAGAGAAAGGATATAAGGATTGGTGATTATGTCATTATTGAAAAAGGGGGAGAGGTCATACCAAAGGTCGTTGGTGTGGTAAAAGACCGGAGGACCGGAAAAGAGAGGATATTCAAGTTTCCTGATAAATGCCCGGTCTGTAAAGAGAAGATATACCGACTTGAAGGAGAGGCTGACTGGAGGTGTGTAAATTCTTCCTGTCCAGCACAGATCAAAGCCGCTATACTACATTTTGCCTCAAGACAGGCAATGGATATAGAAGGGCTTGGCTGGGTTCTGGTGAACAAACTCGTTGACCTCGGTATTATCAGGGGTTTTGATGATATCTATAAACTTGATGTTAAAACTATTGCTGAACTTGAGCGGATGGGTGAGAAGTCTGCGCAGAATCTTATAGATGCCATTGAAAAGAGCAAAGGAAGGGATTTTGTCAATGTCCTTTATGCACTCGGCATCCCAAATGTAGGAATAAATGCATCTAATTTGCTGGTCAATGAATTCAAGAGTATTGATAACCTTATGAATGCGGATATAGAAAGACTTACTTCCATAACAGGCATTGGAGAGGTAGTTGCAGAAGGAATTATCAATTATTTCAAGAGTCCAAAGAACCGGCGTCTTATAGAAAAT
Organism: bacterium; assembly: GCA_036796695.1. Classification (GTDB taxonomy): domain Bacteria; phylum Hydrothermota; class Tepidihabitantia; order SM23-42; family JAOAFX01; genus JAOAFX01. The sequence goes on from DAIRCK010000003.1 coordinate 15,013, forward strand.
TTGAAAAGGGCAGGTTTGAAGTTCGAGACCGAAAAGGTCGTATCTGAAGGACCATTAAAGAATAAGACTTTTGTCTTTACCGGTGAACTTTCTTCAATGACCCGTGAAGAGGCACAGGCGATTGTGCGTCAATTGGGTGGTCACCCTTCAAGTTCTGTATCAAAGAAGACCGATTTTGTTGTTGCTGGCACTGAGCCGGGTTCAAAATATGAGAAGGCAAAGAAACTTGGTGTAAGGATTATTGACGAGCAGGAATTTTTAAAGATGATAAAAACTTTTAAAAAATGAATTGCCTGCTCAGGCTAAAAAATAATGGAGGTTAAATGGACATAAAACCAGAAAACTATATTGAAAAGATTGTCCGTGAAGAATTGCAAAGACTTTATGAACAGGACCCTTCACTCTGCAGGTGTGCAAACTGCTATCAGGATATAATGACCCTCACACTTAATAATCTTCCTGCAATGTATGTATCGAGTGATGTGGGGCACATTATGACGATGTTCAATCTCAGTAAAGACCAGTTGCAGGCAAAGGTCCTTGTTGAATTATTAAAGGCTGTGGAAAAGGTAAAGGAGAATCCGAGACACTAAAATTTTATTCTGTATATAAAACTGACCTTATTTATATCAGTTTCAACATCAAATCCATACATCTTTGCCCCAACATAGGCATCAGCAAGTGAATAACCGAATAAAAACAATTCCCACCACAAAAAGGAATTTCGTTCTCCATAATTTTTTTCAATATGGTTTTTGTAGGCGAAATAGCCGAGTGTTATTTCACCAGCACCGATGATAACACCGGGAACATACCTCTCAGTGTAGAATTGACCACCAGCAGGTAAAAGGCATAAAAGCATTGCCTTTCCTGCAGATTTTTTTCCGGCAAATGCGGGGTTAGTCAATAAAATAATCAGCACTGTGCACCAGAACCATTTACGAGAAATTTTCTTCATTGTGTTTCTATTATTTAGTATACTTGTAATCAAACCGTTCAATTGAATCGATGACCGCTATGAAATACATTGACATATAATCAAGTCTCTGTTCCTGAAGGAACTTCAACAATTCTGCCATTCTTTTTAATGCATTCGGTGCTGAGATATATATCTCTATCCCTTTGTAATGACGGTCAAACCTGCGCATAATTTCAACCTCACCATATGGTGTGAGTTTATCATCCTCGAAGAATTTATTAGCAGGCAGGTGTTCAAAATCACCGCGAATTCCTTTTTCGCTCTTTATCGTTTCTTCCCACATCTTTATCTCTTCTTTCAATTTATCAGTGCTATTCTTAACTGGGAGATACTGGGTTCTGTAGAAATAATAGCCCAGGATTATAAGAATAAAAATTATGACCCAGGAAATATACTTCATAAATTCTCTATCGCCTGTTTTATATACCTGAGCCTGGTAAGGGATTCCTCAAGCCTCTTTTCTTCTTTTTCCCTTACTTCAGATTTTACCTGGTCAATATATTTTGGATTATTGAGTCTATTTTTCAACTCATCAATCCTTTTTGTTAGAAAACCAATCTCATTTTCAAGCCTTTTCTTTTCTTTTTCTATCTCTACACCCTTCAATATTACATAGCATATAATCTTTGGCAGAACGATAGTTGCAGAAGGTGCCTTTGGTTTTGTTCCAAAGACCACAGAATTCACCTTTGCAAGTTTCTGGAATATAGCTGTGTTATCATCAATATATTTTTTTCTATTATCATCAGTTGATATGACGATATTCAATGTCTCGTTCGGCGGGATTGAGAAGAGACCACGGATATTTCTTAACTCTTCAATGAGTTTTATTGATTCTGCAACGAATGGAGCGGGTTCAGGGATTTCAACCATTTTCGGATATTCGTCAAGCAATATGCTCTTTTTGCGGTGAGAAAAATTCTGATAAAGTTCTTCAGTGATGAATGGAATGAATGGATGGAGAATCTTTAATAGTTGTTTCAAAACATACTTTGATACATTATTTTTATTATACGGTGGAATTTTTATTATTTCAAGATACCAGTCACAGAATATGTGCCAGACAAATTCATAAAGTTTTTTGCTCAATGCATTCAGTTCAAAATTGCTGTAGTGATACTCTCCATCCTTCAATAATTTATTGAACTCATTAAGTATCCATAAATCAAAATCAGAGAGTTCCTCAGGTATTTCTTCAGAGACTTCAGGAAATGATGTGAATATAAGCCTGCTTGCATTCCATAATTTGTTGCAGAATTTTCTGCCCACATCTATTGATTTTTCGCTATAAAGCACATCCTGTTCACGAGGTGTGATGAGCATAAGTCCAAATCTCAATGCATCAGCACCATATTTGTCGATCAGTTCCATTGGCTCTGGTGAATTGCCCAGGCTCTTTGACATCTTCCTTCCCTTTTCATCACGTATCATTGGATGAAATACCACATTGCTGAATGGAATATTCTTTGTGAATTCAAGCCCAGCCATTATCATCCTTGCAACCCAGAGGTATATGATATCCCAGCCTGTGGCAAGGGTCTGGGTAGGATAAAATTTTTTATAATCCGCTGTATCATCAGGCCAGCCCAGGGTTGCAAATGGCCAGAGCCAGGATGAGAACCAGGTATCAAGGACATCCTCATCCTGATATATTTCAGTTGAACCACAATAAGGACACCTTTCTGGCTTTTGCTCGGCAACAATTATCCCTTTTGCGGCCTCAGCGATTTTTTTAATCTCTGCTTCTTCCGCGTTATAACAATTTCTACAATAATAGATAGGTATCCTGTGTCCCCACCACAACTGTCTTGAAATACACCAGTCTTTTACATTCTCAAGCCAGTGGTTATAAAGATTCACCCATCTCTTTGGATATATCTTTATCTTTCCATTCTTTACAACCTCAAGTGCTGGTTCGGCAAGGGGTTTCATTTTTACAAACCATTGTTTTGAAAGCCTCGGCTCAATTGGTGTTTCGCACCGTTCACATATCGCCATTGGCACTGTATAATTCTCTATTTTTTCTAAGAGTTTTAATCTATCAAGGTGTTCGATTATTCTCTTCCTTGCCTCAAATCTCTCCACGCCTTTATACTCACCAGCATTATCATTAAGTGTTCCATCAGAATTCATTATATTTATTATCTGGAGATTATGTTTTTTTGATAGTTCAAAGTCAAACGGGTCATGGGCAGGTGTAACCTTTAAGGCACCGGTACCGAATTCAGGGTCAACATATTCATCTGCGATTATGGGGATATCCCGGTTCATTATCGGCAGGATTGCTATCTTTCCTACAATGTTTTTATATCTTTTGTCATTCGGATTAACACAAACAGCAGTATCACCGAGCATCGTTTCTGGTCTTGTTGTAGCAACGGTTATGAAATCCTCTGTATCTTTGATCGGATATTTAATATAATAGAGTTTTCCTGATTTATTCTCGGTCTCAACCTGTTCATCAGATAATGCAGTGAGGCATCTCGGGCACCAGTTGATTATCCTTTTTCCACGATATATCAATCCCTTTTTATATAAATCAACGAATACCTTTATCACCTTTTTTGAATATTCTTCAGATAGGGTAAAATGTTCCCTTGTCCAGTCTAAGGCACAGCCCATCTTTTTTAATTGTGTCCTGATAACATTTGCATACTCTTCTTTCCATTTCCAGACCTCTTTGAGAAACCCTTCTCTTCCTAAGTCTTCTTTTTTTATCCCTCTGGGCAACAATCTTTCCTCTTCAACCTTTACCTGGGTCGCAATGCCGGCGTGGTCCATTCCCGGTACCCACAATGTCTCATACCCACTCATCTTTTTATATCTAATAAGAATATCCTGTATCGTATTATTCAATATGTGTCCGAGGGTGAGCCTACCAGTGACATTTGGTGGTGGAATGGTTATTGTATAACCTGGTTTGTTTGAATTTATGTCTGGTGTGAATAAACCCTGTTTAAGCCAGAAATCATACCATTTATCTTCTATCCCTTTTGGTTCATAGCGTGTGGAAAATTGCTCCATACCTTAAATATACACAGAAATTCTATTAAGTCAATATTTCTCACTTCTGTTATCTTTCTTATAAACTCTGATGCCTTTTTTTGCTTGAAGAAGATGTAGGGCAAGGCTTTAGCCTTGCAAATAATATGCTCAAAAAGGCTGAAGGATAAAAATCCCCCTGTTTACCACGCAATTCTCACTTCTGGCACTTCGGACAATACCTTGTTGACCTATTTCCTACTTTTGTTAATACAATCCTTGCACCACATATCCTGCAGGGTTCACCTTCACGTTCATACACATATAAAAAATTCTGAAAATTCCCGGTTCTGCCATCTGTCCTTTTATAATCCGATACTGTTGTTCCACATTCATCAATCCCTTTTTTTAAGACATTCTTCATTGCCATAAGGAGTTTGAATATCTCTTCAGTCTTTAATGTATTTGCTCTCCTTGTTGGTCTTATACCCGAGTGAAAAAGTGCCTCATCAGAATATATATTTCCAACACCTGCACATATACACTGGTCAAGCAATACCGATTTTATCTGTGCCTTTTTGTTCTTTAATTTATTTTTGAAATATTGAAAATCATATTCTGGTGATATGGGTTCAAAACTGAGATTGAAAAATCCTGTTAAAGTTCGTGGTCTTTCATTTCCCTTTATCAGATATGCCCTTCCTAAGACCCTTGGTTCACTGAATATCAATAATTTATCATCCAGTTCCAAGATCAATCTAATAAATTTTTTCTTCTCCACAATTCCATCATTAAATATTATCTCACCCTTTGATTTAAGGACCTTATCATTATTTATAACAAATATCCTGCCTGATAACCGGAGATGGAATATCAATCTTTTGTCATTGGTCAGGTTGATGATGAGATATTTTGCCTTTCTATTAACATCAATTATCGTCTCATCCATCAATTCTTTTAAGAAATTTCTGGCATCAGGATAACCGATGATATCTTTTCTTAGAATCTTACATCCAACTATGCGTCTGTTTATTATCTCGGGCTTTAATTCCCTTTTTATCGTTTCAACTTCTGGAAGTTCAGGCATTATTTTTTAAACAGGTCCTTTAATTTCTTTTCAAGTTCATTCTTCTTTTTATCGTATTCATCCTTTATCTTTCCTTTGAGCCTTTCTTTTATCTTGTTTGCATCAAGTTTAAATTGTGGAGAGAATAACCTGCCGGTTGCAATGATATCAATCGTTGCCCTTCCCTGGGAGTCGTAATATAGCACCCAGTCACCGTGATAACTCTTCAATAAATCTGATTCCTTTTTGTTTAATGTGAGTGTAATCACAAGATTAATCACACCATCAAGTTTTATTGAGCCATTTACAAGAAAGTTTCCTATCCCGCTTTCCATCGACCAGTCTTCAATGTTCGTCCTGCCATTTTCAATCTTGAACGAGCAGACAAGGTCATTCACCGGTATTGTCTTTTTATCTTTTAAACCAAGCCAATCACATAACTTATTGAGAAATTCAAAATTGTTGAATACACCATTTGTGAGTTTTACATTTCCACTTGCGGTGAGGTTGGCAATGACCTGTTTTTGCTCAAAACCCCTTCCCTGGAAATTATTCACACCAGAAATAGTTCCCTCGAGATTTTCAAATTTTAAAAATCTTTTGAAAAACTTCTGGACATTTATATTCGTCATCCTCGTATTTATCCTGTAAGGTTCAGGGCTATTTGTATTGTAATAAAAATCAAATTCAACCTTTCCATCAAAGGTCTCTGCCTTGCAATCCTTGATGTCAATTATACCATTCTCGTATTTAAAAGAGGTTGTTATATTTTTAAATTCCATATCCATTCCAGTGAGTCTATTTATCTTCACATTCCCCTGTATGGTCACAGGGATTCCTTTTTGTTCGGTCTTTTTCTCAGTTTTGGTTTTGGGGAATAATTCATCAAGGTCAATGAGATTTGAATTATTATTTATCTGTATTATGGGTTTATTGAAATTTGATATATAACCACTGAATGAAAAGTCAGACCTGCCAATATGTCCTGAACATTCAGAAATCTTTGCACCGTCATTCTGTAGTGTTCCTTTCACCCTTAAATTTGTTATTGGTTTTACAAGCCCTATTCCATCAAGCGTTGCATCCGATATTGTATAATCGCCAAAATAATTTGGTTTATCTGCGTTTCCTTTTATCACGATATTTATATTCGCACTCCCTGATGTTTTCATCCCTGAGGTCTGATTTGAAATTGTCTCAATATCTTTTAGATTTAATGAAATTTTTACAATCAGGTCAAGGAGAGGATTTTTCAGATTGCTCACTGTGCCGGTTATATCAAACCTTGAGGTTCCGAACATACCCTGGATTATGATATTTTTTATTGAATTCAGGTCAAAACTAAAACTTCCGTTTATCTTCTCTATCTCTTTATTAAATCCTGCAGGTTTAACAAGTATGTTAATCAGTTCACACTTTCCATTCGCCCTTGGTTCTTTTGTCGTTCCCAGTATTGTGGCATCAGCCCTTATTGAACCTGATAATTTTGACGGTCTTGATTTTTCCGGAATAAATTCTAATATTTTTGTAAGGTCAGAGATATTCAGATTCACATTCAAATTTAACAATTCTGATTTTTCTATGGTGCCATTTGTTTTTATTTTTATCGTTCCATATTCTGCCTTCAGTTCTTTTATGTTTATATTTTTTGTAAGTGTATCATACTCAATATCGTTTTCAATCTTTGCAGAAAATACAGGCAATTCCTTTGTCTTTGTCATCTCCAGTGTCTGATTCCCATTTATTAAGAACCTGTTCTGTTTTAAATATATTTTCTGATTTATTTCTTTTAATTTTAATTCGGTCTTTGTGATTGCATCGCTGTAATTAAGATTCGTCTTTGAGATTTCTATCTTATCAATTGAAATGGCAAACCCCGGTCCTTTTGTCTTCTCCATCTCTGGTAAAACGATATTATAGTAATTGTCTTTGTTCCTTTCGATATTTATCTCTGCACCCTTTATTGTTATACTGTTTACTACAATCTGCCTTTTAAACAAGAGGGGAAAGAGTTTGAGATTCAGTCTTATATTTTCTATTTCAAGCATTTTTCTATCAGTGAAACCCTGTGGATTTTTTAAAGAAACCTTATCAATGCCAATTGCAATCTTGAATCCTAATTTTAATGATACACCACCGACTTCAACAGGATAATTTATTGCCTGTGATGCCATTTTTTCTACAATCCCGCGCAGATTTGATGGTGTGAGGAATGAACTTATTGCTATGTAGCCGATGATTACAATCAATATTAGAACACCGATTATTATGCCCAGAATTTTTAACAATTTTTTCATTTTGCCCTCCTTATATATAAAAATTAGAAAACCCGGCAAATAATTTGCTGAAAAATAATACAAACGGACCAATCCAGCCCCAGAGCAGGGGAATACCGAGATTATCAATTAGAATAAGTCCTACGAGAATGAGAAATCCATATTTTTCAAGTTGATAACGGATATACGCATACCGGTCAGGTAGAAAATAGAATAAGACATTTGAACCATCGAGTGGTGGAATTGGAATGAGATTGAATGCACAGAGAATGAGATTATAAAAAAGGCTCAGTTTGAGCATAATTGCTAAGGGCAAAAGTGCAGGTGTGGCTAAAGATGTTCCTGCTATCCTTATAATCATTCCCGAGATAAATGCCAGCCCAAGATTTGAACCAGGTCCTGCGATAGATGTAAGAACCATTCCCTTTTTGTAGTCATAAAAATTGTATGGATTTACAGGGACTGGTTTTGCCCAGCCAAATCTGAATAACAAGAATGCGATGAAGCCTATCGGGTCGATGTGTTTTAAGGGATTGAATGTGAGCCTGCCGGCAAATTTTGCGGTTGGGTCACCCATACGATATGCAATAAATCCGTGAAAATATTCATGCACGGTAAGGGCGAGTAGGAGTGGAGGTAAAGATAATAATAATTCTAAGAAACGTTCAGCCATTTTCGCACCATTTCCTTTGCTTCTTTTTTATTATTTATCTTTTTATCAAGTTGTAATTTATGCACTCCAGTGAGTATCTCCCTGAATATCGGACCGGGTTTTATTTCCAATCTTTTCAAATCTTCACCATTTATCAATGGTCTTATTCTATTCAATCCATAGAATCTTCTGATCTTATGCCTGAGACTTTTATACATCACGAATAGAGCCCTTATCACTCTTTTATCAACATTATGAAGGGTATAATATAGTTCGCTATTTGTTTCTGTCCTTTTTATCCCCTGTTTTATCTTTTCTATATTTCTGAAATTGCTTACAATTTTTGCCTCTTCATTGCTCAAGGGAAAGTTGTCTTCAAGGAGGCTCAAGAAATAGTAGTATTTTAAATCTTTCGGGATTTTCTTTAATATGTTCAATCTTTTGATATCAAATTCGAGAATTTCATATTTATGGATATCCTTTATTGTTCTCAGATATGTCTCTTCTTCAAAGATCAATTTTAATTCATTCAGGATCCTCTGTTTTGATACTTTTTTTAGCACCCTTAGCCAGGATGCCTCAATCAAAAGTTTTTCAGTCATTGGTTCAAACCTGAAATTCAAACGATTTTTATATCTTAAAGCACGAAACATCCTTGTCGGGTCATCAAGAAAACTCTTCGGGTGTATGACTTTTATCCATCTTTTCTCAAGATGATGCCGACCAAAAAAGGAGTCAATCAATCTCGGTTTTTCCCTTGAAATAAATAGACCCATTGAATTTATTGTGAAATCCCTTCTTCTCAGGTCGCCAAATATATCTGATTTAAATACAACAGGTAAGGCACCGGGTTTGGGATATGTCTCATCCCTTGTCATTGCAATATCAATCCTTGTCCTGCCTTTATATATCGTTGCTGTGTTAAAATCCTGATGGACTTCAATCCTGCCTTTAAGTATCCTGTTCAATTGATAGGCTGCCTTTATTGCATCGCCTCTAACTGAAATATCAATATCCCTTGTCTTTCTATTGAGGAGCGTATCCCTCAATATCCCGCCGACAAGATAGGCATCGTATTCAGAGTTTAGAAAGAAATCCACAACTTTACTTAAAACCGATTTCTTTCTCTTCTTTACCAAAGATTCTAATTTTTCCAAATCTATCTTCATATCTTTTTAAATTTTCTTCAAGTGCCTCTTTTAATAGATAGGCATTCTGGGGTGTCATTATAATCCTTGAGAAGACCTTTGCCTTTTGCAAACCAGGGAGCATCCTTGCGAAATCAAGGATGAACTCACTGGGTGAGTGGGCAATGAGAACGATATTTGAATAAACCCCATCAGAATGTTCAGGGGTTAATTCAACATTTATTTGCTGGGGTGGTCTTTTCTCTTCTTCCATAAAATCTCCTTTCTTTTAAATTATACTCAATTAAATTATATAATCAAGTGTTAGAAAATTTTATTTTTACCCTTTTTTCACTACTTGCTACTCTCTACTCGCTACTAAAGGAAGAAGGGTAAATAAGGGTAAATAGGGGTAAAGAGAAGGGAAATTCGTGAAACGTGGAACGTACAGTGTGAGAAAAATAGACGGGAGAATTGCAAAAAAGTTTGGAGATTGGAATTTTGATATTGTTTGGAATTTGGTCCGCCACTCTTCCGCCAAGCAGTGTGGCGGATGGCGGATTGGAGTTTGGAATTTAATTTTGATACGGGCAGCGACACCGTCCAACGATTAACGATCTTTATAGTAGGAGCGGTTTCCAACCGCGATAATACCCTTCTTTATTTTTCTTAATCCTGTATCAAGATACAAATCCCCCTTTTCTAAAGGGGGACAAAGGGGGATTTATGGAGTAGAAACTTCAGTCCCTGAAATCTCATTTTGTCATTGCGAAAAGCGAGCCTGTCTCGAGCTTTGTTGAGAGAGCGACGAAGTAATCTCATTCTTATATACCGCTAAATAAGACAAGGTTACATTAACAGGCTCCGACTTTCTTCAAACCCTATTTGGCTAACTTACTCTTGACTTTTCCTCAATTTTGTATAAAATATCCCATATTTATATCAGGGACGAGATATCTGGTCTTTTGCAGTCAGTGTCCGCCACTATTTTTGGCGGGTGTTTGCATCTCGCCACTGCGTTTGGTGGATACATCCGCCACTCTTTTTGGCGGAAACATCCCCCGCTCTTTTTGGCGGAAACATCCCCCGCTCTTTTTGGCGGAAACATCCGCCACTCTTTTTGGCGGAAACATCCGCCACTCTTTTTGGCGGATACATCCGCCACTCTTTTTGGCGGATACATCCGCCACTATTTTTGGCGGATAACTGACAAGGGCGGTAGCCTTTTTCAATTTTGGTTAAATGGTTAAATCTCCCAAAATCTTTATACTGACTACTGTCTACTGACTACTCCGTTTTCTCTTATCTTGTATCATGAATCCTGTATCAGAAAAAATCCTGTATCAGATATCAGATATTATGCATCAAGGAAGTATCATGTATCAAGGAAACATCCTGTATCAAGTAAGTATCCTGTATCATGAATCGTGTATCGTGCATCATGTATCAAGGAAGTATCCTGTATCGTGTATCATGTATCATGTATCGTGTATCATGTATCGTGTATCAAGGAACAGACCAGAAAAACCAGACAGACCAGAAAAAGGTGGTATATGAAATTTGCGTTTATTGATTTTTAAAAAGCAACGCAAATATAAGGTGGTGGTTTAGATTCATATCTTGAATTGGACGATTACAATGGCACGGATAATGATACAGATTTATCCGTATATAATTGCTCCATTTATGGGGCGCTGTGAAAGGAGTTGACTACTATGACTTTAAAAATAATTTCCAGCATATTTTTTTGTCTTCTTATTCTTAATGCCCAAACCACGGGCTGGTTCAAAGCGATGGGCAGCCCCTACGATGATTACGCAAAATATGGCTTGCAGTTAAATAATTGTTATTACTTGATGGGCACGCACGCCCGGAACTCAACCAAAGAAGATTTTTGGCTGGTAAAAGCCGATAGTGTTGGTGACACTTTGTGGACGATTGGATACAGTATTGGTTTAAACGATAATATGGGTTTGCATATGCAAAAATCACTGGATAATTGTTTGTTAATGGCTGGCGCGGCTTATACGGATTCTAATCACTGGGATGCGATATTTATCAAAGTGGATACATTAGGTAATCCCCTGCAATGGTTCGGTTATGGCGGCACAGATGTGGAATGGGCTGAGGCTGTCTGCACGGCTTATGGTGGCGGTTGCGCGCTGACCGGTGTGACTTTTTCTTACGGTAGCGGCGGAGGTTATTCTGATCTATTCATCATCCGCTTGAATTCGAACGGTGATACGATATGGACTAAAAATTATGGCACCAGTAATCATGACCAGGGTTTCGGCATAAAGCAAACACCGGATTCGGGTTTTGTTGTCGCGGGCTGGAATGGTCCGGATAATTATCACACCCGGCCCTTGCTTATGAAAACCAATGCCAACGGCAATGTGCAATGGTGCCATTACTGGGGCAATACGAGCCAGGATAGTAAATTAATTGATGTCTGCCTGACTCCGGACAACGGGTATCTGGCTGTAGGATTTACTGCCTTATACGGAGCCGGCTCCTACGACGGATGGCTGTTGAAAGTTAACGCCGCTGGTGATACGGTCTGGACCAAAACTTTTGGCGGCACCGGTATAGACTTTTTTTATTCCATCTGTCCAACACCTGACAATAACTATGTCATGGCCGGCGGCACGACTTCTTATGGACATGGCGGTTATGATTTGTGGTTGTTGAAAATAGATCCCAGTGGCAATTTGCTGTGGCAGCGGGCTCATGGTTACGGACAGTATGAATGGGGTGAATCAGTTGAACCGACCAGTGACGGTGGTTATGTAATTTCAGGCCGGACCAACTCCATCGGCAGCGGTAACTACGATTTTCTTTTTGTCAAAACCGATTCGCTGGGTAATCTGCCGACATTCATCACAGAACAAAACAATTCAAAACCCTGCCAATTGTATCTGAATGTTTTTCCGAATCCCTTCTTGCATAATACCCGAATCAACTTTTATCTGGCGCAAAGAGCGGATAATTTCAAGATGAGAATCTACGATGTCAGTGGTAGATTAATCCGGGATTTGTCATCCCTGGTTGATAAACTTGAGTCATATGTTATCTGGGACGGTAAGGATATAAAAGGCAAGGTAGTTCCTGCTGGCATTTACCTGGTAGAGCTATCCATTGATGATAAGTCCTTTACCGAAAAAATCATTAAAATGAAATAACCCCGGTCGAAGACGATGATTGATTAAGAAAAACGGCACAATATTTATCCTTGGCCGAGGGACAAAAATTACTTAATATGTCCCTTATGTATCAAGGAACAGGCCAAACAGACCATCTCATCCTGTATAAGGTATCATCCTAAATTTAGGGAAACATTTTTAATTTGTTTCCCTATATAGAGAACTAAAAATAATTATGATAGAAAAAGAAATATTGGGTCAGATAATCCTGGACTTCCATAAGGGTCCTTTCCCACCACCCGGGCTAATAGAAAGAGACCTTCAGGTAAGTTTGGAAATACCGTTAAAAAGGTCTATTGCTATCCTGGGTCCGAGAAGGGCAGGTAAAACTTATTATCAATTTTCGTTGATCAAAAAACTTTTAGAGAATGGTGTTTCAAAAGAGAGAATTTTATATATTAACTTTGAAGACTCCAAATTGATCGATATGTCCTTAGCGGATTCAGTTAAACTGCTTGAAGTATTTTATGAGATCTATCCCGAGAATAAAAAGAAAAAGGTTTGGTTCTTTTTTGATGAGATACAAAATGTTGATAAGTGGGAAGTTTTTATAAGAGGTATTCTGGATAAAGAAAATGCTCAGGTTTTTATATCTGGCTCATCTTCAAAACTTTTATCCCGTGAGATTTCCACTTCTTTAAGGGGAAGGACATTAAGTTATCTGCTGTTACCTTTTTCTTTTTCTGAAATCTTGAGGGCGAAAAAGATTAAATATGATAAATATCTCTCATCAGAACAGAAATCAATGTTAGGGAATTATCTTCGTGATTATTTTTCTTATGGTGGCTATCCAGAGGTTGTTATCTATCCACAGGAAAGGAAAAAGATTCTTCAAGAAATTATTGAGGTCACCATTTATCGCGATCTTATTGAAAGACATAAGATAAGAAACACCAAAGTAGTCAAATTAATGTTCAATTATCTTGTTAAAGCAAAAGAATTTTCTATCCATCAGTTTTACAATTTCTTAAAATCTCTCAATATTCAGGTAAGCAAAAACAGTTTATACAATTATCTTGAGTTCTTCAATGACGCCTTTATCTTTTTCCCTTTAAAAAAATTTTCCTACTCATTGAAAAACATCGAACAAAGCATTCCTAAGATTTATGTTATTGATAACGCCTTTATTGAACTCATTGCAGGAAATGAGAAAGGGAAGAAATTGGAAAATCTAATTTTCCTTTCACTTTTACAGAAAGGACTTCAACCGAATAGAGATATTTTTTACTTTAGTTCAAACAGTGGTGAAGTTGATTTTGTGATTAAAAAAGGCAAGAGGGTCTTATCTCTTTTACGGTGTTGTTTTGATGTTAATGATTATCAAACCAGGGAAAGGGAGTTGAAATCTCTGATTAAGGCAGGTAAAACATTTTCCTGTTCAGACCTGAAAGTAATCACCTATGATTATCAGGCTGAAGAAAGGATTGAAGGCAAAAGAATAAAATTTATTCCCCTTATGAAATGGTTGCTTGATGTTTAATATCTAATTATGAAGAACTTGGTGCAAAACTATCTAAATTTATCAGCGTAGTGGAAAGGGGTCATCTTGTCCGCAAATCCTAATTCCCCTTTCTTTCTTATATCCTGTATCGTGTATCATGCATCATGCATCATGTATCAAGGAAGTATCCTGTATCAAGCATCCTGTATCCTGTATCATGCATCGTGCATCAAGGAAATATCCTGTATCCTGTATCCTGCATCATGTATCATGCATCATGCATCATGTATCAAGGAAATATCCTGCATCGTGTATCCTGTATCCTGTATCATGTATCAAGGAAATATCCTGTATCGTGTATCATGCATCATGCATCATGTATCAAGGAAATATCCTGTATCAAGGAAGGAGTAGGGAATTTATTCCCGTGTTTTTCAATAAACCGTGGTTCCCTTCCATCTCGAGCGTTTATTCCAGCCGATAGGCGTTCAGTCCCAGCTTTTCTCTTGACTTTACTTTAAGTTCAACTATAATTAAAGTGCAGTTTGAGATAGGTTAGATATATGCAAGAGTCAACTAAAAAAATACATAAAAGAAAGATAATTGACGAGATTCTGAAATATCTCTATGAACCAGAGGCAATCATTCTTTATGGTGCCCGGCAGGTTGGTAAAACTTTTATACTATATTGGCTAAAAAATTATCTTCAAGAAAAGGCAGAACAGGTGTGCTATTTTGACCTGGAGCAGAGTCAGTATTTAAAGATTCTAAATCAAGGTCCCGAGGGGCTTATCAGACTACTCTTGGAACAGGGAGTAGACACAAAAAACAGAGTTTTTGTCTTAATTGATGAGGTTCAATATCTATCAAACCCGACAAATTTCTTAAAGTTGATAAGTGATCACCATAAAAACCTGAAGATAATTGCATCTGGTTCATCTACATTTGAAATCAGAAAAAAGATGGGCAGGGCTCTGGTGGGCAGGGCAATTGTTTTTGAGGTTTTCGGGCTTTCCTTTGAAGAGTTTTTAATTTTTAAAGAATATTCAAAACCGATAGAGCCGGTGTTGACCAGGATTAAAGAGGATGAACTAAAAAATTTATTTACTGAATTTGTTCTTTATGGCAGTTATCCACGGATTGCCTTTATTACTGAAAAAGAAAAGAAAGAAAAATATCTGTGGCAGATTATAGATACATATCTTAAGAAGGATATTAGAGACCTCGCTGAAGTAAAGGAAATTGAAAAATTTAACAAACTCATAGAAATTCTCTCCTCTCAGACCGGCAAACTTTTGAACATTGAAGAACTTTCTAATACCTGTCGTCTTGCCAAGCAGACCATAGAGAGGTATCTTTTTGTCTTAGAAAATACCTATGTAATAAAGCTGGTCAAACCGTTCTTCAAAAATCTTCGTTCTGAACTCTTTAAAACCCCTAAGATATATTTTTATGATAGTGGTTTGGCACACCTGTTATGGTTGAAAGTCTTTTCTTTAGAAATCTTAGGAGAGATTTTTGAGACCGCAATTTTTTCAGAACTTGTTAAGAATTTTGGAAAGGATTCTGTTTATTTCTGGCGGACAAAAGACAAAAAAGAGATTGATTTTATTTTGAGACACAAAAACGAGGTAATTCCCATTGAAACAAAGGTCAATTTTCCTGCCTTTTCAAAAAGAACAATAGATTACTTTCTTAAGAAATACAAATTAGAGAAATATTGTTGTGTTGGATTAAAAGGAGAGAAGCCCGCAGACGATGCTTTCCTCTATCCCTGGCAGATTGGCGAATTCGCAAAGTAAGAGATGCTTGGTCCAATTCCAGTGCTCCGCACTCAATTCCAGTTCAGTATGAACTCACTTCCAGCCTTCTGTGGCTCAATTCCGGCACGCAGTGCTCACTTGACTTTTTTTCAATTTTGTATAAAATATCCCATATTTATATCAGGGACAAAATATCTGGTCTTTTGCGGTCAGTGTCCGCCACTATTTTTGGCGGGTGTTTGCATCTCGCCACTGCGTTTGGCAGATACATCCGCCACTCTTTTTGGCGGATAACTGACAAGGGCGGTAGCCTTTTCAATTTTGGTTAAATGGTTAAATCTCCCAAAATCTTTATACTGACTACTGTCTACTGACTACTCCGTTTTCTCTTATCTTGTATCATGAATCCTGTATCAGAAAAAATCCTGTATCAGATATCAGATATTATGCATCAAGGAAGTATCCTGTATCAAGGAAACATCCTGTATCGTGCATCATGTATCATGAATCATGAATCGTGTATCAAGGAAATATCGTGCATCAAGGAAGTATCCTGTATCATGCATCGTGTATCGTGCATCCTGTATCAAGGATATATCCTGTATCAAGGAATTTTTTGAAAGGAGTTTATTGTGACCACCTATAAGGATTTAGATATTTACAAACTCAGCCACAAATTAGCGGTTGAAATCCATAAAATGACCTTAAAACTGCCAAAGTTTGAAATGTATGAAGAAGGTGCACAAATCCGCCGTTCATCAAAATCAGTCTCTACAAATATTGTTGAAGGTTTTGGCAGGAGAAGATATAAACAGGAATTCATTCAATATCTAATCTATAGTCTGGCTTCCTGCGATGAAACAAAAGAACATCTGCAATATCTTTACGATACCGGTTCTTTGAAGGATAAAGAGCAATTCAATTACTTTATGACTGGTTATGAAGAACTTGGTGCAAAACTATCTAAATTTATCAGCGCAGTGGAAAGGGGTCATCTTGTCCGCAAATCCTAATTCCCTCTTCTTTCTTGTATCCTGTATCGTGTATCCTGTATCATGCATCGTGTATCGTGCATCCTGTATCAAGGAAGTATCCTGTATCAAGGAAATATCGTGAATCAAGGAACAGACCAGACAGACCAGAAAGACCAGAAAGACAAGACAGACCAGACAGACCAGAAAAACCAGAAAAAGGAGGTATATGAAAGTTGCGTTTATTGATTTAAAAAAACAGCACAAACCAATCAAAAAGGAATTGACCCAGGCATTTAAGAAAGTGTTCAATAATGGGCAATTCATCCTTGGCGAGGAGGTCAAACAATTTGAATCAGAGGTCGCCTCTTATGTGGGAGTCAAATATGGTATTGGTGTTTCTAACTGCACAAATGCCCTTCTGCTATCCCTGAAGGCATTGGGTATCGGTCCGGGTGACGAAGTAATAACAACCCCTTTTACCTTTGTTGCTACAGCAGAAGTGATTGCCATTCTCGGTGCAAAGCCAGTTTTTTGTGATATTGACCCTAAAACCTTCAACATTAATCCCGAAAAAATACCTGAAAAGATAACATATAAGACGAAGGCAATATTGCCGGTTCATCTATATGGTCAACCAGCAGATATGGATAAGATAATGAATATTGTACGAGAACATAATCTTAAAATAGTAGAAGATATGGCACAGGCACTTGGAGCAGTCTATAAGGATAGGCGAGTAGGTTCATTTGGAGATACCTCAGCCATAAGTTTTTTCCCAACCAAAAATTTAAGCGCTCTTGGTGATGCAGGAATGGTATTAACAAACGATGATGGCCTTGCATCCAGATTAAGAGCCTTGCGTGTTCATGGTGCTTCAAAAAAATATCAGCACGAATTTTTGGGATATAATGACCGTCTGGATGAATTACAGGCTGCTTTCTTAAGGGTAAAGTTCAAGTATATGGATGAATGGAATGCAATAAGAAAAAATATAGCCTTGCGTTATAACGACGGTTTAAAAGATGTTGTCACAATTCCGTATATTGCTCCCCAAAGTCAGACAATTTATCACCAATACACAATAAGAACTCCAAAACGTGATGAGTTACAGCAATACCTGAATAAGAAGAACATCGCCACTGCTATTCATTATCCCATTCCATTGCATTTGCAACCTGCCTTTAGATATCTCGGTCATAAAGAAGGTGATTTTCCTGAATCTGAAAAAGCCGCAAAAGAAGTCTTATCCCTGCCCATTCACCATAATCTCACTGATAAAGAAGTGGATTATGTTATTGCCTCAATCCGAAAATTTTTCAAAAAATGATGTGGGGTTATTTGGTTATTATGTTATTGGTTATTAATTAATGAAAAACAGTAATCAGAATATAATCCGAACATTTGAAGACCTTGATGTGTACAAATTAGCAAGGGAATTTAGCCGAAAGGTGAGTAAATTAATAAAAATGTTACCCAAGTGTGAGGATTATAATTTAAAGCCACAGATGAAAAGGGCAAAGTTATCAGTTACAAATAATATTGCTGAAGGTTATGGTCGCTATCATTATCAAGAAAATATCCAATTCTGCCGTCAGTCGCGAGGCTCTATCTGCGAGTTAATTGATGATTTCAATGAATGTCTGGATGAAGGTTATATTGATGATAAGTATTGTGGGGAACTGAAAAGTAGTGCGTATCATCTGATTAAAGTTCTGAACGGATACATCGCTTCGCTTAAACGTTTGAAATTTCAATCCCTTGCTGAATAACCTAATGACCCAATTACCCAATAACCTATTAACCTAATAACCCAATAACCATAATGATTAACCCAATTACCTAATAACCCAATAACCATAATGAAGGAGTGCATATGTCCATAAAATCTGATACACACACCATTAATATTGCCATAATCGGCGCAGGTGCCTGGGGCAAGAATCTAATCCGTAATTTCCACACACTTGGTGTTTTGAGAGTGGTCTGTGACACAGATGAGAAGGTTTTAAAATCCATTAAATCTCAGTATCCTGATATTGCAATTACAAATTCATTTATTGACCTAATCACCCAATCACCTGATAACCCAATAACTTCACCTGCAATTCCCTCGCCCCTTGTGGAAGAGTCCGCCACACTTCTTGGCGGAAAGGGTGAGGGGACAATTACCCAATTACCTAATGACCAAATGACTATTGTTGATGCTGTTGTTATTGCAACCCCTGCTGCAACCCATTACAAAATTGCAAAGGAAGCACTTTTGGCAGGAAAAAATGTATATGTAGAAAAACCCCTTGCCCTCAATCTAAATGAAGCAAATGAACTCATCCAGTTAGCAGAGCAAAAAAAGAAGATTTTAATGGTCGGTCATATCTTGCGATACCATCCCGCAGTCAATAAACTTAAGGAACTGATTGATTCAGGTGAACTTGGTAAGATACAGTATATCTATTCAAACCGGCTCAATATCGGGAAGATTAGAACCGAGGAGAATATCTTGTGGAGTTTTGCACCCCATGATATTTCTGTAATTTTGTATTTGTTGAATGAAGAGCCTGAGATTGTGTGTGCTACTGGAGGCAGTTATCTGCAAAAGGATATTGTCGATGTGACGCTGACAACTATGGATTTTCCAAGTGGTGTTAAGAGCCATATCTTCGTCTCCTGGCTACATCCATTTAAAGAACAGAAACTTGTTGTTGTTGGTGATAAGAAGATGGCGGTCTTTGATGATATTAGTAAAGAAAAGTTGTTTTTATATCCTCACAGGATTGAGTGGCAAAATCGTATACCAGTTGCCTGCAAGGCAGAGCCCGAGATAGTCTCTTTTGAAATGGCTGAGCCCTTAAAACTTGAATGCCAGCATTTTATTGATTGTGTTATAAATAACAAAACACCGCTTACTGATGGTTATGAAGGTCTGCGTGTTCTTAAAATCCTTACTGCGGCACAGCAATCCCTCAACACCAATGGTCAGAAAATCCTTCTCAATCACCCAATCACCCAATCACCGAATAACCTAATAACCCAATTACCCAATACCCTTCCATCCTCTTCTGTCATTCCGGGCGGAGCGAAGAATCTCTCTGATATCTATATCCATCCCACCGCCTCTGGTATTCCCTCGCCCCTTGCGGGAGAATCCGCCACGCTTATTGGCGGAAAGGGTGAGGGTGAATTTTATGTGCACCCGACCTCTTTTATCGGCGATAATTGTAAAATCGGCAAAGGCACAAAAATCTGGCATCACTGCCAGATTCAATCCGGTGCCCAAATAGGTGAGAACTGCGTAATCGGACACAATTGTTTTGTTGGTGGTCAGGCAAAACTCGGGAATGGTGTCAAACTTGAATGCAATATTGATGTCTGGGACCTTGTTACTCTTGAGGATTATGTCTTTGTTGGTCCTTCTGCTGTATTTACAAATGATATAAATCCCCGTGCAAAATACCCGAAAAAGAAGTTTCCGCAGTATGGAAAATGGATACCTACACTGGTTAAAGAAGGGGCTTCAATCGGTGCTAATGCAACGATTGTTTGTGGAAATACCATTGGAAGATGGGCAATGGTCGGTGCTGGTGCAGTTGTAACAAAGGATGTGCCTGATTATGCAATTGTAGCTGGTGTCCCTGCTAGAGTTATCGGTTATATCTGTGAATGTGGAAATAAATTGCGATTTATCAAAAACAAAGCAATATGTCCTAAATGTGATAGCCGATATCAAAGAAAATCAGGCAAAGTTATCCCAATAACCTAATTACAAGTTTAGAAATCAGATGACATTTGACATAAATGGTTAAATCCATCTATCCAGAAAAACCAGACAGACTAGACAGACGAGAAAGACCAGAAAGACTAAACTATTCTGTTATTTTAATTTCAAAACAGGCAGCTTTTTGCAAGTTTTGACACTGTAGAGGCAAAAAAAATAGGCAAAGTCGTCTTAATAACCTAATTACCCAATTACCTAATTACCTAATAACTATAATGAATAACCTAATAACTTAATAACCCAATAACTCGCAATGAAGATAATTTCCATCGTCGGTGCCCGCCCCCAGTTTATCAAGGTTATGCCGCTGATACGCGCAATCGAAAAATACAACAAATCTGGTAATCCGCGTTTATCTTGGTCTTCCAATCCGCGTGTTCTGCGGACTCAAATACAACACATACTGGTTCACACTGGCCAGCATTATGATTATGAGATGTCAAAAGTCTTTTTTGACGAACTCAATATTCCTGAGCCTGATTATAATCTTGGCGTTGGCTCGGGTTTTCACGGCCAACAGACAGGCGAGATGTTAAAGAGAATAGAAAAAGTTCTGATTAAAGAAAATCCTGATTGGGTTCTGGTTTATGGTGATACAAATTCTACCCTCGCCGGTGCTCTCGCTGCAAAAAAATTGCATATACCTCTTGCCCATATTGAAGCCGGATTGCGGAGTTATAATCGGGAGATGCCTGAAGAAACAAATCGTGTCTTGACCGACCATTGTTCTGATATTCTATTCTGTCCTACAGAAAATGCAGTAAAAAATCTCAAAAAAGAAGGTTTTACAAATATCATAAATAATGGTAAATTAGTCAAATTTTCTTCCAAATTACCCAATAACCAAATAACCCAATCACCCTACTTGCCTTCCCCTCGCCCCTTGTGGGAGAGGGAAAGGGTGAGGGGTAAATTACCTAATAACCCAATTACTCAATCACCCATAGTCATAAATGTCGGCGACATTATGTATGATGCCCTTCTAATGTGTCTACCCATTGCAGAAAAGAAATCAAAAATACTGCATAAATTAAATCTAAAACCGAAAGAATACTACCTTGCCACAATCCATCGTGCAGAAAATACTGATAATACTGATAGATTAAAAAATATTCTCAAAGCCTTAATAGAAATTAGCAAACACAAACCAGTTGTTTTTCCTATTCATCCGCGAACTCGCAAACGATCGAAATCTTTTGACATTTCACTTCCTACTTCCAACTTCTTACTTATAAATCCTGTTAGTTACTTGGATATGCTCATCCTTGAAAAAAATGCCTTAGAAATACTTACTGATTCTGGAGGTGTTCAGAAAGAAGCATATCTGTTAAAAGTCCCCTGTGTTACTTTAAGGGAGGAGACAGAATGGATAGAGACGGTGGAGGCGGGATGGAATAAAATAACTGGCTTTGATTATTCAAAGATTATTAAGAATAGTATGGCGAATTGTCCAAAAAGAAACTATGATTCATTTTATGGATGGGGTAATACTTCTGATACCATTGCCACAATATTATACCGCAATGAAACATAAAATTATATAAAGGGTATGAAATTTATCTTTAAAAATAGGTCATTTACTGCTGATTTTCTATTTACATTTGGAAGTTCAATCATAATTTTTATTCTCAATGCTGGTATTAGCATTCTGATTGCGCGTGCTCTGGGTCCAGATGGTAAAGGTATCATTACATTAATTTTACTCGCTTCTGGGCAAACATCAGCATTTCTTTCCCTTGGGATTGATAATGCAATAATATACTATATAGCGAGTCGACAAATAGACAGGCAATCGGCTGTTTCTACATTATTTATATTATCATTATTCCTTGGCATTTTATCAGCCATTGCTACGGTTCTGATTCTAAATTTTACATTGAAATCAGTTGAAAGAATAATCTGGATTCTTATTTACTTTAGGACACTTTTTATTCCGTTATTCATTTATACTACTTTTTTAAGAATGATTACAAGGGCTGAAGGGAGGATTATTGAACTATCTTTATTGAACATTATACACCCTTTTTTAAATTTGATATTAGTTCTAATTGCCATCCTCTTTATAAAATCTACACCAACAATATTATTGGGGGTAATTCTCTCAAATATAATTTCTGATATGATATTAATGTGGATTTTTGCAAAATGTCAATATTTTAAATCCAATTTATTGCGGTTTGACAAAAAAATTGCTAAAAAACTAATCACCTATGGCCTCAAAGGTCATTTAGGTTCAATCTTCCAATATCTTAATTACCGCTTTGATATGTATATTGTTGCTTTATTCCTCTCAACCTCGCAAGTTGGAATATATTCAGTAGCAGTCGGTTTTTCAGAAATTCTGTGGATGATACCCAATGCCCTCGGTGTTGTTATTACCCATAGGGCTGCCTCAAGACCCTGGTCCGAAGCCAATCGTATAACCGCCTCTGTGAACCGCTTAACAATTGCAGTAATGGCAGTATGTTGCATTTTGTGGATATTTATTGGCAAATATATCATTCCTTTTTTATACGGCACGGCTTTCCTTGAAACAGTTAATGCTATGCTATGGCTTTTGCCTGGAATATGGTTTTTGGCACTCTGGAAAAATTTGTTAAATGACATCTGTTCACGAGGCTATCCTTTATTGAAAACATACAGCAGTGGCATAGCTGCTATTGCAACTATCGTTTTTGATCTATTACTGATTCCTAAGATGGGTATTAACGGTGCTGCGCTTGCCTCGTCCATTGCTTATGCTACAGCAGCTATTATCTCATTGATCTATTTCTGCAGATTAACAAAACTGAAAATCATTGATTTATTCTTATTAAAGAAATCAGATGTAGTATCCACTATAAGTTCACTAATTAAACCTGTTCAAGCCGCAGATTGAATGTAGACTACAAATGAGAAAGATATTTGACAGACAATCTTATAAATCTTTTTATGATGAGTGCTGGTATAAGTACCCTGAAGATGAGATAGTAGAATCTTCAAAACATGGACAACAAAGGATATGCGAAACAGTTAATATATTTAATAAATACATAACCAAGGATGCAAAGATTATAATAGATTTAGGAACCGGAGCCGGTATTATGGCGTTAAATATTTGTAAACTTGGATTTGACTTAAAAATAATTGGTTTAGATATTGCTTTAAACTCGGTTAATAAACTACTTATAAAAGCAAAAAGAGTGGAATTTAATGATAAAACTATTATTGGTCTTGTGGGCGATGTATGTGATTTACCATTAACCACTAATAGTGTTGATAGAGTTATTGCTTGTGAAATTATTGAACATGTTCTGAATCCATTCCAAGCCGCTTCAGAAATTATAAGAATTTTAAAACCTGACGGAATTGCGATTGTAACTACTCCAAATTCTTTGTGTGTCAGTTTTCGCCGTCCTTTAAGTATTCTAAAATATTTCTTGTATCATTTTTTCGGTTTTTCATTTAATCGTGCTTCAAATACGATTTCAACCTCATCTACTATGGAATCTTACGGCGTTGAAAAGGCAGAATACATACACGGAAGCTATTCGCCAAGAGGTTTAAAAAAATTTTTTAGCAATTTTAATAATGTCGAAATTCTTGAAACCGGAAGCATAGTAATGCCCAATTACAGATTTAAAATACTAAGAAATATTTATAGAACAATATTCAAGAAAGACAGCGGTATATGGGGTTATATCGTTTTAAGAAAATTAAAACAGACCTGATACAAAAATGTCTAAAATATTTAATTGCTTAATTTTAATGGGCTGAAGTCGATAATGAAAAATGTTCTTATTATAACTTGCCATTTCCCACCTATGCGTAGTATGGGTATGGTACGAGTAATGGGCTTGGCTAAATATTTGCCCGCTCACGGATGGTTTCCCATTTTCATTATGCCAGATAATGGTATAAAGCCTTTACAGTACAAAGATTGCGTTACAATAGTTACACCCTTTCAAAGTATATTACTGGAACTTACACAAGCTGTTGTAGGTAGTAATATATACGGTAATACGACTGCATTAGTGAGAAAAATATACCTGAGCAAACACATAGGCCACCAACTTTTGGTCAGAATAAATAAAATTATAAAAGAAATTTTTTATATTCCTGATATATATATAAAATGGGCCCCGACGGCAATCAAATTTGCTAAAGAAGCAATAATAAGATATCGAGTTTCTGCCATAATAAGTGAATCTTCACCTAACACTACCCACATAATAGCACATCGTTTAAAACAGTCTTTTAATATCCCTTGGATAGCTGACTTTCGGGACTTATGGACTCAGAATCATTATTATCCATATAGTAAGTTAAGACATTACTTTGAAAAAAAATTAGAGTACCGAACTCTTAAAATCGCCGATGCCTTGATTACCGTTTCCGGCCCCTTGTCAATGAAATTATCTGAAAATTTCCCGGATAAAAAAATTTTTACAATAACCAATGGATTTGACGAAGATGAATTAGCACCATCTAACTTTCCATTGACCAATAAATTCACAATTACATATACTGGCAACCTCTATAAAGGGAAACGAGATCCTACAATATTATTTGCTGCTTTATCTTCTTTGATTAAAGATGGAAAAATAAACGAGAGTGACATTGAAATTCGATTTTATACTTCTAATGAACCATTTTTATTTGATTTAATAAAAAAATACGGTTTAAGCAATATAGTAAAATTTTATGGCATCGTTCCACGCGACGAAGCAATAAAAGCACAGCGCGAATCCCAGTTATTACTATTATTAACCTGGAATGACCCAAGCGAACAAGGTGTTTATACTGGTAAAATATTTGAATACCTTGCAGCACGTCGGCCTATAATAGCATTAGGAGGGAAAGGTGTGGCTGTAAGTTTACTAAGTGAATCAAATGCCGGTACTTATGCAGGCGCAATTTCTGAAATGCAGAAAATTTTGCTGAATTTCTACAAAATATATAAAGAAAGAGGATACATACCTTATGATGGTAAATATGAGATTATAAAAAATTATACCCATAATGTGATGGCAAAAAAATTTGCAGATGTTCTGAATATGATAATCTCATTATCATAGAAATTTTTTTATGCTTTTTTGAATTAGTTTTATGGATAAATTTGAGCGTTTGCTGACCGAAGGCACATTCACACAAGTATGTCGTATATTGAATCGCTGATTTTTACACATAAGTTAAGAAAAGGGTAGTTTACAATGTTCCATACGGTTTGATACTGATGTTTCAGAACATATCAACGACACAAGTTTTACTTGACATTATTTTTTAAGAATCTTTAATATTTAGTTATGATAGCGAAAACGAACAAAGACAATTATCTATTTTTGTTAATCATAGTGTTTTTATGTATTTCGCCAACTTTGCTATGGTTTTTGGACATAAGATGCAATTCATTTATTCAGATTTTTGCTATAACTATTAATTTAGTCACCTTGTTGAACTCGTTTCACAAAGGTAATTATGTTACCGCTGCCTGGCTTGCAGTCACATGGTTTAATTGTTTTAGCATAATTATGCACGACATGTTCGGTGTTTCGTTCCTCACCAGTGGTTATCTTTTTTCTGAAGGTAGCGGAATTTTTGAAAATGTAAGATGGGCAACGGTCGTTGCTTCTATATTTTCTTCAGCAATTGCTGCAATTCTACCTCATTCTTTCAATAGCGGGGCACTAAAAAATCTTGCATTTAGATATAGGACATGCTTATCTCTTAAAAGCTCCATAATATTTATTTGCATCGCAGGTATTTTCCTATATCTCTCTCAAATTAATAGTCCATTTCTTTTTTCTTTTGGGTATGCAGGTGCATGGCTTAACATTGTACCGCGAGAACTGGCGACAGTATTTGGCTTGATTGGTTATTGCACATTTCTCGTAAGTTTAATTCCATTATTTGAATACCGCATTCTGTTTAAGATTTGGCCTAGAAAATATTTATATACTTTTCTTATTATTTTAATGATTATTTTGATAGTTATGATACTAAAGGGTGAACGTGCAACAGTGATTTTTATTCTTACTGTATTTTTGTTGTTTTTGCATGCTTCGCACAGAAGAGAGAGGACAAATGTTAAAACATTAATTGGGTTTATCGTTGTGATTTGGTTGTTAATCTATGGTCTTGGTAATGTTCGGAGCACTGCTGGAGGTGTATTATCCTTAAGACATTGGATATCGTCGATGCGTTATCCACTCACTGTTTCTATGGGTAATTTAGTAATTCCATCTTCCTCAATGTACCATATGGTTAGGTGCGTTGAGTTTTGGAATAATGGTTTTAGACGCTGGGGGGAGAGTTATTGGATGCTTCTCTTTCAACAATTCCCAACTGTGATTGCAAATATTTTAAGAATTGAGAGACCAATATCAGATCCCGAGTATTTATCTCAACTCCTGCCAGACCAGCCAGGAGGTATCTACGTTTTAGCTCAGGCATATTGGAATTTCGGGATGATAGGGATTATTGCTTTTATTTTAATTATACTTCCTCTATTGTGGACCATTGAACATAAATTGATGAACAGCAATACAGCTGGGATGATTTTTGGTTTTGCTATTGCTGCTATAATGCCGAAGTTTATGTTTTATGGTATACAATGGGGCATCAGGATTATGTCAATTTTTTTATTATTAGTATTAATACTTAAAAGATATGCATACTTCAAATTAAATCAACGAAATTACTATGTTTTAACCAGTTAAGTCGTATTTTCGCGGCAATGAAAGTTTTGCATGTCACACCTGCCTTACCAAGAAATACTACAGGACCGTCAAAGGTAGTTTTAGGTCTATGCAAAGCACTAATAATAGAGGGTATTAATGTTACGATTTTTACCACTGACTTTGACTTCAACGGGAGAATACGTATGCCCTTCAACCAACCGATTGATTATTTTGGTGTTCATATATATTATTTTCCCTTAACATTTCGGAAATATTTCTTCAGTAAACGTCTTATGCAAGCTATTAAATTGAACATCAGAAAATTTGATATTGTTCACATCCATGGCACATGGCTTTTTACCACAGCGATTGCATCTCATTATTGCAGAAGATATAATGTTCCCTATTTAATTAGGCCTCGCGGGAATCTTGCGCCCCGTTCTTTAACGAGGCGATATTTACTAAAGAAAATCTATGCTTATTTAATTGAGTTAAAAAATTTAAACGAAGCCACTGCAATACATTACCTAAATAATTATGAAGTTACACAAGGCAGAATTTTTGGTGTTAAATCTCCTTGTGTTGTAATTCCCAACGGAGTTGATGTGGTGAGTGATTATAAACTTTCTTCATTGAGAGGAAAATTCAGAAGTAAATATCAAATTTTAAAAGGGAAAAAAGTTATATTATTTTTAGGAAGAATAGACCCTATTAAGGGTCTTGATAGATTAACTAAGGTTTTCACAGAAGTCTGTAAACGTAAGGTAGATGCATATTTAATTATTGCTGGTCCAGACCTAATGGGATTTACCCCTATTGTAAAACGTTGGCTCTGTGAAGGCGATGTTCTTAATCGTGTCATATTTACCGGTCCACTATCAGATGATGAGAAGTATGAGGCAATTGTTGATGCAGATGTTTTTTGCTTACTATCTTATCAGGAAGGACATTCAATGGCTCTTACTGAAGCATTAATGTGTGGCTTGCCAGCGGTTATAACTAAGGAAGTACATTTTGATGAAATAGTCTCAAATAACGCTGGTTTTGTAACTGATGGTAATATATGTAATACTTCCAGTGCTTTGATAACTTTGCTAACACAAGATTCTTTGCGCCATAGGATGGGTTTAAATGCAAGAAAACTTATCTTGGATAATTACACCTGGACTAAAGTAGCGTCTCAAATGGTTAAAGTGTATGAAAATTTATTAAAGCCCAACTTGCATTAAATTTTAGGTTCGGTATTAAAAAGTGACATAATATATATTATATGACCTTAGCTTTACAATTCGTGGTTTTGTGCAAAAATGCAGGTAAATAATTTAAAAAAGCATAAATTTTCAAAAATTTGTAAAGTGTGCGAATCTGATGTTTATTATTTTGTTTCTCGAATAAGACACTATTCATTTTGTCGTTGTCCAACCTGCGGCATTTGTTATATCGAGCCATTACCAACACAAATTTTTTTACATCATCTTTATGATGATTTTTACTCTGGTAGACGTGCTTTTGAAAATTATGAAGATATTTTATTAACGACAATGAATTTTATTAGTCACAGATTACAAGTTATTTTTACTGTTATAAACAAGCCTAAATCTCTGAAACAGTTTTTGGATGTTGGATGTGGGGCTGGTCATCATGTGTACGCAGCGCAAAAATTTGGTTTGCAGGCATATGGAATAGATGTTGACAGAACAAGTGTTAATCGCGCTAAATCTTTAGGTTTAAGTAATATTATGCATACAAATTTATTGGCTGCACCATTTACGAAAGATGGTTTCCATATTGTTCAATTTTTTCATGTTTTAGAGCACATATCAAATCCTAAAGAGACATTATTAAAGGCCAATCTGGTTTTAAATAACAACGGCGTGATAATAATAGATGTTCCAAACCAGGCCAGTCTTATATCAAAATTAAAAATACTATTGAATCGTATTGGTTTTATAAAACAAGGATATGGTTTCCTCCAACCACCAAACCACATTTTTGCATATACACTTCGTAGTTTAAGATTATTATTAGAAACATCTGGTTTTAACATAAGAAAAGTAATCTATTATACACCGGCGCATAAATTATATAATCCGACATCAATTAATTATAAAACATCGATTAAATGGTTTATAATTGGGATTCTCTACATGATATTCGGGAGAGATAGTTATATTAGTGTTTATGCTGTGAAAAAGCGCTAATTGAACATTGATTTTTCCTTACTTACTTCTTTGTAGATAACAAAATTTTTTTGTTATAATTAACATACCTTATTTTATCAATACTATTAACTTGTTAACAAAATAATGCTATAATGATTTTATGAATATTTATCAATTTTATAAACAATTTTGGGCACCTTAATACTGGCGAAATTATTGTGAGAGGGAAGACCCGCTGGTTAAGTACCGGCAAAGCAATGAAAGAGAAATTTTATCTGTGTTTTTAAAAAACATAAGTAAAAAAATTCTCGTTTTAGAAACTGGTTATGGACGGATATCAAGAATAATCCAGGAAAATCAAACATTAATCTAATTGTTTCAGACCTTTCAAGTTCTATGGTTGCAGAATGTATGGGCAATGTGGGGTGTAGGATTATTAGATGCGTTGCTAATATTGAAGATTAGCCTTTAAGGACAGCTTCTTCGATGGCATTTTATGCACGGGAGTGCTCATGCACATAGAAGATGAAGACAAAGCATTATTTGAAATGGCGCGTGTTTTAAAAAGGAATGGTTTCATCATTGTTTCAGTTAATAATATTTTGTCGCCATTTAGTCCGGCTGTTATTTTGCATACAATCTTTAAACGAAACTACATACAGCGCTTCGGGACTCCTGCTTCTTATATCTCCAAATTACACAAAAATGGTTTTTTTATAGGAAATGTTTGTTGTGATACAATATTTGGGTTAAGATTAAATGTGCTGAAACTCAAATTCCCTCCATCAATTTTACTACCAATGTATCGTCTAATAGACAAAATAGCACAAGTTAGCATATTACGATATTTAGGATATGAGTTGTGGTTCTTTGCTAAAAAAGCCTGTAGATGATAATAATGAAGTTCGCAGTTACTCTGGTGCCTATGAAATTTGTGCACGAGTTATATTATTCAAAAAATCACGGCTCGCCCTGCTAAACACATATATATATTGATTAAAAGTAGAACTGAAGAAGGCCAATGAGACACAGTTTGCCTGTTTCAATAATTATAATGACTAAAAATGAAGAATTACACATAAAAAAGTGTCTTGATAGCGTATCCTTTGCTAATGAAATTTTTGTTGTTGACAGTAACAGCACAGATAAAACAACGCAAATTGCATTATCACATGGAGCTAAAGTTATAAATTTTACTTGGGATGGTAAGTATCCGAAGAAAAAAAACTGGTGTCTAATAAATTTACCTTTTTCAAATGATTGGGTGATAATGTTAGACGCTGATGAAGAAATCCCAGATACTGCGATACCTGAAATTAGGAAAATAGTATCTGGTGAATCAAAGTACGACGCCTATTATGTCCGATTTAACTATATTTTCTTAAATAAGATTATTAAGCATGGAGATCCTGTGAGGAAATTAATATTCTTTAAACACGCATTAGCGAGATTCACTGATTTTGACGATTATGGTCATCGTGAAGTTGAAGGTTCTGAACAACCTGTTATCAATGGAAGAGTTGGTATTCTCAAGGCACCGTTTATTCACAATAATCTAAAAGGGGTACATGATTTTTTTGCAAGACACAATGCCTACTCATCCCGCGCCGCTTATTTGATCTTCAACAAGAAAGTGATATCGCCGATGATTAAATCAGAAGAAAAAAATGCTTTAGTCCATAGAAGAGAAATTGCGAAAAGAGTATTTTTTAAGTTACCTTTTAAGCCTTTAATTTATTTTATTTATGGTTACATTTTTAAATTAGGTTTTTTAGATGGGTTAGCTGGATTGTATTATAATTTGTGTAAGGCTATATATTATTTAGAAGTTGAAATAAAATTATATGAACTAAAAAAAAATGAAAGGTAATGCTGCTGAAAAAAATATTTAGATAGGAAATTTAGTTGCAATATATGATTCAAAAACAGGAAACTAATCAGTTGGAACGTTTGCTACAATTGCTATTAAAATTAACTCACTAAATTGAAGTCATTTTATTTGTAATTATTTATGTTCGTAGCTTTATCAGTGGATAAATTCTCAATTTCTGCCTGTTTTATTATTTTTTCAAACATATAGTTGCTATTTTTGCGCAAATGAAGAGTAAAATAAAGAAAAATGATTTATGAGATTGAGAAGCGGGCAAAAGAGGAGAATGTTCCGATTGAAAAAATAATAGAGGAGTTTTTAAAGATAAAATATTTATGAATTCAATATGGTTTCATAGTTTAACCCCACCTGTCAACCTTCCTAACATCCAAACAGCATTTCGCTTTTTCGCACTTCTATCATCTATTTCACTTTTTCGCAAAAGTGAAATGGTAAGATATACGTCCCACCCCAACTTTTCCGCTTTTTTAAAAAAGTGGAATGGTAACGATTTGCCCTCGGCCCTGCTTCAGATGAACCTTGATTTTCACATAAGAAAGAATATAATATTAAGATGAGGCAGTTTAGTTTTGCAATCAATTATCTTTTAGGTGTTAAGGTATTTGATATATCCGAGGGGGTAATATGAGATTAAAAGTCGTGATAACATATGACCCGGAATATAAAGATTATGTGGTTGATGTTTCAGAACTTGTTGGTTGTATGAGTCAGGGTAAAACAATAGACGAGGCATTGACTAACATGAAAGATGCAATTAAGGGGTGGTTAGAGGTAGAAAGAAAGTATGGTAGATTAGATGTTATTGAGGAAAGGGAAGTGTTTCTCGGTGAGGTTACTGTTTAAGTAATGGGTTTACTCTCTAATATTTCTGGCAAAGAGGCAGTAAAAATTTTTCAGAAGTTTGTCCCAAATCATAAAGAATTAGCGCCTGAATTATTAAGGGGGCTAATAAGAAAGAGCGGACTTACAGTGGAAGAATTTCTGAAAGCAAGTTGACTGCTTAATAATCCTTTTCAGGCTGTTGAAGAAATCATTGTGAGGGAATGAAATGGCCGAAGCAATCCCAAAAGTATTGAAAAATAATGAGATTGCCACGCCCGCCTGCGGCGGGCTCGTAATGACAGCGACTTTTTCAACAACCTGTATTACAGTTTACCAACGGGCTTTAAGATTAGCGATGATACATAAATTTTTTGAAAAAACAGAATGAATGATTTATTAAAACTGATATATAATGGAGAAGATGAGAGTTTAGAGTTTAAAACATCGTTAAGACTTAAAGAAGAAATCTGTCAGGCAGTTTCTGCATTTTCCAATACGTATGGTGGTTCTATATTGATAGGTATTTCGGATGACGGAACAATTATTGGTGTTGATATCGGCAGAAATACCTTGGAGGAATTGGCAAATTATATCAAAAGAAATACTGAGCCAACGATTTTCCCTTCTATGAAAATTGAACAGATTGGGAAAAAGAAAATTGTTGTGATTGAAGTAAAAGAGAGTGCAGAAAAGCCCGTTTTCTGCGGAAGTCATGTTTATAAAAGAGTCGGTAAGACAAATCAAAGGATTTCATCCAGTGAAATAAGAAAATTAGCGAAAGAAAGCGGGAAAAGAATCTATTGGGATGAACAGATTTGCCAAGATGCGAACTTAAAGGATATTGATGAGAAAAAGGTTAGACGGTTCTTGAGAAGGGCGAGATTTGAAAGAAGATTAGAAATAGTCCCAGATATTTCGGTAAGAGAAGCATTAGAGAGGTTGAATCTTATTAAAAACAATAAATTGACAAATGCTGCGATTTTATTGTTTGGCAAAAAGCCGCAGAAGTTTTTCTTGCAGGCAAAATTAAGATGTGCAAGGTATAAAGGCACAACACCAATTACTTTCGTTGATTTAAAAATTATAGAAGGTGATATAATAGTTCAGGTAGAAGAGGCAGAAAAATTTTTTCTCTCGCACATCAAAAAGGCAGCCAAAATAGTAGGATTTGAAAGGCAAGAAATCTGGGAATATCCAATAAGTGCATTGAGAGAAGCTATTGTAAATGCAATTTGCCACAGAGATTATGCCTATAGCAGTGATATTACGATAGGGCTATTTGATGATAGAGTTGAAATTTCCAATCCTGGAACTTTGCCAGAACCTTTAACTCCGGAAGATTTGAAGAAGAGGCATAAATCCATTCCAAGAAATCCGTTAGTAGCGAACGCATTTTTCTTGATCAAGAATATTGAACAATGGGGGGAAGGAACGAATAAAATAGTAAAATGGTGTCTGGAACACGGATTAAGAGAGCCAGATTTTGAGGAAATTGCCGGTGGCTTTCTTGTCAGGTTTTATGCCCCAGAAGACATCTTATCGTTAATTCCTGAGCCGGGGAAGATCGATTTAGAAGAAGTGGGATTAAATAAGCGGCAGATAAAAGCATTAGGGCTGATGGTTAATGAACAAGAAAAGTTCACAATAAAAAAATATTCAGAAGTTTTTGAAGTCAGTAAAAAGACGGCACTGAGGGATTTTAAAAAACTTATAAAAATAGGCTTTGTTGTGAAAGTTGGAGTTAAAAAGGGAGCTTATTATGTAGCCAGGGAGCATGTCCCTAAAAAATAAAAAATGTCCCTTAAAATGTCCCTAAAAATGTTTATAGAAAAATATTGAACCTGGATTAATATGATTAAAGAGTTATGTGAAGGCAAGAGGTAAGCCATTATAAAAACATTTTGCCTTAGCCGAATTGTTCAACAAATAATTGTAGTTGCCCAATCTTGATTTTCATCAGAGCCTGCCCTGAAATTTATTCAGGGACAGGTTTATTGGGCATTCTAATCAACCGTGCAGGGCAAGTCGCTGTTTTAATCAGGGTAATAGAAATAAATTAAACCCAAAGGTTTGCCTTACATTCTTTGGATTTTACGCATTCCTGATAAATCAGGCAACTACAAATTTAATAATGGTTAAACTGTTACTTAATAATCCTATTACATTAAATAAAATTTGATTATATAAAAAACGAAATATTGATGACCCCGGTGGACCTCAGTAAATTTTCTAACAAGTGGTATAATCCTGGAAGTGTTGTAAAAAGGGCTATTTGGTATTTTGTAAACATCTTGTTTTTAAAATCATCCATTCCTTATCCTTCAAAAATCAAAGTAATTTTGTTAAGAATGTTCGGAGCAAAAGTGGGAAAGGGAGTTGTGATTAAACCCTGTGTCAATATAAAATATCCCTGGTTTCTTGAAATTGGTAATCATTCGTGGATTGGTGAAGATGTCTGGATTGATAATTTGACATATGTAAAAATTGGAAATAGTGTCTGCATTTCGCAAGGTGCATATTTGTGCACAGGTAGTCATAATTATGAAAAATCCACCTTTGATTTAATAGTGAAGTCCATCATTATTGAAGACGGTGCCTGGATTGGTGCAAAGGCAATCATATTGCCGGGTAGTAGAATCAAAACCCATGCAGTAATTGGTGCTGGTGGTGTGTTCAGCGGCATCGCAAAGCCTTATAGTGTTTATTTCGGCAATCCCGCTACATTTGCATTCAAACGACCTATATTAGATCAAACTCTTCAATAGTTAATATGGTATGCTATTTCACTTTTTCGAAATAGTGAAATATAAAAAGCATAGAGGTCAACACCATTTC
Organism: bacterium; assembly: GCA_036796695.1. Lineage (GTDB taxonomy): Bacteria > Hydrothermota > Tepidihabitantia > SM23-42 > JAOAFX01 > JAOAFX01. The sequence continues at coordinate 49,617 of DAIRCK010000003.1, forward strand.
GCTTTTGCAAAATTGTGAAAAGCAATTAAGGTGGCAGCAATTTAATATGTTTATTTTCGAAGTAATTTAATCCTGTTCCCAATTTCAAAATTGTGAAACAGGATTTTAGAACATAGAAAAGAAGGAGGAACCGTAATGGATTTTAAATTACGCATATTTAAAGCCGTTGCCAATGAAAAAAGAATAAGGCTTCTAAAACTTCTGCATGAAAAAGGCAGAATGTCTTTGGGCGAAATTGCTGTCGCAATGCAGATTCCGAGTCCTACGGTATGTCGTAATCTCAAGATTTTGGAAAATGTTGGATTAGTTAAGAGCGAAATTAACCATGCGATTGCTGAGTATTGGTTGAACCGTAATAAGCGATTACAAATCAACAACAAAATTCTTGATATTATACTTTTCGAATAGATATTTCACTTTTTCAAAATAGTGAAATGGTTATACAGATTAAATCTTCGTAGGAGCAAATCGCTTCGTTAAAAGTTCTGAAATTTACATATGAATTAATAACATACTAACCAAATGACTATGTGTAAAAAAATTCTACTTTTGAATCAGACTTTTTATCCGGATATGGCGGCAACAAGCCAGCATTTGACCGATCTGGCAGTTGAACTTGTGAAGAATGGATTTTTAGTTGATGTTGTATGTGATAGACGCTCATACGATGACCGGAATAAGATATTGCCTAAATTTGAAGTCTATAAAGGGGTTCGTATCCATAGGATAATGACTACAGCGCTTGGTAAGAAGACTCATTTTCATCGGGGCATAGATTATCTTTCATTTAGTATTTCTTTTTTTATAAAGATGTTCTTTCTGCCCAAATATGATGTTGTCATTGGTTTGACCACCCCGCCCTGGATTTCATTCTTTGGTGTCTTATTCTGTAAATTAAAAGGCGGCAGGTTTATCCACTGGGCAATGGATGTTAATCCAGATGAGGCTGTTAAACTTGGCTGGGTCAAAGTGGGTTCGCTTTTTTACAAATTATTGGATGCCTGGGCAAAATTTACATATAAAAAGTCAGATAAGATTATCGCACTTGATAAATATATGGCACAATTGATTCAAAGCAAGGGTATAACAGATAAAAAAATTCATATAATTCCGGTCTGGGCACATGATGAAGTAGAATCTGTCCCCCATAATGAAAACCCATTTCGCAAAAAACATAACCTTAATAATAAATTTGTTATAATGTATTCGGGTAATTTCAGTATCTGCCATCCAATTGATACACTATTAGAGGCAGCAAAAAAACTTAGAGAAGAAAAAGATATCATTTTTATGTTTATCGGTGGTGGGGTAAGATTATCTGAAATATTGAATTTTAAAGAAAAACATAATCTTGATAATATTATTTATCTTCCATATCAACCCCGGGAGTTTATCAAATATTCGCTTTCGGCTGCGGATTTGCATATTGTATCAATGGGCGATGAGTATGTTGGAATTGTCCATCCCTGTAAAATCTATGGTGTATTAACCACAGGAAGGCCATTTGCGCTTTTAGGACCGATAAAGAGCCATATTGGTGATATTATTAAAGAATACAAAATTGGGTATGCAGTTAATCACGGTGATACCGATAGTTTGATAAAAATAATCAATGAGGTAAAAAACTTTAGCCAGGGAGAAAAATTAAAAATATATTCCCTCGCCACCACCCTTGTAAAAACCCATTTTACCAAACCCTCACTTACCACCCAAATCCTCACTCTCCTCAATTCCACAATTTGAATGGCTCTACCGCCTGCCCCAGCAACCCAAAAAGACCATATACCTTATGTCCTTACTCCCCGAATTCTTAATCCGTTTATTCATCCAAAAATTCTGGCACTAACCCCCATCCATTCCATCATTTCTCAATTCATCAATTCTACAATTTGACAATTCATCAATTCGACAATTGTCGAATAGTCGAACGGACTGCTACACATTTCTTAGTTGACATTTTTTACTTTTTTTGTATAATATGGTATGAAGATTGTAGAGAAAAGGTTTCGGGGTTCTCAGTTGTGTAAGGTATTGAGTTATCCGATAACCTATGCTATTGTCCGTTTGCTTCTTGAAAAGGGACCGATGGATCTGGATACTCTGGTCAAGGCGGTTGAAAGGAAAAAGTCAACGGTCTGTAGTCATTTAACGAAATTGCGTTTAGCAAATATTGTACGGTTTGAAAGGGGATGGCGTAAAACTATTTATTTTATAAAATATCCTGATGAGATAAAAGAGTTTTTGAACGCTTGTGAAAAAACAGTGGAGCGGATTACCCGCCGTATAAAAAAGGATTTGTAAAAACTTTTTAAGGAGGATGAATGAAAGACAAACGCATATGTATTACTGGAGGTAAGGGTTTCTTAGGAACTCATCTGGTAAAAAAATTTAAAGAGAGAGGTTACAAAAATATTTTTGTCGCAGATTTACCTGAGTATGACCTGCGGGAACTTGAGGATGTAAAACGGATGTATGCTGAGATAAAACCGGATATTGTTGTTCATCTTGCAGCAAGGGTTGGTGGCATAGGTGCTAACCGTGAGCATCCTGCTGAATTTTTCTATGATAATCTCACAATGGGAGTATTCTTGCTTGACCAGGCATATCGCCATAAAGTTGAGAAATTTGTTGCCTTAGGCACTATCTGTTGCTATCCAAAATTTACACCTGTTCCATTTAAGGAAGAGGATTTATGGAATGGTTATCCAGAAGAGACGAATGCACCTTATGGTCTTGCAAAAAAGATGCTTTTGGTTCAGTCTCAGGCATATCGCCAGCAATATGGTTTCAATTCAATTTTTTTGATGCCTGTTAATTTATATGGACCGGGTGATAATTTTGACCCCGCTTCAAGCCATGTGATACCTGCGTTAATTAAGAAATTTGTTGAGGCTATGGGTGGAAAAGAGGCAGTTTTAAATAGACTAAATAAACGAGAAAGACCAAATAAACCAGATAGACCAGTCAGCGTTTGGGGAACAGGCAAGGCAACCCGGGAATTTTTATATGTTGAGGATTGTGCAGAAGGAATTGTGCTTGCAACAGAGAGGTATAATGAACCTGACCCGGTGAATATTGGTGCTGGATTTGAGATTTCAATAAAAGATTTAGTTAATCTCATTGCAAAAATTTTGAATTTTAATGGCAAGATTGAATGGGATTCGACCAAACCCGATGGTCAGCCAAGGAGGATGCTTGATACAAGTAGAGCAGAAAGAGAGTTTGGCTTCAAGGCAAAGACACCATTTGAACAGGGTTTGCAAAAAACCATTGATTGGTATCTCCATTCTAACGCTCCGTAAATTTTCTAACCTCATCACGCAGGGTAGAGGCTGATCTGATTGCGGCGTTGCATCATTATGATTTGACCTGCAGGCCACAAATTGTAAGAAAGGATTGGAATCCAGAGTATCATCGTTTGATAAAAAGATTTGAAGAACTCACGGGTGTGGGAGGGGTTTTAAATACCTCATTTAATTTACACGGTGAGCCGATAGTCTGCTCACCCAAAGATGCCCTTGAGACCTTTATCCACTCCAGCCTCGATGCCCTTTGCCTCAACAACTTCTACATCACCAAAAACCTCACCAAAAATTTCAAAACCTACACCCCCACTTCGTAAGTGGGGGTGGAAACCCTATGGAATTTAATCACTTTTTGACTATGTTTTTTATTTTTTGAATGCCTTACCCCCACTTACGAAGTGGGGGAAGGAGTTAGGCTATCAAAAATATTAAGAAGAAGTATTGACTTGATATTTTTTTTATTTATAATAAAATGATTTTTCATAAGAGGAGGCAATATTTATGACATTATTAGAAAGAATAGAGATTAATCCGATGGTTTGTAATGGTAAGCCTGTAATTAAGGGAACGAGAATACCGGTTACCGTTATTCTTGATCGATTATCTGAAGGTGAATCTTAGGAAAAGATTCTTATTGATTATCCGGAATTAACCAGAGATGATATCCATGCAGCCTTACAATATGCAAAGGCATCACTTGAACATATAGAGCTTAAAGAGATTAATGTCTGAAAAACTCAAGTTGTATCTTGATCAGATGCTTGGAGTGGATGTTTTTAACGCATTGCGTAATGAAGGATATGATGTTCTACAAGTTCAGATACCGGTCAAAACCGTGCGGATGACCAGCAAATACTACAAAAGGCTATTGCTGAAAATCGTGTTCTTATTACACTTGATGACCATTTTGGCGATTGGGTCGTGTTACCGCTCAGCAAACATCCTGGTGTCATTTGGATTAGGGTTCATCCTGCAACTTCGGAGACTTCCACCCCCACCTACGAAGTGGGGTTGGAAACCCTATATAATTTCATTACTTTTCACCCTTCATTTTTTAACCTTACCCCCACTTACGAAGTGGGGTAAGGTGGGCCAAATGAAAGGAGTATTATGAGAAAAGCACCGTTAATTGAAGGGCAGATTTATCATGTTTTTACAAAAAGCATTGCTGGTTTTAGGATTTTTAGAAATAAAAGGGATTATGAGAGATTCATTGAGATGTTCAAGTTTTATCGGCATAAATCAGTCCCTGTAAAATTTTCTGAATATGAAGAACTTGCTGACCGTGACCTTTATTATGAGACAAAGATAAAAAATCTTGAATTTCTGATTGATATCATCGCATACTGTATAATGCCTACCCATTTCCATTTGGTTCTAAAACAATTATTGGAGAATGGCATTACGATTTTTTTAAAGAATTTACTTGATAGTTATACCAGGTACTTTAATATAAAATATGAACGGAAAGGTCCACTGTGGCAAGGTAGATTCAAAAGTGTTCTTGTTGATAATAATGAGTATCTTATGCATCTGACCAGGTATATCCATTTAAATCCTGTGGTGGATGAACTTGTAGAAAAGCCCGAGGATTGGAATTATTCTTCATATCGTGAATATGTGTATCCGAGGTCTGACGGGCTTTGCAGTTTTTCAACATATATTGAATTCAAGCCTGAAGAATATAAAAAATTTGTGGAGAATCATAAGGAATATCTGGATTCACTGAAAGAGATAAACCATCTTATCCTTGAATAGCCCACCCCCACTTCGTAGGTGGGGGTGAAAACTATATGGAATTTCATCACTTTTCACCACTCATTTTTAAACCTTCCCCCCACTTACGAAATGGGGGAAGGGAAGTGTGGAATGGAGGACTACATTGACTTTATCAGAAAATTTGTAAAAATAGGGAAGAATGAAAATACTGAAAATTTGCATTCTGAATGCAAAAATGTCTTGACATTAAAATAGATTTAAATATAATTGGGTATGGCGAAATTTGTTTATATCCATAGAGAAATAGAGAAGATTATAGTAAAGGCGGTGAATCAGTTTCCCGCTGTAGTTTTAACAGGGCCAAGACAATCCGGTAAATCAACAATGTTGAAGCAACTATTTTCTGATCGATATAAATACATAACTTTTGATGACCCCCTTAATCGGGAACGGGCGCTTTCAGACCCTAAATTTTTCCTGAGCGGTCTTGGTGAAAAAGTAATTCTTGATGAAATTCAGTATGTTCCCCAGCTGTTATCCTATGTAAAAATTCTTATTGATGAAAACCGCCATAGTAGAGGACGTTTCATCTTTACTGGTTCCCAGCAATTCAATATGATAAGAAATTTAGGTGATACCCTTGCGGGCAGAGTTGCCATTTTTGAACTATTACCATTCTCTGTTTATGAAAAATCTAATGCGTTAAAGAAGAGGTCATTTTCCTCTCCTGAAGAATATTTTGTTCATAGTTGCCTGCGCGGGTCTTTTCCTGAGATAGTGGTTGATAAAAAAATGGATAGTAAGATTTGGTATAGTTCTTATGTCCAGACCTATTTAGAAAGAGATATCAGAACACTTTTTAATATTGGAGACCTGAGAGATTTTCAAAGGTTTTTGCAGCTTTTAGCATCAAGGACTGCCCAGATTCTCAATCTCAGTTCTCTATCCGCAGAATTAGGTGTTGCTGTAAATACGGTTAAAAAATGGATAGCTATATTAGAATCGACAAGAATTATCTATTTGTTGAGACCGTATTATCGGAATATCGGCAAGCGGATAACAAAAAGCCCTAAAATTTATTTCTTGGATTGTGGATTGGTCAGTTATTTGTTAGCCATAAATAACAGGGAATTTCTGTTAAATGGACCAATGGGTGGAGCACTCTTTGAGAATTTTTGCATTCAGGAGACGATTAAGGTATTACTGAATTATAATAAGCAAACAGGGTTGTATTATTTAAGGAGTCATAATGGATTTGAAGTTGACCTGATTATAGAGAAAGATGGGAAATTATACCCGGTGGAATTTAAGTTAACCAAAACCCCTGTAATTGAGATGGGTAGTGCAATCAAAAGATTCAGACAATCGTTTAGTAAATTACCGATAATGCAAGGGAGAATTGTTTCTTTGTGTGAAGAAAGCATCCCTTTGGGTCCTGATTTATCTATTGCATCTTTTGATGACTATCTCACTTGGTTACAACAGGATTGAAAAGGGGACAGGCTGATTTTTGTTTCAGCAAAAGTGGGGCGATGTAACTTAGCACTTGATTTTTATTTCTGATAATATATAATCATTGTATATTATGAGAAATGAGAAGGTGACGCTTTCAGAAATTATTCTCTCTTATGCTGAAGCACTACCATATTTTACTTTTGATAATTTAAAAATTCTTGATGTTCCTTTATATCATTTAAGAATTGTTCTTTCCCGTCTTGAAAGTAAAGGGAAAATCATCCGACTGAAAAAGGGGCTTTATACATCTACAAAGTTTATTGAAAAGGTCAAAACCAGCGGCACTTTTACATCGTTTGTAGAATTTGTTGCGACGAGGATTTACTCCCCCTCATATTTGAGTCTTGAATACATACTATATGAAAACAATCTCTTAACTGAGGTGCCGGTTAATTTTACTTTAATAACAAGGAACAAAACCTATACCGTCGTAAATAAGATTGGTATTTTTATCTATCATAAAATAAAAGACAGCCTATTCTGTGGTTACCGGATAGAAAAATCAAATGGATATTCTTATTTCAAAGCCGAGAAAGCAAAAGCCCTTTTTGATTTTTTATACTTAAGGAGAAAGATAATCTTGAATAGAGAAGTAGCAAAGGAGATGAGATTGAATCTTGATGTTTTAAGCAAAACCGACATAAAAAATTTAAAAATGTATATTGAAATGGAAAACTCAAGAAAGATGAAGGAGATTTTCTCATTTTTCTTTTGATATGATAGAATATATTAAGGCAATATTGTCTGAAAAAGAAGGTTTGCCGATAACCTTTAAGAGAAATGTTGTTAAGGAATACCTGCAGATATTGACTCTCTCTTTTATCTATAGCCAGGATAAATACAAGGATATGATTTTTTACGGCGGGTCGGCATTAAGGCATTGTTATGGATTGCCACGGTTATCAGAAGACCTTGATTTTGTAGATGTTGGAAAAAAAATAGACCTCAGAAAATTAGCAAGGGACCTTATAAGTTTCTTTGAAAAAAAACACGATCTTTCAGCAACATTCAAAATTCAAAAATTTAGGTGTATATTGAAATTTCCAATCCTTCATATCCTGAATCTTGCCAAAACCTCAGAGTCAAATCTTCTGTTTTTAAAGATAGAAGTCTATACTGCTTTTGACTTTTGCAAGGGGTATCGCATTGAGATAATACCAGTCTTTAAATTTGGCGAATCAGTTTTGGTGCGAAGTTTTGACCTGCCAACTCTAATGGCAACGAAAATTCGTGCAATTCTATACAGGAAATGGGAGAGAACTACTAAAAACTGCAAATTGCTGGCAATGGTTAAAGGTAGGGATTATTATGATTTAATGTGGTATCTCAATCAAGAAGTTGAACCAAATTTTGATTGTATAGAGGGAATTAAAAATAAATTTGAGTTATACACAAGATTGTTAGAAGTTGTTGCAAAAGTTGATAAAACGAGCATAAGGTATGACTTAGAAAGTCTTATTGAAGACCAATCTTTTGTGAAAACTTTTAGTGAAGATGCCAAAGGAATTCTTATTGGCCTGATTGAAAAATATGGACGTCTCCAAAAGAGCTACGATACTTAAGGAAGGTTCGGATTTGATTGCAGGTTTGCATCATTATGATTTGACCTGGAGGCCGCAGATTGTGGGAGGAAAAGCCTCGGCGCCCTTTCCCTTAACAACTTCCACCCCCAGTTCGTAAGTGGGGGGAAGGCTATTCCACAATTTCTCAATTCCACAATTGTGGAATTATGGAATGGATTACTACATTGACTTTATCGGAAAATTTGATAAAATAGAGTATGAATATTGTGGAGAAGAGATTTAGAGGGTCGCAGGTATGCCGGGTGTTGAGTTATCCTATCGCCTATGGGATAGTGCGCTTATTATTGGAAAAAGGGCCATTGACCTTTGATGAGATTGTAAAATTGGTTGGTCGGTCAAAGCCTGCGGTATGTCATCATCTTTCAAAGTTGCGTCTGGCAAATATTATCCGTTATGACAAGAAGTGGCGGAGCACAATTTACTGGATAAAGTATCCTGAGGAGACAAAATTGGTTTTGAGGTCCTGTGAGAAACTTGTAGAACGGACAACCCGGAGATTAAAAAAAGATTTCTGAGGGTTGAAAAGGGGAGAAGTGGAATTTAAATTGACTTTGTCAGAAATTTTTGTAAAATAAAGAGATGAGATTGAAGAAGAAGATAATTATCCTTGTTGGTGCGCGGCCAAATTTTATGAAGGCGGCACCGGTTTATGAGGAACTTAAGAAAATAGAAAGTTTCAAGACACTTATTGTCCACAGTGGTCAGCACTATGATAAGGAGATGTCAAAGGTATTCTTTGATGAACTCAATCTCCCCAAGCCAAAGGTTTATTTGGGTGTGGGTTCAGGCTCACATAGTGAGCAGACTGCCAAAGTGATGATTGAGTTTGAGAAGGTCTGTATAAAAGAAAAGCCTGACCTGGTCATTGTTGTTGGTGATGTAAATACCACACTTGCCGGTGCCCTGACTGCAGCAAAATTATGCATCCCGGTTGCGCATATTGAGGCGGGCTTGAGAAGTTTTGACCGCACAATGCCTGAGGAGATTAACCGGCTACTCACAGACCAGATTTCTGATTTTTTGTTCACAACCTGTAAGGATGCGAATAATAATCTTTTGCACGAGGGTATTCCAGAGCATAAGATATTTTTTGTGGGTAATACAATGATTGATACACTTGTGAAACATCTTTCTGTGGCACAGAAATTAAAAGTACGGGAAAAACTCGGTCTGGATAGGTTGCGTTTCGGCATATTGACGCTCCACCGTCCTTCAAATGTTGATGATAAAATGGTATTCCAGGGAATCCTTGATGCGGTGAGCAATATCTCTCGGATTATTCCGATTATCTTTCCGGTCCATCCCCGGACCTATAATCTAATTGATGATGATATGGAGTTTCTGGTTTATGATGATGAATTTAAAAAAGGGATTATGTTTATTGAGCCACTTGGTTATCTTGAGTTTTTGTCTTTGATGGATAAGGCGACGATTGTGCTCACTGATTCAGGCGGGATACAGGAGGAGACGACTATCCTTGGTGTTCCCTGCCTTACCCTGCGTCATAATACAGAGAGGCCAATTACGATCACACAGGGCACAAACCTCCTTGTGGGCACTGACCCTAAAGTAATTTTCACGGAGGCAAAGAAGATTATTGAAAAAGGCTGGGATAAAGAAAGGTATACAAGACCAAAATACTGGGATGGAAAGGCAGCTGAAAGGATTGCACAGATACTAAAGAAAAAATTAATCTGATAAATCCCTATTAATTATAACTTAACTCCAGTATTTTTATTCAAATTTTGTAGACTAATAATGAAGAAAACTCAGGGTGAATTTCTCTTGACATTTGAAATATTTTGATTATAATGTTAAATTAAAAAATTAAAAAAGGAGGCATTATGAGACTTAAATCTTTTTTATTTTATTTAACAATGCCGCTATTTTTATTCTCTGGGGTTATAACCAGTGAATTGAATTTTAATAAAGAAGACCTGGTTATAAACCGTATCGATGGTTATGATTTTATTATGTATCCTGGTAAGCCACACACAATGGAAAAGGGTGCACCATTACTTCCAGTTCTTTGTTATTATTTTGTCATTCCTGTTGATGCAGAAGTTAAGAATATTGAAATCATTTCTCTGGAAAAAGAGGAGTTACAGGGTTTATTCCTACCATACCCATGCCAGGCAATACAGCCTTTTTCTATAGAAAAGAAATCTGATTTTATTCAACCAGACCCGATGATATATTCTTCTACCACACCTTATCCAGAGATAGTAGTTGAGAATGTCCCCGGAGGCTGGCTTGGAGGTTTCAGGATTGCTGGCGTCAATATCTATCCGGTCCAGTATATTGGTGCCGAAAGGAAATTGATATTTTACAAAAAACTAAAGATAAATATTCATTATACTGAGGGAGTCTATGAGAAAATAAGGCTTACAAAAAGCCAGATTGAGTTATTCACTCCTATTGTTAAAGGATTCGTCACAAATCCTGAAATGGTTGATGAGTTTATACCACAGACCCAGACCCTGAGGGGTGATGAGGTTGACTATTTGATTATTACCTCGCCTTCACTTAAATCAAACTGGACCCCGCTTGTTAACTGGAAGACGAAAAAGGGATTAAAGACAAAAGTTATCGGAACAGACTCTATCTATGCCCAGTATTCAGGCAGGGATAACCAGGAAAAGATAAGAAATTGTATCAAGGACTACTGGCAGAATAAAGGGTTAAAATATGTATTACTCGGCGGTGATGATTTTATTGTGCCGGATAGAAAGACCCGGCTTGTGATTGAAGAGAGCACAATCACCGGTAGCATTCCTACTGATATGTATTACGCAGATTTACAGTGGTCCTGGGATGGAAATAATAACAATTATTTCGGCGAGATGGGTGATACAGTTGACCTGTTTTTTGACCTTTATGTAGGAAGGGCACCGGTTGATAATGCGACAAATATCAATACTTTTATTAAAAAAGATACAATCTTTGAAAAACATCCTGATACAAATTATGTCAGAACACTACTTTTGCCTTCAGGTATGCTTTTCAATCCATATCACGGACGTGTGATAAACAATATAATTTACAGTTATTATCCTTCTACCTGGAGAAGGTCTAAACTTGAAAGCCCGGAAGACGGTGCAGTGTGTGAGTCCCTGAATATTGGCTATCAGTTTTGCCATGTGGCTGACCATGGAACTCCAACGAGTATGAGTGTTTTAGGTATGTACGAAATTCCCTATCTCACCAACGGCAAAAAATATAATGTGATGAATGGGATAAATTGTGATTGTGGAAGTTTTGATGGAAAGGATTGTATTGCCGAGAGTCTGGTGAATTATCCGAATGGTGGGTGTATTGCAACAATTTTGAATTCCCGGTATGGCTTGGGTTATCCACCAGCATTAGGTCCTTCAGAGATGCTTGACCTGGAACTATTCAAAAATTTTATCAATAATATCAATGAAATCGGCATTGCTCTTGCGACTGCAAAGAACAACCTGCGTAATCTGGCAATGAGTCAGGCACCGACCAGATGGTGTGTATATGAACTCACCCTGTTTGGTGACCCGAATACGAGTATTTATACACAGAAACCAAGAACCTTAACAGTCACGCATTCCAGTTCAATCACAGCTGGACCACAGATGTTCAGGGTTCTGGTTATGGTCTCAGGACAGCCTTTGAAAAATGCCCTTGTCTGTGTAATGAAAGGTTCTGAAGTCTATTCAAACGGCAGGACAAATTCATCAGGCTGGATTGATTTGTTTGTCTATCCCACTACAGGTGGAACAATGAGTATTACAGTCACTGCTCCAGATTGCAAACCCTATGAAGGAACCTGTTCAGTATCAGGTAGTTCTTCACAACCGTGTATTTCGTATCAATCACATAGAATCTTTGACCAATCAGGCAATAATAATGGTAAACTTGACCCTGGTGAGACCGTGAGGTTGCGGGTTATGCTGAAAAATCAAGGGAATGTGAATGCAACAAATGTTAATGGAACATTGCGCACATCAAATCCATTTATTACATTGATTGACTCTTTGTCTTTTTACAATAACATTGCGATTAATGACAGTGCAGGAGGTGATTCATTTATTATTTCAGTCTCACCCAATACACCACAGGGAACTGAGGTTGAATTTTTGATTAATGCGACATCAAATCAGGGTAACTGGACACCATACTTTAAGACAATAGTGGGCACTCAACCTGAACCAAGACGGATATGGGCTGACCATGATACAGGTGTCTGTGCATTTACAGTAACAACCAATGGTAGTTTTGGAACTACCTATCCTTATGGCGAAGGTTCGGGATTCAAGTATTCAAAACTCGCATCTTGTGGGTGTCTATATTATGCCAGTATGGTCTGTGGAACTGACCCTTCTTATATTGTTGATAGATTTTATGGTCCACCAGGTTCTTCTACAATCAATCAGGACTTCAAAATTCTTGATACCTTAAAACCCTTGATTCCACCATTAAGGGCAGAGGAAGAATACGAGGCAATATACAGTGATTCAGGACATCCAGCACCAAAGGGATTGGTTGTGAAACAATGGAGTCTCTCTTTGTCTCATCCTGGCTATGATGACTGGGTTATTGTTTGTTTCTATTACTATAATTATGGGGCAAGCCCGATAAATAATTTCTATTCAGGTATGATGTTTGATTTTGATGTCTATAACAGTGTGAACAACATTGTCCGTTCAGATAGTATCAGAAGATTTATCTATATGCTACAATCAACAGATTCACAAAAGCCGACTGCGGGAATAAGGATCCTTGAACCAAAACTGGCAAGGAATCTTTCTGCAATAAGGCATTCCCTGTATGTGACACCATCTAATATGATGTCTGAAGTTGTAAAAGATAGTTTTCTCACGGGTAAAAAGAAAGTGCCCAGTAGTTCGACCACTACAAATTGGTCAATAATTGCTTCCACAGGCCCATTTAATATTCCACCTGGTGGATATTATCGGGTTGCCTATGCCATTGTGGGCGGGAATGATACAATAAATGCAAAGGTAAATTCAGACAGTGCCCAGTCCTGGTGGGATAGATTTGTGGGTGTTAAAGAGATAGAGTATTTAAAACACTCCGGACAATCAATTTCGATAATTCCTAATCCTGCGCTGGGAAGGATAAATCTATACTACACCTTAGAAGAATTACAGACTGTAACATTTGACCTTTATGACGGCGCCGGAAGATTCATAGATAGAATATATAATGGGCAACTGAAAGGTAGGGGTTATTTCAATTATAATGCAAAGGGATTAACAAGTGGGGTTTATTTTATCAAGATTGAGAAGGGCATTGAAAGGGAGTTTTTAAAATTTGTATACTTAGAATAATCAGGAATTAAGGCATAAATTTTTTATAAAATTATTACGACCCCCCCTTTATCCCGTATTAACAAAGGGGGATTTTCTTGTTATTAGAAAAATTAAAGGGGACAGTCTTTTACTTGTTGACTTTGGTTAAATTTTAAGTAAAATCAATTAAAAAAGGAGTGATATGATTACGAAAGATAACGCCAAAAAGATTATTAATTTTATTTTAAAGAATTCAAAGGCAGATCAGATTGAGGTTGTAATATTTGATTTTGATTCAGCACTGACAAGGTATGCAAATAATTATATTCACCAGAATGTCCAGGAATCAAATACCGGTGTCCATATCAGGGTCGCCTTTGGAAAAAAGATCGGTTCTTCTTATACGAATTCAACTGCGCCTGATAAGTTGAAAGAAACCTTGCATTGGGCTGAGACCATTGCCCGCTTACAGATTGATAATCCATATTTTGAATCACTTCCAGCGGTCAAACCAAACATATATAAAAAGGTTGCCTCTTTTGAGCCAAGAACAGCACGAATGTCACCAGGTGAGAGGGCGGATGCGGTAAAGGAGATAATTGAGGTTGCCAAAAAGAATAAATTAACCTGTTATGGTTCTGTTTCCAATGGTTTTTCTACAATTGCAATAGGGAATTCTAATGGGACATTCGCTTATAGAAAGACCAGTGATATTTTCTGTAATATAGTTATGGCAACGGATAATTCCACTGGTTATGTCCAGGCAGGTGCAAAGAGTATAAAAGAATTAAACTTCACGAGAATGGCGAAGATTGCTGCAGAAAAGGCATTGAAATCAAAGGACCCGGTAGAAATTCCCCCAGGACAATATACCACAATCTTTGAACCACTTGCAGTAAGTGATATAATTGGTTATCTTGGTTATTATTCATTCAATGGCAAGACTTATGAAGAGGGGCGTTCATTTCTTTCAGATAAACTCGGGAAAAAAGTAGTTGACGAAAGGATCACAATCATTGATGACCCGTTTTATAAGAAAGGATTTGTTACACCATTTGATTTTGAAGGTGTGCCAAAAAAGAAGATTGTTTTGATTGAAAATGGAGTTGCAAAAAATGTTGTCTATGACTCATTAACTGCAGCAATGGCAAAGAAAAAATCAACAGGCCATGCACTTATGTATCCGAATCCTTTCGGACCAATACCAGTACATATCGTTATGAAAGGCGGCGATGGTAAAATTGACGAAATGATAAAGAATACCAAAAGGGGTGTTCTAATAACAAGGCTCCATTATACGAATGTTATTGATCCATACAAACTTGTATTCACTGGTATGACAAGGGATGGAACATTTCTGATTGAAGACGGGATTATTACAAAAGGTATAAAGAATCTGCGTTTTACCGAAAATATATTTGAGGCGCTGAATCGTGTTGAGGCAATCGGTAGTAAAACAGAGATGATTGCTGAGGAACCTGGTTATGGGGGAAGGAATCCACACGGTATGGTCGTGCCGGCTATAAAGATAAGGGATTTTACATTTACGAGTGCAACCGAGTTTTGAAAAGAGACTACATAAAATTATTAAGACCAGAACAGTGGGTAAAGAATGTATTTTTATTCGCAGGGCTCATATTTAGCCGGGAATTCCATAATGTAGAAAAAGTTGGTCTCTCAATTTTAGGATTTATAATTTTCTCGTTGCTGAGCAGTGCTGGTTATATAATTAATGATGTAGTAGATTACAGGTTTGACCAGTTCATTCCCACAAAGAAGAATAGACCAATCGCTTCAGGCAAAGTAAAGATATTGAATGCCATCATAATTGCTGTGGTCCTGAGTATTTTCACCCTTTATCTTTCTTTTATAATCAATGAGAAATTCTTTATTTCTGCCCTAATATATATAATATTGAGCCTATTATATTCTGTATTGTTTAAATATCTTGTAATTCTTGATGTTATTGTGGTTGCAATAGGTTATGTTTTGAGGTCTATTGCAGGTGCATTGATAATCAATGTTGAGATATCTTCCTGGTTAATTCTCTGCACATTTTTGCTTGCGCTTTTTATAATTTTAGCAAAGAGAAAGAGCGAGATGCTCATACTCGGTGATGAGGCTGAAAAACACCGCAAGGTTCTATACCATTACTCAATAGATATGCTCAATCATATGATTACCATAACGATTTCTGCCTGTATTGTTTCTTATTGTATATATACATTATCTCCAGACACAGTAAGTAAATTCCACACCAAGAATTTGATTTTTACAGTGCCGTTTGTTATTTATGGTATGTTTAGATATCTTTATATAATAGAAAAAAAATCCGGTGCTGATATGCCAAGCCGTGTCCTCATAAACGATATACCGATCATAATAAATTTTATCCTTTGGGGTCTTGCCTGCATTTTGATTTTGCTTTAATTAGCCTAAACAATTTTTAGAATTTCCTGTCTAAATTTTGTATGAGATTTGATAGATTTACACAAAAGGCACAAGATTCCATAGCACTGGCACAGGAGATCCTTGATGAATATAATCATCAGGAATTGGATGTTGAGCATATTTTTCTTGCCCTTTTACGACAGGAAGATGGGCTTGTGCCGAAGATCCTTAAAAAAATTGACATAATGCCTGATGTGGTCAGGCGCCGACTTGAATCTTCACTGGAATTGAGACCTAAAGTCTATGGTGGAGCAACCTCCCAGATTTATATTACGCCGAGGACTAAGAAGTTGTTTTCCGTGGCCCAGACAGAGGCACAGAGAATGAAGGATGAGTATGTTGGAACAGAGCATCTATTTCTCGCAATCGCTGAAGAGTTAGAGGGTGAAACCGTAAAGATTCTCAGGGAATTCGGTATAAACAAAGAAAAGATTTATCAGGCATTGCAGATGATAAGGGGTGCACAGAGGGTGACTGATCAGGATGCAGAGAGTAAGTATATGGCACTTGAAAGGTATGCAAGGGATATAACCGCACTGGCAAAACAGGGAAAACTTGACCCGGTGATTGGGAGGGAACAGGAGATAAAAAGGGTGGTCCAGATTCTTTCACGCAGAACAAAGAATAATCCGGTTCTGATTGGTGAGGCAGGGGTTGGTAAGACTGCGATCGTGGAAGGATTGGCACAGAAGATTGTTGAGAAGAATGTCCCGGAGATACTGAAGGATAAAAGGATACTGGCGCTTGATATGGGTTCACTCGTTGCTGGTTCAAAATACCGTGGTGAATTTGAAGAGCGATTAAAGGCGGTGATGGATGAGATCAGAAAAGGCAAGGGTGAGATAATCCTTTTCATTGATGAATTACATACGATAGTTGGTGCGGGTGCTGCTGAAGGTGCAATTGATGCCTCCAATATGCTCAAACCTGCTCTTGCCCGTGGTGAATTGCAGTGTATCGGTGCTACTACCTTGAATGAATATCGCAAACATATTGAAAAAGATGCAGCACTGGAAAGGAGGTTTGCCCCGGTTTATGTTGGTGAACCTTCGGTTGAGGATACAATTAAGATATTGCAGGGATTGAAAAATCGATATGAATCGCACCATGGTGTGATAATTGACGATTCTGCAATTGATGCAGCAGTGAAACTATCCCATCGCTATTTAACTGAGCGTCATCTTCCTGACAAGGCGATTGATTTGATTGATGAAGCCTGTGCCCGGGCACGGATAGAGATATATTCAATGCCTGATGAATTAAAAGAAATGGAGAAAAGGCTTGAACAACTTACTGAAGAAGGGAAAAGGGCAGTGGAGATGCGTAATTATGAACTTGCAGCAAAGTTAAGGGATGAGACTGAGGCATTACAGAAAGAGTATCGTCGTAAAAAGACCGAATGGATGAAACAGCGCGGCATTGATGACCGCGTCACTGAAGATGATATAGCAGAAATCATTTCGAACTGGACCGGTATACCGGTATCAAGGATGCTTGAATCTGAGATGAGCAAATTGCTAAAGATGGAAGAAAGAATCCATGAACGGCTCGTTGACCAGGAGGATGCGGTCGTTGCAGTGAGTGATGCAATAAGACGTTCAAGGGCAGGATTAAAAGACCCGAAGCGACCGATTGGTTCATTTATATTTTTAGGTCCTACTGGTGTTGGTAAGACCGAACTCGCAAAATCCCTTGCTGAATTTTTGTTTGATACTGAGGATGCAATGGTCAGGATTGATATGACCGAATACCAGGAAAAGCATACAGTATCAAGATTAATCGGTGCGCCGCCTGGATATGTTGGTTATGAAGAGGGGGGACAATTGACCGAGGCAGTGAGGCGTAGACCATACCGCGTGATACTATTTGATGAATTTGAAAAGGCACATCCTGATGTATTCAATATTTTGCTTCAATTGCTTGATGATGGTAGATTGACCGATGGCCAGGGCAGGACCGTAGATTTCAAAAATACAATAATCATTATGACCTCAAACCTGGGGAGTGAAATAATAACAGAAAATTTGAAGAAAGGTAAATTTGATTATGAACAGACAAAAAAGGAAGTCTACAGGGTTCTTGAAAAGAGTGTAAAACCTGAATTTTTAAACCGTATTGATGAGGTGATTGTATTTAAGCCACTTGGTTTTGAGGAGATAAAGGGGATTGTTGAGCGGGAATTGAAAAAAGTGGCACGAAATGTTGCTGAATTTGGATACAGGATTGAGTTTAGTGAAAAAGTGAAGGATTATCTTGCCCATGAAGGTTTTGACCCGGTCTATGGTGCAAGACCATTGCGCCGGGCGATACAGAGGTTGATTGAGAATCCTTTATCCAAGAAGATAATCGCAGGTGAATTCAAAAAGAACAGCACAATAGAGGTTGATATAGAAAAGCAAGAGCTGGTCTTTAAATAATTTAAAGACCATCAGGTGTAGCCATCTGAGAATATATTATACTTATCGATTAAAAATTATCTGATTATTGACTTTTCCATTTTTTTATATATAATTTTTTTGGTTGTTGAATATTTTGGATTTGGTCCTTTTTATTCTGCGGGAGTAGCTCAGTGGTGGAGCATCACCTTGCCAAGGTGAGGGTCGCGGGTTCAAATCCCGTCTCCCGCTTTTTTATTTTATGGGTTATTTTGTTTATATAATCAAAAGTTTAAGTAGTGGCCGGTATTATATCGGTCAGTGCTTGTTTTACACTTTGATTTTAAACCCGAGTGACCTAAAAATTTCTACTAATTTTTGTAAACTGGATAGACGGTCGGACATTCTTATCACATAATTTGGAAATTCCCTTCTAACTGGATAATTCCGCCTGAGGTCTTCAAAATATTTTCTTCTTGCCCGAGGTTCAACTCCAATCACCCTGCAAAGATTTTTATGGTCATTAAGTGGATTGTAGATTTGTAGTATCGTTCTATAAAGAGTTTTAAAAATATCATTTTGTGTAATTAATACATCTTTCTCCTCGTTTATCTCAGGAAAGATATCATTCTTTTTGATATTCGGCTTTATTTCTAAAAATTTACACAATTTTTTATAGACGATGTAACTTGCATTGAATTTTCCATCCAGTGAATACCCAGCAATATGAGGGGTTCCGATATCAGCAATTTTTAGCAAGTCAATATTGATATCGGGCTCATTTTCCCATACATCAATAATAAGCCCACCGAGTTTTTTGCGGAATTTAATGAGCATTTCTTCATCAATCACTGCGCCCCTTGATGTATTGATCAAAATCGTTCCCTGTTTAATATTATTTAAAAATTTTTCATCTATAAGATGGAATGTTTTATATTTTCCTCTAAAAGTCAAAGGAATATGGAGTGTAATTATATCTGCATCTGAAAATCTTTTAAATGATAGATATTTTTTGTTTTTGGTCCGATTGTATTTTGGTGGGTCATTCAATAATACGCGCATACCGATTGCCTCACACATCTGCGCAACTTTTGTTCCAACATTTCCTGCGCCGATTATGCCGATCGTCTTTCCTTTGAGAGAAATTTTTTTTATTTTTGCAAAGACAAGCAAAGAGGCAATAACATACTCGGCAACTGAACGTGCATTGGAACCAGGCGCATATAATAATTTTATCTTATTTCTTCTCAGATAATTTCGATCGATATGGTCAATACCACTTGTCATTGAACCTATGATTTTTATCTTTGTCCCTTCTAATAATTTATCATTGACCTTTGTTACGGTGCGGACTAAAAGAACATCATAATTTTTGATATTATTTTGATTTATTTCTGATGCAGGTAAGGTATCGAGTATGCCTAATGTAGAGAAGAATTCACTGAGAAAGGGAATTTTCTCATCAGCAATGATTTTTAATTCTGGCATCGGGTTAATTATATATATCTTGGTATATTGTTCAAGTGTTGACTCAGGCTATATTTTATATATAATCAAATTACATGCGACCCAGAAGCAAACAATATAAAGTAGGATTATTGGGTTTTGGAAAAGTTATAAGGGCGTTTGTTAAACATTACCTTGAAAATAAGAATAAAATCATTGATAGATTCGGTTTTGATTTAAGATTTATTGCAGTTGCAGATTCAAAGAGTTTTTTAAGTGGAGATTTAGATTTACAGGGTCTTATTGATAAGAAAGAGAAGGTTAAAACAATTAACAAAACCGTAAAAAATCCCTTGAGAAAATTTTTGCCTTTGATTAAAAACCAGAGTCTCGATATTATAGTAGATGGATTACCTGGTTCACGGACTGATGCAGGGATAAGTTATCCTTATCTGTATGAAGCAATTAAAAATGGAATTAATATCATATGCACAAACAAGGCACCATTGGTTTTTAAGGGAGATGAACTCATTGAACTATCAAAGAAAAAAGATGTTTATATCGGTATCAGCGCAACGACCGCAGGTGCCCTGCCAACTTCAGGGGTTATTAATAATGAGTTGATCAATGCAGGTGTATATTATGTGCGTGGAATTCTAAATGGCACGAGTAATTTTGTTCTTGATAAGATTATGTTTGAAAAAAAGAGTAAGATGGAGGCAATCCGGGAGGCAATAAGACTTGGAATTGCAGAACCAGATTATAGATTTGACCTTGAAGGGATAGACACCTGTTATAAAACAATAATCCTGGGACTTTTATTAACCGGTAAGTGTGCGGATTTGAGGTCTATACCCTGCCAGGGGATAATGAGTCTGGATGAAAAAACAGTCCGTGCAAAGGTAAAAAGGGGAAAGATGGTGAGGTTAATAGGTAAATTATCAATTGAGGAAGGAGACCCCAAAATATCTATTGGACCGGAATTTCTTGATAAAGATGACCCGTTATCTTATGTATATGGTTCAAACAAAGGTATTACATTCCATACAAGATTGATGGGTGAACTTACCTTGATCGGAGGTGCCTCTGGACTCGTAGCAATCGGTGCTACGATTATGAAAGATATTATAAACCTTCACCGATTTTCTATCAAATGAATATCCT
Source organism: bacterium (assembly GCA_036796695.1). Lineage (GTDB taxonomy): Bacteria > Hydrothermota > Tepidihabitantia > SM23-42 > JAOAFX01 > JAOAFX01. Next base: position 70,460 of record DAIRCK010000003.1, read on the forward strand.
TGCAATTTCTGATATTCATGGTAGGATAAACTATGAGAAAAAAATTGTTGATATTCTAAGTAGTGCGGATTTGATTGTTATATCTGGTGATATTACGAATTTTGGCGGTAAGAAAGAGGCAATGAGTGTGTTAAATACAATAAGAGAATTTAATTCAAATATCCTTGCAGTCCCTGGTAATTGTGACCAGTATGAAGTCCTTGATTTTTTAAAAAATGAGAATATTAATCTCCATGGTGAGATTAAGGAATTCAAAGGGCTGATATTTTTCGGTATTGGTGGAAGTGGATTTACTCCATTTAAGACACCCCAGGAATATTCAGATGAAGAAATCGAAAGGATTCTTAGTAATTACAAAAAGCAAAATGGTAAGGAGATACTTGTTAGCCATACACCACCAATTAATACAAAGGTTGATAGAACCCTGATGGGTATGCATGTTGGTAGCAAGCATATCCGTGAATTCATTGAAAAGAATCAACCTGCCCTATGCCTTTGTGGTCATATACATGAGGCACGGAGTATTGATAAAATTGGAAAAACAATTATTTTAAACCCCGGACCATTCCCCCAAAATTATGCCTGGGTTAAGATAACCGATAAAATAGATATTGAACTTTTAACCGCGTAGGTGGAATCTCCACCCACGCGGTATTTCTTATACTAACGGACTATCACCAATCTCCTGGTTTGTTTTATGTCATCGGTCTCTAAGAGGATAAAATAGACACCAGAAGGAATGTTATTATCTATGTTCCATCCAACCTTATAAGAACCTGGTTCTTTTTGTTCTTTTAAGATTTCTTTAACCAATCTACCTGATGTATCAAATATTTTAAGATTAACAACTGATTTCTGTGCCAGATTGAATTTTATTGACACCTGCTGGGAAGTCGGATTGGGAACTATACTTACAATTTTGGTTATCAACCCTGATTTTTGGTCTATTTCTCTTTCCTCAATTCCAACCTCAATATTCATACCACCGGTCACAACCAGGGCAAAAGGTTGTTTTGGGTATGGAACATTCTGGGCACTAACCCTTATTGTCCAGATTCCTTTTCTTGGAGCATTTATCCTGCACACCTCTTCAACATTACGCGTATCATAATTAGCAGGATTTGTCACAGACTCTCCATTGGACATCTGATTTCCGCGGTAATATGTTCCATAAGGATTAGTCATCTGGAGGTTCAGGTTATTTACTATATTGGGATTTGAACCCACTGCTGCCGCTGTGTCAGTCCAGACCAGTGCACACCTCAATGCAAGTGTAGAGTCGAACACATTGATAAAATAGTCCTTATACCCGCCGGTTATCAGCCCTGATGTATCATCCCATATTGCGAGTCTGCGCACATCACCAGCAAAATATAGAACACTATCAAGGTCAACCCTGCCAAAACCTATATTTGAATCAGGAACAATAAAACTACCAACATTCGGGTCAGCAGAGACAATTAACATCGCCCTTATCAAAGCTGCACTGATATAACCAATTGTATCATTGGGATTGGGTGAGCCAGAAGGATACCAGCCCTGTTTAAGGTATTGTCTTATCAATCCTGCTGATGCGTTACACGCAGGTGTAGCCATACTCGTTCCACTCAGACTTTTATAGCCGTTTGTCGTTCCTCCGTCAACAGACATAATAGCATTGCCTGGTGTGCAGACAGTCGGTTTTACCCTTAAATCAAGGGTTGGACCCCTTGAAGAGAAAGATGCAATCTGGTTTGAAGATGTTCCATTCATAAGTGCACCAACCGCGACTGTATTCTTTGCATATCCTGCATGTTGAATTGTCCGATAGGTTGGGCCGCTATTGCCTGCTGCAAAGATATCCAGAAAATCTTTGTGTGCCCAGTGATAGGCATCAGAAAAGGCATCACGGTCAATATAACCAGTTCCGGTCCTGCCCCAGGATGCTGAATGCTGGCGCATTGGAATTATCGGGTCGTTATAAAACATATTGTAAAGTGGTGTTAAATCTGTGGGAGTTACAAGGCTACCAGAGGCATTCGCAATATCAACAAAGAAAAGCCTTGCCTTATATGCAACACCGTCATTTAAATTTGTGCCACCATTAATTGAATCATCACCAGCAATCGTTCCGCCCACATGACTTCCATGATAAGTTGAACCAACATCGCCGAATGCCGCATTGGTTAAGAGTAGATAGGCAACAATCTTTCTGTGTGATACGAAATGTCCGGAATCTGATATGGGAATTCCTGTATGGCTGAACGCAATATGGGTCGTTGTTATTCCGGTGTCTGAAAATCCAAGTATCATATTCTGGCCCCGCAATCCTTTATGCCATACACGTCTGCCAATAGTATCTGGGGGGACAGCGGAACGCCAGCCAGTCTGGCATACCCATTGTGAATGTTCATTAAAAATTACATCAGGATACCAGGGAACTAATGATAGAACCTCAGGAATCCTTGCAATCTGGTAAACTTTTGAAAGTTCATATTCCGCACGGACGAGTTTCCCGGTCTCTGTAACAGTATAATCAATGACCTTTGCGCCGGTATTTTCTATCTTTTTTAGAACCTTTAATAGGTCAGCATCAGGGAATAACTGTATGCTTATTATTCCCGTGCCCCGGGCATTGAGTAATTCTTTATTGATTTTGTATGCAGGCTGGAAGATTCCAACCCAGCGCACAAATGGCAAGGATTTTGTGGTTAAGAGCTGTTCTTCATCCATCTTTACCAGATATGCATAATTGGGCCAGTATGCATAGATTATCAATCCTTTTGACTGGAGTTCATCTTTCCACTCTTTTAAGATTGGTCCGTTGAGTTGAACTAAGTAATAGCAATAATCTTTATCTGAAATTGTAATTTTTAGTTGAGCAGGAAGAGCGGGTTCACCAATCCTTGTGTCAAATGAATAGCCATTTTCTATACCAATCATAGTGGGTTCTTCTACAGGTTGTGGCTGATAATAACCACTTGCGACTGCACCTGTGTATGCAGTTGGGTATAAACATAACAAAACCATACACATCAAAGCACTTTTCATTATTACCTCCTTTCTATTTTAATTATAATTATAATTTGAAAATTTTCAAGTATTAAATACTGAGTTCCTCCACTTTCTATTCTATAAAATTCTAAATCCCAAGCCGTATATTTCACCAATCATTTAACTCTATTAATGTGTCTAACCAGCTTGACCACTATAAATATATCAGCAGGACCGCCTCAACAAAAAAGTCAGGACTTGCAGGAAACGCAGAAAACGCAGTATTGCTCCGACAAACTATTCCTCTGTCACTCTGATCCCGTCTTTCTTATCGGGAAGAATTTCCTGCCTTTGAGACTAAAGTCTTTACTCCAAATGATTATTCAGATTATAGAATTTGGTTGAAGAAGTGGGTTCGGTATTTGTGATTTTCAAATTCTCTTTCCAATTTCAATTCCGATTTTATACAAAAGTTTTTTTGCATTGCGTATCGCTGTATCCCGGTTCTTTGCAATTTCTGTTAAGGCATAGACTTTTAATATTCCGTATCTTTCTAATTTTAGGTCTTTAATAAAATCACCGCAAACAATTATTACGGGTTTCTGAACCTTTTTACAGATATTGATGATTTCACCGGTTGTCTTACCATAGAATGTGGTCTTATCAATCATTCCTTCACCGGTGATTATTAAATCTGCATTCTTGATATGGGTTTCAAGTTGTGTTATTTTTCTAAAAAAATCAAAACCAGAGATGAGTTTTGCTTTAAGTATTGCATACATTCCACCGGCGATGCCACCTGCTGCACCACTGCCTCTTATTTTATCAAGGTCTATTCCATATTCTTCCAGAATTACTTTTTTAAAATTTTTTAAACACCGATGGATTATTGGGAGTTCTTTTTTTGTTGCACCTTTTTGTGGTGCATATACAATCGCACCGTTTTTGCCAGTGAGTGGATTGGAAACATCCACGAGGATAATAAATTCAATGGATTTTAATGATTCTACATTGGTACTTTCTATTTTATATAAATTTAAAAGTCCGGCACAATTTATTTCAATTTGTTTTGAATTTTTATCCAGAAATTTCACACCAAGGGCTGACAATGCACCAATGCCACAGTCTATTGTGGCACTGTCTCCTACACCGATAATAATCTTTTTACATCCCTTTTTTATGCTGTCTTTAATCAGTTCGCCCACGCCAGTGGTTGTTGTTTCTAATGGATTTCTTAAACATTCCGGAATCAAATGGAGTCCTGATGCCTGTGCGAGTTCAATTATTCCGATTTTTTTTTCCTGTATGATGCCATAGCGTGCCCGGATTTTTTTACCGTGTGGACCAGTAACATTACAGGAAACATAGTTACCTTTGAAATATTCTGTGATTATATTTAGTGTGCCGAGTCCACCATCTGCAATCGGTAATTCATATATTTCGACATTCTTTTTAATCTTTTTTATTCCCCTGGCGATGATACTTGATACATCTTTTGAGATGATTGAACCCTTGAAACTCCCTGGAGCAATAATTATCTTCACTTTTTGCTCTTTATAACTTCAGGGTTTACGAGATTGGGTGGTATTCTGTTTTTTATGAGGGCGGTTATCAGATTTTCGGCACACATCAGTGCCATATTTGTCCTTGTTTCAAATGTTGCAGAGCCGATATGGGGAAGAAGAAGGACATTTTCCATTTTTAATAATTCTTTTGAAACTGCAGGTTCATTTTCGAAGACATCAAGCGCACAGCCTGCAATCTTTTTGTTTTTCAATGCCCTTATCAATGCTTTCTCATCTATAACTGGTCCACGCGAGGTATTAATTATAAATGCATTTTTTTTCATTAAAGTGAATTCTTCGTCAGAGAATAGATGGAATGTTTCTTTGGTTAGTGGCGTATGGATTGTAATGAAATCTGCATTTTTAAGAATGTAATGCATTGATTTATAGTTTAAAGAAAAATTTTTTTCTTCAACAGGGGAGAGGCGGATTTTGTCGTAGTAAATAATCCTCATCCCAAATCCCATAGCGCGCCTTGCAACAGCCTTACCAATTCTACCCATCCCAATAATTCCTAAGGTCTTATGATGCACATCAGCACCCAGGAAAAGCATCGGTGCCCAGCCTTTAAATCTACCTTTTCTTAAAAATCTTTCTGCTTCAGGGATCCGACGGGCAATGCCAATTATCATCCCAAAGGTCAGGTCAGCAGTTGTCTCAGTCAGGACATCAGGTGTATTTGTGACCATTATCCCCCTTTTTGTTGCTTCTTCTACATCAATATTATTAAAACCTGCTGCATAGTTTGCAATGATTTTTAATTGTGGTGCACTATCCAGAATTTCTTTATCAATTTTGTCGGTAAGCAATGGGATTAATCCAATTTTGTCATATAAAGATTTTTTTAACTCTTTTTTTTCTGTGGGTCTATCTTTGTCATATACCTCTAATATAAAATAACTTTTTAATAAATCTAATGCGGGTTGAGGTAGTTTTCTTGTTATATAAATTTTTTTTCCTGTATTCATATAGATATTAAATACAGATTTTTTAAAAAATCAAGGGTAGCAAAGCAGGGGATTATTTTTATTGGAATTTGTGTATTGACAAAAGTAGATATTTGATTATAATCATAGAATATGAAAAAGGACAGGAGAAAAAATTTAATTGTTAACCGTTTACAATACCGAATGGTTTTCCATGCATTTGGACTCGTTTTAGGTGTTTCTATTATTTTTATCTTATTATTCATTTTAATCTTTGGTGCAAATCAAATCTTTGCACCTGGCAGGGACTATACATTGCGGGTTTTGATCGTTGTCGCTGTGGCAATAGTATTGTATTATATAAGTTATATAACATTACTGAAGTTATCAAATAGAATCTACGGTCCATTATATCGACTCGCAAACTATCTGAAGAAATTGAGTGATGGGATAGAGACCGGTGAAATAAAATTCCGAAAGGGTGATGTTGTTAATGGTATCCAGGAAATATATAACGAATTGTGCCATTCACTTACAAAGACGCTCCATTATGATTATAACGAACTTGTTAATACATTTACTCAACTTGAAGATATCCTTGATCGTATACATAATAAATCTATTGGTGAAGATGAATTATATACTTCCCTTGAAAAAATCTGTGAAAGACTTGCTGATGCCCTTGATTTAACGACTAATGTTATTCACCAGAAAGATAATAATGACCACTAAAAGACCCTGATATATTTTTCAGGGAATGACTTTTAAAAATTTGTGCTTTCCTGCCTTAATAATTATCGGATTGCCTAATCTCACAATATAATTTATATCCTTAATTGGATTTCCATCAATATCTATTGCCCCTTCTTTTATCTTTCGTTTTGCTTCAGCCCGTGAAGGCATAAGATTCGTTTTTACAAGCAAATCGACAATATTTATTTCTTCACTACCGAGTTTGAATTCTTTTAGTTCTCTGGGCAACTCTTTTTTACTAAAAACTTTTTCAAATTCATTTGCAGCATTTTCAGCCGCCTGGGCAGAATGGTACATCCGCACTATGGTCTTGGCAAGGTCAAATTTTGCATCCCGGGGATTTATAGAACCATCCTTTAATCCTTTTCTATATTCTTCTATCTTATGAGGAAATGCATCCGTTGCCAGCTCAAAATATTTTATTATTAATTCATCAGGGATAGACATTACCTTACCAAACATCTCTTTTGGGGATTCTGTAATACCAATGTAATTACCATAACTCTTGCTCATCTTTCTTACACCATCGATACCTTCAAGAATGGGCATAGTCATAACCACCTGGGGCTCCATATTGAATTCCTTCATTAGTTCCCTTCCGACAAGGAGGTTGAATTTCTGGTCAGTTCCGCCCAATTCAATATCCGCTTTTATTGCAACAGAATCATATGCCTGAAACAATGGATACATTATTTCGTGCATATATACAGGTATCCCTTCTTTAAGACGGATTGAAAAATCATCTCTTTCAAGAATTCTTGCCACAGTGTATTTAGCAGAGATTTCAATAAAGTCATAGATACTTAATGCACCGAGCCATTTTGAATTGTAGGTGAATTCGGTCTTCTTCGGGTCAAGGATTTTGAATATTTGTTCTTTATACCTTGCCATATTCTTTTTTACCTGCTCGCGTGTCAATTTTGGTCTTGTCTTTGATACCCCACTCGGGTCTCCGATCATCCCTGTAAAATCACCGACAACAAGCACAACAGTGTGTCCCAATTCCTGGAATTGTTTTAATTTTCTCAATTGAACACTTATCCCGAGATGAATCTCTGGTGCTGTTGGATCAATTCCAAGTTTCACCTTGAGGGGCTTGCGCCTTTTAAGTTTTTTTAATAATTCTTCTGCAGAGATTATTTCTGCAGTATTAATTTTTATTAGTTCAAACTGCTTTTCTGGTTCCATTTCTATACACCTTTTCCCAGATTACTCTGGTTTTTCTTTCTAATTCAAAATCATATTCTGCCATTTTCTTTTCGTAATCAGGGTCTTTGAGAATTTCTTCTGCTGATGAATCCGCAGGTTTAGCGCGTGTTTCAACAACAAACTTCTTTGCCATTAGGTAGTGATCACGGATTGGACAGGGTCTTAATAGATCTCCTTCTTTCCAGTATTTGAACTGCCATTCTCTGATCCTCTTATGGAGTGGCAGATTTATCAAATCATTTAGATTTCCGCCTTTTTCATAAATTTCTTTTAGATTTGCAGCCGCATAAGGGAAGAATACACAGGGATAAACATTTGCCTGCCAGTCAAGATAAAAATAGCCACCAGGCCTGCCCGCAGATATACAACCATCTGATACCGGGCCATGATTCCAGAAATCAGCATACATAATTTTTTTATCCCTGATAATCTTCCAGCTCTTTTCCCAGAGCATCACCCTTTGTTCTGGAGTGGGAATCAGCTCCGGTGCAATATCCCTGCCAATAGGCATATAATGGAATACCCAGGCATAGGCAGCACCAAGTTTGTTGAAATAAAAATCAATAAATTCATCAGAGACGATCTCTTCAGCATTATCCCTGGTTGCAGTTATTGATATACCAAAGGTCACGCGATGTTTTTTCAAGAGGGTTAATGTCCTGACAATTTTATCAAAAAAACCCTTGCCCCTTCGGCTTTCAGTCGTTTTTTCCATTCCTTCTACAGATATTGCTGGTGTTATATTCCCGAGTTCAGCGAATTTTTCTGCAATCTCTTCGTTTATCAAACTGCCATTTGTATACATTAAAAATAATGAATCCGGGTGTTCTGCAAATATATCGATTATTCCCTTATTATCCCACCTATAAAGCATTGGCTCACCACCCGAGATCACAACAAACCTTGCGCCCCATAGGTCGTGCATCTCTTTTATTGCCCTTGAAAAGATGTCATACGGCAACTGGTCTTTTTCTGAGGCGGAGTTTGCATAACAACCCTTACATCTAAGATTGCATCTTTTAGCAGGTGATATCGTCATAAAACCGGGTGGGTCAAATCCAAATACCGCACGGAATTCATTTTCTTTTTCTGCCCTTAAGTTGCTTAAAATCGCCTTATTAACTATTGTATCAGTGAATTTTGATGTCGTGCCAAAGCGCATTCCTGAATAGACCATTGCCCTGAGCATATAAAATTTATCCTGTATTACACCAGGCAGACCTACTGGACCAGGCACATTCTTTAAGGCGAGCCAGATCCCTTTTTCTACAACAGGTAATAGTATGGGACGGAGAAAAGGATTATTCCCGCTATGAAAAATGCTGTATAATAGATTTTTCATAAGGAAATTATTTATTTTTACCTTTGTCTCCAGTTTCATAGAAAAATTATATCTAAAAGGAAAGGTTTGTCAATTATGCAGTATATAAAACTTAAGTCTCAATTAAAATGTTTTTTTTATTATCTAAGTTTTGAATCAGGGATTATTGAACAGGCGATTCTATAAAATTCATTTAGTCTTTTATCATCAAAGGTCTTATTACGATATTCTTTTTTATAGGCATTGAAAGGGATGAATCTTTGTAAAGCCCATTTTTTTGCCCCTTTTATTTCTTCTCCGATTTTTTTTATTGCTTCTTCATCAATCAACCCCGGAACACAGGTCGTCCTGAACTCATAATCAAAGTCTGATTCTATGAGGATTTTTATTGTTTTTCTGATCTTTTCAATAATATCCGAATTTGTTTTCGGGTTCACACCGGTTGCGATAAAGTATATTTTATCCAATGGCGCCTTGATATCCATAGCAACATAATCAATAAGTTTGTATTTCATTAACGATAAAAGTTGCTCTGGAAATGAGCCATTGGTATCAAGTTTGATTAAGAGATTATTTTTTTTGATTTTTTTTGCTATTTCAATTATATCATCAAAGAACAATAAGGGCTCACCACCGGTGAGGACGATGCCATCGATCCAGTTCTTTTTTTGTGAAATTTTTTTCAGGATTTCATCAATATTATATTCTGGATATTTTTCCGGGTTCGTTATCAACTGCCAGTTCTGGCAGAAAGGGCACCGGAAATTGCACCGGTCAAAGAAAATTACTGAGGTTATCTTTCCATCCCAGTCAATTAAAGAAGTCTCAATAAAGGCACGAATCATAGTTTGGTTAAATGGTTAAATTGTAGCTGGTTAAATATTTTCCCGGGATTAAGGATATTCCTGGGGTCAAATGTTTTTTTTATTCTCATCATCAATTCAATCGTTCTCTTATCAAGGGCAAGAGAGAGATAAGGGATTTTTGATAATCCAACCCCGTGCTCAGCAGTTATTGTTCCGCCAAGTTTTATTGTAATCTCATACATCTCGTGCCTCATTTTATTTATCTTCTCTGTGTCTTCAGCAATTTTATTATTCTCTGTGCATCCAACATCTGTATGCATATTACCATCGCCCAGATGCCCGAATGCATAGAGGTTACAACCAAAAGTTTTTACGCATTCTTTTAATTGATAGATCAATTCAGGTATTTTGTCCCGGGGCACGACCAGGTCTTCTCTTGCTATTATCTTTGTCTGTGATTTTAGAGAATCGCCTATCTTTTTTCTTATTTCCCATATCCGCTCCTGGTCTTGATTGGTCTCGGCTACAAAAACATCCAGGGCATTAAATTTTAATGCTATATCTCCAATCTTTTCCCATATTTTTCTTATATATTCTTTATCATTTCCATCTATTTCCACGATTGTATGCCCATTTGCTTCACTGTATGGAACCTTTCTCTTGAGGTATTTTCCAACCATTCTTACAACATCGCCTTCCATAAGTTCAATTGCAGTGGGAGCAAGTCCATTCCTTAAGACTTCAATGGAGAATTTGGACGCCTCTGATACAGTCTTAAATGGTATGTAAAGGTCAACGACAAATTCAGGTATGGTCAATGTTTTTATTATTGCCTCAGTGACAATGCCCAGGGTTCCTTCAGACCCGATAAACATATCAATGATATCGTAACCAGTCACATTCTTCAATAATTTACCACCCAATCTGATTATTTCACCATCGGCAAGGACAATTTCCAGACCGGTTATATAATTTTTTGTGACACCATACTTCATTGCCCTTGGTCCACCAGCACATTCAGCAATATTACCACCGAGTGTGCAGGAATCAAGGCTTACTGGATCCGGAGGAAAGAAAAGATTATACCGAGCAAGTTCTTTTTCCATTATTCCGGTTATGATGCCTGGTTCTACAATTGCCATCAAATTTTCTTCATCAACCTCTTTAATATGATTCATCCTTTCAAGGGATAAGACGATACCGTTATAAACAGGAACCGCACCTGCAGATAGGCTTGTGCCGCCACCGCGCGGGGTAACCGGTATCAGTTCTCCATTTGCAAGTTTCATTAACTCTGAGATCTGTTTTGTATTTACAGGTTTTACTACAACCTCAGGCATTGAATAATAAAGTGGTGTTTCATCATGGGCATAGTTTTCAAGGGTTTCTTTTTCTAAGATAACATTTTCCTTCCCAACAATAGATATAATGTTTCTTATAATTTTTTCATTTACTTTATTATACATAGAGTTTTAATTCATTCTTTATCTTTGCAATATCATTCTGGTCCGGCAAAAATGGAAAATTTCTGATATTATCGCCAGGGAGCGAATCAGAATATGGACGATTACAGGCTACTTCGCCATCTGCACCTGGGCAGCCACTCGTCATAAAAGGTTTTCCCGAGTTTATATGTTCTTCAAGTTTGGAATCCGGGATTTTAAATTTTATAATTCTATCCTTTTCATCAAATTCAATCTCATTGATGGTGCAGATATTTTTATTTATTAAATACCTTGCAATTTGAATTCGGCGATAGGTTCCAATATTCGGTGGATTGTGATGTGCAAGTATTGAATCTGGCTCAGGGAAAAAACTGAATAGATGGGTTTCAATCCCTTTATCCTGTGCATTTTGAATTACCTCAATCATTTCTTTTTCTGTCTCACCAAGTCCCACGATGAGATGGACCCCAACATAACCCCTGCCAAATGCTGAAACCGCATCCTGGAGTGCTTTCCAGTAGGCATCCCATTTATGTGGTCCTCTGACCCCTTTTCCTCTAAACTGTTCAAAAAGTCGGGGTGTGCAGGCATCTACCGCTATGCCGAGGCGGTCAGCTCCGAGTTTTTTCATTTCAAAGAAATCTTTCTGATTCAGTATTGTCGGTGCAGCGAGGACTGAAATTGGAAACGGGACTTCGCTATGAAGCATCCTGATAATCTTTTTTGTATCATCTATTGCCCTGCGATTTGTAATCATTGAAATACAGATCCGTTTGACATAGTCATTTTTCTGTTTGATTCTCTGTATAACTTCATTGATCGGATAATTATTCCATTCAACCCTTATGAAACTTTTTTCTCTATATTCACCAGGCCTTTTCATAGATAATCCACAATATGCACAATTTCCTGCACAGCCATTATCATAGGTGAGGAGGATATTTATGCAGGGTGATTTGGCATTTCTATAAAACAATCCATTCTTAAAGCCAAGCACCATTGCTGCTGCCTGACTGATCCGGACATAATCTGGACTTTCCATCTTCATTTTCACCCCTTTCTATAATGAACAGCAGGTTTTCTGCCATTCAATAAAAAGTTTAAAATCCTTTGCCTTTGCTACTGCCTCATCCGCAGGCAGGGCAATACGATTCACACCCGATTCAATTGCCCACAGGTCAATATCTTTATACCCCCTTCTACGGGCACAACCCAGTGCAATGATAACGTCGGGCATTTTAAACCGTGCATTTATTATCAATCGTGTAATATCTTCTGCATCTGGAGTTTTGATATTTTCCATTGGTGTGCCCGGAACCGGCATCAGACTGACAAAGACTATTATATTAACAGGAAATTCTTTTATTAAATCAATTGCCCTGTATTCGCCAACAATCCTTCCATAATCTATACCGACAACAATATGTGGTATGACCGGAATCTGGGCACTGAATAAATTTTTTATCGTCTCTATTATATCGCTTACCTTTTTATCTGTTCTATAGACATTTCTTATTGTATCATCGTCGCCAATGACATCTATAAGTGCCTGATCTATACCTGCTTCTTTAAGCATAATACAGGTCTTATGGTCTATGATACCGCAGTGGAGTGAAATTTTCAGTTTGGTCCTTTCCTTAATTTTTTTAATTGCGGGGATAAACCGCGTTAAAGGGATTGTGTGATTTGTATCAAAACCACCGCTTAAAAGAATTCCTGCGAAATTATTATTGTGCAGTTCACATATATTTAAAAGATCCTCAGGACTCTCAACAGGAATCATAGATTTTAAGAGTTTACCCTGGCAATGGTCACAATTGAGTCCACAGGACTTTCCGGTCAGTGATATACCAGGGAAATTGCCTCTAACACCATTATAATAAAACATTCCTGGTATGTAGAATGTTATTTTTCTACCGTGATGTAGATATGATATTTCCCTTGCCTTTTTTGCAAGAATTTTTAAATCATCCATAGTATTCGGGGAATGATACCCAGCATTCTCTTAATATATCTTTTAGTTTATGCCAGTTTTCTTCCATTTTTTTTCTTTTTTCGCTTGCCCGGTTTAATTCTTTAAGATAGAGATTCTGCCATAATTCTTCGTAGGTTTGGAGCAAATTCAAGTCATTTCTTTTCAAGGCATTTGTAATTGCCTGGGCAGCGAATTTTCCACATACTATTGCCTGGGAAATGCCCGCACCTGTTATTGGGTGGGTTTGACCTGCTGCATCACCAACGAGCAGGATATTGTTTCTTATTGTATTTAACGGTCCACCCACCGGGATCAGACCGGTGACAATCTTTATAGGTGTATCAAGAACTTTCTTCTCCTTTACCATCCTTTCAACAAACTGGAGAAACAGATCTTTGACTTTTACCTTATAACCAGTTCTTACGCCCACGCCAACATTGGCACTATGTTTTTTGGGAAATAACCAGGCATAGCCACCAAAGAATTTTTTATCGAAATATACTTCTGTATATTCCATTTCTTCAATCAATGGCAATTCCTGTTGATAGGCAACGACATAATCTTTATATCGTCGGTTTATTAAACGACTGACACGGGAATTAGGTCCATCAGCACCGACAATGATTTTGGCACTTACTTCTATCAAATTGCCATTCTTAGAAAGCAAAATTTTATCGTTTTCAAGTCCGAGGAATTTTGTTTTTAACCATAAGCAGGCACCAGCCTTAACTGCATTCAATGTTAAATATTTATCAAATATCGAGCGGTTCAGTATATAACCCGGGGCACAGAACTCGTATGTGGAATTATCTGGAAAATATAACCTCAACCCTTTTATTTTGTTTGTAATGGTTTCTTCAGAAATCGCCGTCTCTTTTGAAAGGAGGGCAGGAATATATTCTGCACATTGAACCGGCACCCCTGCTTCTTTCTTTTTATCAATCATTAAAACACTGAATCCCTCGCGGGCAATATGCCAGCCCGTCATTGAACCAGCAGGTCCAGCACCAGCGATTAACACATCAAATTCCATCAAGCACCTTCTTTAATAATTTTAGATTGAGATTTGTTTGACTTTCAAATTCACCTCTGTAGGCAAAGGCTGCTTTTCCTAAATCATAGCAGGTTTCATTGTTTATGTCAAGTAATATTGCTGGAATACCTGTGGATTCGAATGCATCCTGGTGTTTTGTATAAAATTGTTCACAACAACATCCAATATATGCTGGTGCTTTGTTTCTTTTTAGTTTTCTAAGTGTATTTATTAAGTCTTCAAAACTCGTTATTGTAATCGGTTTTATATTTGCTTCTAAGGCTAATCTATATGCATCACCCACGGTGCACTCTTTGCACATCTCACATTGATCTTTATACCGATAAGAACATTCGGTTGATTTTGCACAATAGGGGAGAAGTAGATAATTTGGTTTTTTATTGAGAACCCTTTCGTATGTGCCATTGACAATGAATATACGGTTTGATTCTTCAGGCGGAATGCCGAGGTCTATGATCTTCAATTTTTCAAACAATCCTTCAATGATCTTTATAAAATCTTCAATCTTCGCATTGGGTATATAGCAATTTTTTTGATGCCGGAAATGTTCTATTATTTTCTGGATTATCATTTCCCTTTCAAGGGGCATTTCTTTAAACAATGCTTCAAGGTCAAATATTGCCCGGGCTGGATAGGCAAAGAAATCACCGATGAATATTGCACTTTGAATCCTTTTGTGACGCAGGTTAAGGGTGAAGAATGCCTTTATTTTACCGGCCTTACTCAATCGTGTGATATAAAGGACCGGTTGTTCAGAAGAAGGTAATCTGACTTTATATATCCATTTATCGGACCGGAATTTTTTTAAGTATGTCTGGAACTCTCTTAATTCAATTTCGGTCAATTTTGATTCAATAAGTTTTATACCGAAATGTTTTTCAAAACTCTTTCTAATCAAATCTTTAAGGGTTTTAATATCAGGTGTATAACCAAGTTCCCATTTGATACAGGTGACCCTTTCTTTTAGGGAATCGACCTCATGCCTTTTCAGTTTTTCAATTGGGATACGGAGCGCACGCAACATTGTATCTACATCAAAATCAACAAGGAGCGTTCCCTGGAATAAAAATGCGTTTCCCCATTCTGCACCACCGGTACCAGATATCTTTCTGCCATTTACTTCTATATCGTTACGGCCCCGAAAGTTAGACCTTATTCCAAGTTGACCGAGCATATCGAGCACCGGTAAAGAGAGTTTTTTAAATAATATGACATTGGGGATAGAATGATTAAAAAATTCTTTACCACAAATTATCTCCCAGCCAATTTGTGTTCTGTCAAAGTAAATGGCACCACCACCGGTTATACGGCGGTTTATGTCAATGCCCATTTTATTACAGTAATCAATCCTGATCTCCTGTTCAATAGATTGATGGAATCCAACAAGTGCAGCTGGTGGGTTGAATTGTAGTATCCTCAGTGTATTTGGTATCTGGTTTTTCGCACGCAATTCAAGAAGCATTTCATCCAGAGCCATATTTTCGGCTGCAGTCAAAACACCTGTATCAAGGAAACGCCAGTCTCTACTAACCATCAGTATTTACCCCGGACAATTGAAAGAATAATACCGATTCCAATAAAACAGGAAAGGAGCGCAGAACCACCATAACTTATAAATGGTAATGGGACTCCGGTGATAGGTAGTATGCCGAGTGTCATACCCATATTTATAAATGTCTGATACCAGAACCAGGACATAATTCCAATGACCACGAGGCTTAAAAATTTATTCTTTGTTTCACGGGCAATCCTTAAGAGTTTGTAAAAAAGAAAAGTATATAATAATGTAGTTAGCAAAATCCCGACCAATCCGAATTCCTCACCGATACAGGAGAAGATAAAATCTGTATGCCGCTCGGGCAGAAACTCTAATTTTTTCTGGGTTCCAGATAGAAATCCCTTACCAAATAATCGCCCTGACCCGATTGCAATCTTTGATTGTATAAGCTGCCAGGAAATTCCTTGTGGATCAACCCAGGGTGATAAAAAGGCTATGATTCGTTTTTGCTGGTATGATTTTAGAGAATGCCAGATAAGTGGTGTTATGAGTCCGGCGATTGGATTGGCAATTAGATGATAGAGTATCTCTGTCAATTTTTTCCTTGAATAAACAAATATGCCAAAGATTATCATAAATCCAAGCCATATATATATGGAAAAACTTGTTATTGCAGAAATTACCGGTGAGAAAAATATTAGAATCTTCTCAAATGGCATACCTGCCCAGAAGAGCATAATACACATTATTGGAAAGAAAATCTGGGCTGCACCAAGGTCTGGTTCAACAAAGATAAGGAGTGATGGTATTGCTATAATGACCAGGGGGATAAAAAAATCCGTAAATTTTTCAATTTTTTTTCTTTCACTTAGATAACTTGCAAGGAATAAGATCGTTCCTATCTTGGCAAATTCTGAAGGCTGGAAAGAGAAAAAACCGATATTAAACCAGCGCCTTGGATAGCTGGATGCGTAGAATAAGACGAATAAGGCTAAGATACAGGTGATGATATAAATAGGCAGGGCGAATGTCTGCCAGAAACGGGTTGAAAACCTTCCCAGCTCAAAACAGATTAATGTGGCGATACCGAGCCAGAGTGCCTGTCTGCTGAGGTAATTGAATCCACCGGTTGAAAATATCATAGCCAGACCGATTAAAGAAATTATTACCGCAATTATTAAAATACCATAGTTATCTTTATTCATTGTTTAGCCTTTTGTTTATCTCATAATATGTCTTTATTATCTTTCCCACAATTGGTGCTGCTACACTCCCACCATGGCCAGCATTTTCTACGATAACACAGACAAGTATCCGGGGATTTTCTTTTGGCGCATATCCGACAAAAAAGGAATGGTCTTCACCATGAGGATTTTCAGCGGTTCCAGTTTTACCACTAACCTCAAAACCCTGAACCTGTGCCATCATTCCAGTGCCTCTTGTTACTACATCGCTAAGGGCATCACGCACAATCTTTAATGCCTCTATTTTTTTATTAATTATTTTATTGTCTGTTTCAATGGCTTTATTTAAATGAGGCAGGACAATAGTATTATTTTTATTGGCAAATACGGTATAAGCCCTGGCAAGCTGGAGTGGCGTAGCAAGGATATCTCCCTGGCCAATACTTAAATTAAATATATGGCCTTCGGTCCAGTTTTTTCCATACCGTTTTTCCATCCAGTTGCGGTCAGGAACAAGCCCGGTCTTTTCCTGGGGCAGGTCGATGCCTGTTGGTTTACCAAAGCCAACTTCAAAAAGGATGTCTGTGATATTGTCAATGCCCAGATACCTGCCGAGTTGATAAAAATATACATCACAGGAGTAAACAATTGCGTCAACAAGATTTAGACTGCCATGTATTTTCCAGCATCCAAAATAACGATTGCCCAATCGCAAACCACCTCTGCAGGGTTCAAATCGTTTTTCCGGTCCGAGCATTCCTTTATCAAGCCCGCAAAGGGCAATAAATGGTTTAATCGTTGAACCTATTGGATAACAACTCATTGTTGCACGATTATAAAGGGGTGCTTCTTTGGGATTATTTAGTGCCTGCCATTCTACTTCGGTAAGTCCCTGGACAAAACGATTTGGGTTAAATCCGGGTTTTGAATAAAAAACATAAATCTCACCATTTTGTGGATCCATTGCGATGGCAGATGCCCTGGGATAATTTTTTAGAAAACTTGCTGTGGAGTCAGTCAGTTCAAGGTCAATCGTTGTATATAAATCATTTCCAGGGATTGGTGGTATCGGTCGGTATTCAGGAACCTTACCCAGTTCTCTTCCCTTTACATCGACCTCAATGTAATCTATTCCGTCTTTACCCGCAAGTATTTTTTCGTACTGCTGTTCAAGTCCTATTCTTCCAATATAGTCACCCAATTTATAGTCTTTGAATTGTTTCAATTCCAGGTCAGTTATTTCACTTACATAACCCAGTAAATGGCATAAAAGTTCATTATAAGGATAATTACGAACAGGTTCAACACCGACTTCAACACCGGGGAGATCTTCAATCTGTTCTTCAATAATGGAGATCTCCCTGAAGGAAACATCGCGGTCAATCTTTACTGAAACATAGGGATTCTTTTCTATCTTTAACTTTTTTTGAATGGTATTGATATCAACGTTTAATATCTGTGCAACTCTTTCAACAGAACTTTGATCAGTTAGTGCCGGAGTTATTGATACATAGAATCCAGGTCTTGTATTGGCAATCTCCCTACCCTGACGGTCATAGATTTTACCGCGCGGGGCGATGATATACTTTTTCTTTATTCTATTTTCTTCGGAAAGTCGATAATATTTATTACCTTCAAATATCTGGAGTTTTATACTGAAAAATATAATAATAGCAAAACTTCCTAATAATAATGTCTGTAAAAATCGGTATGTCTTTAACTCCTGATCCATACCTTGAAACAAATCTTTTGTAGTATAAATACAACAGGAAGGGCAAAGATAATGGTGAATACGATTGTGTTCCACATCGCCAATCTGCCCGGGATAATATGGGCGAACAGGATCTTAATAAAATAGAATATGACAAAGACTATGAACAGGGTCAATGGTTCACGCACAAAATATTTTTTTATGAAGACCAATCCCTGGGCAAGGACTAAAAAGACGAGCATATTGACTCCGAGTGATACAGGGTAATAAAGGTCCGTCAGAAGTCCAACAAAAAATGCGAACACTATGGAAAATTTTTCGTCTTCGTTTAAAAGAACAAAATATACGAGAATGGTAAGAAGGTCAATAGCTGAATTAACGGGCAGGAATAAATAGGTAAGGATAAAATAAAATAATATCCTCATAACATTTAATAAATCACATAGACATAGTTCAATTTGTTAATGCTTAATGCCGGTTCAATTATCACCTCTTTAAAAAATAAATCATCTTTTTCTTTTACTGTAGAGACCGTCCCGATTATTAGTCCCTTAGGAAGATTTTCACTCAGACCTGATGTATAAATAGAATCACTGGAGTTTACATCGTCATTGATCTTTATATATTCAAAATAAAGTTGGTCTTTTTTCTTTACTATTCCATATATTCCTGAGCGCCCATTTACCGCACTCAGGGCAAATCCGGGATTTTCAATCGTTTCAACTATGCCGGTATTTTCTGAAAGTGATTTTATCCTGCCGATGATTTTATTCTGGAACACAACAGGTCCATTAATAGTTAATCCATCTTTATAACCTTTATCAATATACAGAAATCCATTGAAATTCAAGGGGTCTCTACCGATTACATTCGCCTTCAACACCCTTAATGGTAGATTTGTAATCGTATCAGGTGCCATTAATAAATTTAAACTCTTTTTTAAGGTGTGATTTTCAATTTGCAATTTGCTTATTTGTGATTCAAGGTGATCAATTTTTTTCTGTGAAATATCGAGATACTGGAAATAATTAAAAACGATTTTGATCGGAAAAAGCAGGACCTCTGATAACCGATTGCTTAAATAAAGGTCAGCATTCTGATTTAAAAAAATGAATACAAAGGAGATTATTAAAAGAGAACCAAATATTAAGAGTTGAACCCTGGACAACTATTCTCTCTTCAAGGTAAATATTACTTTTTCATATTTTTGCATATCTTCGAGGATCTTGCCCGCACCATAAACAACTGCCTTATTGGGTTCTTCTGCTACGGTGACCGGAAGATTTGTTTCTTCACGGATCAATGTATCTATTCCTCTCAACAATGAACTACCACCTGCCATATAAATTCCTGAATTCACAATATCTGCAGCAAGTTCAGGAGGAGTTTTTTCAAGGGTGATTCTTACTGCCTCGATTATCATTGAAAGTGGTTCCTGGATTGCTTCTCTTACTTCATGACCTGTTATTTTTATAGTCTTGGGTATGCCTTTGACCAGGTCACGACCCCTCACTTCCATTGTTTTATCTTCTTCGGTGGGAAAGGCATTACCAATTGCAATCTTTATTTCTTCTGCAGTCTGTTCGCCAATAATGAGATTATAATTCTTTTTTATGTACTGGACGATCGCATCATCCATTTCATCACCAGCAACCCTTATTGAATTATTTGTTACAATACCGGAGAGTGCGATAACAGCAATCTCCGTGGTTCCGCCGCCGATATCAATAATCATATTTCCCTGGGGAAGGTGGACAGGAAGATTGATCCCAATCGCTGCGGCGATTGGTTCAGATACGAGATAGACTTCCCGGGCACCAGCAGCCTCGACTGAATCCCTCACCGCCCTTTTTTCAACCTCGGTGATACCCGAAGGGACACAGATAATGACCCTGGGTCTTGTGAAGAGTTTCTTTTGCTGAATCTTTTCAATAAATGACCTCAGCAAGAGTTCTACCATTTCAAAGTCTGCAATGACCCCGTCTTTCATCGGTCTGATTGCCCTGATATCCTCAGGGGTCTTTCCCAACATTCTCTTTGCCTCTTCACCAACCGCCACACATTTCTTTGTTTTTACATCCACAGCAACCACGGTGGGTTCATTCAGAACAATACCCTTACCGTGGACATAAATAAGTGTTGTGCATGTTCCAAGGTCTATTGCAACATCACTTAGAAAATGACTCCTTAAATTCTTAAAGAAATTAACAATATTGAACCCCAAAGAATGCCTCCTTGTGGAATATAATATTTAATTTTTCAATAATGTCAAGAAAGATATTGAATATTCATTTTTTAATATCTGGCTGGTTATTATTTTTGTATTGACTGGAGGAAAAAACTGGATATATTTATCTGTGGCTAAAAAATTCAAACCCGGACCATATAATTATTGCGATTATCGCTGTGAGCGATGCAATGAAAAAGATGATTGCAGGGTTTATAAGGAAAATCAGGAACGTTTGTTAGAACACTATCTGAAAGGTGAGGACCCGAATGACCCTGATGTATTTTTAAGCGATTTAAAAGAGATATTTGAAAAGACCCAGGAAATGATAAAGCAGGCAGCAGCCGAGCAGGGCATCGATCTCACCGAGGTGCCGGATGAAGAGATTGAAGAGGTTGACCCCCATACTTATGTTATCTACAATCTTGCCTATGAATATTTTGATCGGGCGCACAAATTGGTAAAAAAATTGGAAGTAGAGGGTATCCCTTCTGAGGTTGAAGAAGAGTTTGAAGATTTTGTCTGGTACCACACACTCCTGGTGGCAAAGACCGGGAGATTGGTGAGTGGTTTTGATGATGAATTTTTTGACCCTGAGGTAAGAGAAATTGAGGAAGAGGGAACACTCCAGGTGATTAATAAAGGTATCTGCCTTTCAAAAAATGCCCTGAATAAGATGCTAAATGAATTGCCTGATGATTTCCAGGATATCGTTGATTTACTTGATATATTGAAGAGATTTGAATCGCAGATAAAGACCGATATCAGAAAAAAGGTTGATGATACACAAGCAAATTCTTGACTCTGAAATTTAAGTATTTCAGAATTCATACGGAGTCTTTTTATGGTTGATAAATTTTTAACAGAGGTGAAAGAAACTATTGAAAGATACAGAATGTTCAGGGGTATAAAAAAGGCGGTGATTGGCTTTTCTTCTGGCCCGGATTCGGTTTGTCTCCTTGATGTTTTAAAAACTATCTATGGGGAGAAAATAAAATTTTTTCTCATATACATCAACCACGGGTTAAGGCCAGAAGAAGTATTGAGAAAAGAAGAAGAGTTGACAGCATTCTATGCAAAAAAATATCAGTGTAATTTCAAAATAATTAAAATAACTGTTAAAAAAAATAAAAAAGGGATTGAGGCAGAGGCAAGGGAAATGAGATACAGGGCATTGAATGATTACGCACGAAAAATCTCTGCCCCGAGAATTGTTCTTGGTCATAATCTTGATGACCTTGTAGAAACATTCTTTATGAATCTTATCCGGGGTAGTGGCAATATAGGTTTACAATCAATACCAGCGGTCAGGTTACCTTTTGTCCGGCCTTTGATTAATATTAAAAAGGAAGATATCTATGATTATCTAAAAAAGAAAAAATTGACCTTTTCCGAGGATATTTCAAATTTGGATACGAATATCCGCAGGAATTTTATTCGTCAAAAGATAATACCGCAATTTCTGAAAATCAATCCAAACTTACATACGACAATAAAAAGGGAGACAGAGATCCTCCATAATGATGAGGAATTTTTACAGAATATTGTTTCAAGGGTGTATAAAAAAATAGTTGTAAGAAAAGGTCGGGGTTTCACCCTTGACTTAAATCGTTTGATGTATTATAATAAAGCAATTGGGAACAGGGTTATTATGAAGGTGATAGGAGAGTTAAAGGGCGATCTCGCGGGTGTAGAGAGTAAACACATAGAGGCGCTCTGGTGTCTAAAAAATAAAAAGAGCGGGAAAATGATTAATCTCCCTTATCGTTTGTATGCACAGAAAATTTTTGATAAGGTATTTATCGGAATTGAAAATAAGGATTTAAAAAATAATTTTTTTCAATTAAAGACTGATGAACCAGTTTCGATTTGTAATTGTATCGTCAGTGCAGAGATTGTAAAATATTTTGATTTAAAGAAAAAGCAGGATAATTGTGAAGTTTTTGATTTTTCTCAGATCTATCCGCCCCTTTTTTTGAGAAACAGAAGAACAGGGGATCTGGTAAAAATAAAGAATGGCGAAAAGAAATTAAAGGAGATACTGAATGAAAAAAGGATTCCGGCAAATGAGCGGAATGATGTGGTTATTTTGTGTGACCAGAAAGGAATTCTCTGGGTGCTCGGGGTTTATCGTGCCTATCGGGCATTTATAGAAAAAAATACAAAAAATATCTTGAAGGTGAAATTTGAATATACTGATTAAAGAAGAAGATATTAAAAATAGAATTAAAGAGATTGGAACAGAGATAAATAATGATTATAAAAATAAAAATCCAATTCTCATCGGTGTGCTTAAAGGTTCATTTGTTTTTCTTGCGGACCTTTTACGAGAACTGGAGATACCTGTGGAGATAGATTTTCTGGGTATTTCAAGTTATACCGGAACGAAATCGAGTGGTATTGTAAGGATTAGTCAGGACCTCTCTCTTAATATAGAGGACCGTGATGTGATTCTGATTGAAGATATTGTTGATTCCGGCAGGACCCTTGATTATATTATTAACAATTTAAAGACAAAAAGACCGAGGAGCATCGCTGTTTGTGCATTATTAAATAAAAAAGATGCCAGGGTCGTGGATGTTCCATTGACTTATATTGGATTTAATATCCCCAGGGTTTTTGTTGTCGGTTATGGACTTGATTATGAAAATAAATTTCGCAATTTAAAATATATTGGAGTGTATCATGGCGAATAAAAAGCAACCGAAAAGCAAAGCCTGGCAGACAGCGATAGTATGGACACTACTTGTGCTGGTTGTCTGGTTTGGAATGCAGTATTTTGCTGGACAGGGTGGACGTTCTGCAAATATACCATACTCTATTTTTATCAGGGAATTGCGGATAAGGAATGTTGAAAAAGTCACAATCTCTGAACGTTCAATAAAAGGGACTTTCCGCAGTCCGATCCCCTATGAAGGCAAAAATTATACTGAATTTAATACTCTGATACCTTTTGAGGATACAAAACTCATTGATGAACTTCTGAAATACAATGTTGAGGTTTTTGTAAAACAGAGGTCAGGCTGGACCGATATTTTAATTGGTATTATTCCCTGGTTGGTGCTCATTGGAATATGGGTATTATTCTTAAGACAGATGCAGTCCGGACAGAATCGGGCTTTAGGATTTGGTAAGAGCAGGGCAAAGATTGTTCTGGAAAACAAGCCTTCAACCACATTCAATGATGTCGCAGGTGTTGAAGAGGCAAAACAGGAATTAGAAGAGGTCATTGAGTTTTTAAAAGAGCCAAGGAAGTTCACAAGACTCGGGGGCAGGATTCCCAAGGGTGTTCTCCTTTTAGGACCACCAGGAACCGGTAAGACACTTATGGCAAGGGCAGTTGCTGGTGAGGCAGGTGTTCCATTCATCTCAATCAGTGGTTCTGATTTTGTTGAAATGTTTGTGGGTGTTGGTGCATCAAGGGTCAGGGATCTGTTTGACCAGGCAAAGCGACATTCACCCTGTATCGTATTTATTGATGAGATTGATGCAGTGGGCAGATTGCGTGGTGCTGGTCTTGGTGGTGGGCATGATGAAAGGGAACAGACATTGAATCAATTGCTTGTGGAAATGGATGGTTTTGAAGTCAATGAAGGTATAATCTTAATGGCAGCGACGAACCGACCGGATATACTCGATCCCGCATTATTGAGACCGGGTAGATTTGACCGTGTGATTGTGCTTGATAGACCGGATGTAAGGGGAAGGCTTGGGATATTAAAAGTCCACACGAGACGTATCCCGCTTGCTTTGGATGTTGACCTTGAAATTCTTGCCCGTGGCACACCAGGTTTTTCGGGCGCAGATTTAGCAAATATGTGTAATGAGGCAGCGCTTCTTGCTGCGCGAAGAAATAAAGATAAGATAACGATGCAGGAATTTGAAGATGCAAAAGATAAAATCCTTATGGGCGTTGAAAGGAAGAGTTTGATAATATCCGAAGATGAAAAGAGGCTTACTGCATATCACGAATGCGGGCATGTTCTTGTTTCAAAATTTCTAACTGGAATGGATCCGATACATAAGGTGACAATCATACCAAGGGGAATGGCACTTGGTGTTACCCAGGCATTGCCAATTGATGAAAGAAGGACTTATTCAAAGACATATTGTTTCAATCAACTTGCATTTATGCTTGGTGGAAGGGTTGCAGAAAAACTTGTTCTTGGTGATCTCTCCACTGGTTCGGGGAATGATATTGAAAAGGCAACAAAACTTGCGCGCAAGATGGTATGTGAGTGGGGGATGAGTGAAAAACTCGGTCCTCTTACCTATGGTGAAAAACAGGAAGAGATCTTCCTCGGCAGAGAGATAGGCATACACAGAGATTATTCTGAAGATACAGCAAGGGAGATCGATGAAGAGGTGAAGACTATAATAAAGAAGGCAGAGGCAATTGCTGAAGATATAATCAAGAATAATATTGATAAATTGAAATTGCTTGCCGAGAAACTTCTTGAAAAAGAGATTTTGAGCGGAGATGAGATTGATGAAATAATAGGGTTAAAGCAGGTAAGGAATGAAAAGAGTAAAGGATAAATTATGGATAAGAAAAAGATTGAGAAGGCAGTAAAGATTATTCTCAAGGCAATCGGTGAGGATTTGAATCGTGAAGGGTTAAAGGATACACCCAGACGGGTTGCAGAGATGTATGAAGAGATATTTGCGGGTGTGAAACAGGACCCAAAAAAAGAATTAAAGACCTACAGGACAAAGAATGAAGATGAAATGATTTTGATAAAAGATATTCCATTCTACTCAATATGCGAACACCATTTATTGCCATTTTTTGGCAGGGCACATATTGTATATATTCCCAAAAATAATAAAATAACCGGATTTTCAAGTCTGGTTCGGGTGATTGATGTTATGTCAAAGAGGCCGTTGCTCCAGGAGCGGTTGACCCACGAGATAGCGGATTTTCTTATGGCAAATTTGAAACCGATGGGTGTGCTTGTGGTGATTGAAGCAGAACATCTCTGTTTATCAATGATTGGCGTGAAGAAACCAGGAACGCTCACCATAACCTCGGCGATTCGGGGAGTTATGCAGTCTACTGCAACCAGGGCTGAGGCATTTTCATTGATAAAAGGAAGATCATAATATTATAATTTTTTGAATGGCAGTTAATAATAAATTTATTATTATCTACACAACATTTCCGGATTTAAAGATTACAAAAAAGATAATAGATGGTCTACTCAAAAAAAGACTTATTGCCTGTGCGAATATATTTAAAATTGATTCAATATATATCTGGAAGAAAAAGATTGAAAAGGCAAAGGAGTATGGTGTATTTATCAAAACCAGAAAGGCAAAGTATAAATCAGTAGAGTTCTACATAAAAAATAACCATCCTTATGAAGTCCCTGAGATAATTTGTTGGGATATCAAAGATGGCCAGTCTTTATATCTCGCCTGGATAGAGAAAGAGACGGAATAATACTTGACAAAATTAAATTTTTTATTATAATCTCATCAAAGGGGGTATTATGAAAAAACTTTTGTGTGTGTCGGGGTTGCTGGTGCTTCTTTTTATCGGTTGTGGTGGTGGTGAAAGGGCGTCAATAATGGGTAATATCAGCTTCTACTGGGATTATTATAATCCTGATTCATTAATAAAATCTGCGGATATTTGGGGCTATAAATATAACGGTTTTAAGATGATACCGGTGCTGACAATAAATGGTGATACACTGCCAATGGATGGGTTTCAGTATACTCCAACCGATTTTATGTATGGCGGTTACATTACAAATATAAATCATGGTGACGAATGTAATTTCTTTGTTGACTACGGCGAAGGAAAAGGTGAAGCAACCGATACAATGCCCGGGGCTTTCAGTATAATGAGTCCTGATACGACCTATGTTCTGCACAAAGGTAATAATCTTAGTATTTCCTGGTCATCCGCAACTGGTGCTGATTGGTACTGGGTAGATGTTAGAATTGACTATTTATATAGAGATACCTCAGGTTCCTGGGAAGATTTCTATTTAGATATTGATACAATAATTGAAGGAACTTCATTGACAATAAATTCAGGCAGAATATTCCCTGGTTATGTTGATTCTGTTATCTCGGGTTCTGGCGGGGTAAATGTAGAGGGAGTAAATGGACCTATGACAAAACCTGGAGAAAAAGGGAATATCAAAGGTGATGCAGTTGGTTTCTTCTGGTGCACTTATGAGGCAAAAGAGGTCTGGTTTGGAATTGAGCAGTTTGCGACAAAACCAAAACAAGACCGTTCAACCGAGATTAGAAAGAAACACCTTGAACTGATGCGTAGGTTTGCATCAGAAAATGAATAGAAAGAGCAAACAAAAAAGGGGCGGCTTTGCCGCCCCTTTTTTGTTAATCAGTTTACCGTCCTGGTGCGAGATACGGATAATTCGGTTTGTTCTGATAGGCATATTTCAGTTTGATGTAATCCTGTGTATGATTGACCTCTTGTATGAGAACCTTCACATAATTCCCTTCAGTGGTTTTGCAAAGGAGGAGGTCATTATTATTAACTTCTGCACGGTCTGATGTTCCGAAGTTAACACCGCTGAAATCCCAGGATTCCCAGGTATATGTGGTATCAAGCTTTATGACGAGTGTGCTTCTACCATTGGGACGGGCACTGGCACTTACAAGTTGTGCAGTGATTGTATCAACTGCATCAGCAAAGACATCAGCATTAGGAAATTCATTATTCACTTCGTTGAGAATCTGACCGGTAGAAAATCTTAAAGCACAACTATCCTCGTTCAATGGTGGCTGACCAGATGCTGAAAGTTCCAGTTTTATCTTGCCGATGACAAACTCAGGCCTTGGTGAAATCTGGACAACAGGAACATCTGTATTATAAGGACCGACTTTATCCGCGGTATTGACAGTCCTTACCTGGAAGAAATATATTGAATCTGCGCTCAAACCAGTGACCTTGAAGGTATTGGTTTTAAGGACTGTGGTATTGACTGGATTGAGGTCTTCGCCATCCTCAACCATCAAAGAAGCAGAATCGGTTGAATAGTAAACATTGTAGCCCTGGAAATCTGAATGGTTGGTTACCGTGGTATCTTCTTTCCAGGTTAAGGTTACTGAATTGGAATCAGCAACCACGCCGATTATCTCTGGTGCGGCGAGTTTTTCTTTTTCACCACCGCAACCAATAAGACCAACCATCGCCACAAGGGCAATCAAACCAAACATTATCTTTCTCATTTTTTACTCCTTTCTTTATAGACGCAGAGACCGCAGAATACTTGCGGAATCCGCAGATTTGTGCAGATGTTCTCAGGCACATCCGCAAAGCCCTTCTCTATCACCTTTTTTTTGAACCTATTCATCACCTCCTTTTTCTCAATTTTAATTATACTATATTATACTCAATATTCAATTTTTGTCAAGGGTTTTAATATCATATTATAGAATTTACTTTATAAAATTAAGTAGAATCAGGATTTCAATAAAATGGATAAAATTGCTACCAGCAATACAATGACAAGGATTATAATTGCTGGTGGAAATAAAAGTTTTAATGTCCCTTTTAACTTTGTGGAAAAATATTCACAGGTCACATTCAGACAGGGATGGACCGGTGACACAACATAGCCAAAGAAAATGCCTGTATAAATCAGGGCAAAATTTAAAAGTGTGATACGATTTGAAATTAGAAATATCGGAAATATGATTGAAGAAGGTAGGAGTATCCTTCCTGTGCCTACACCCAGAATAAATCCTGCGATGATACATAATAATAAGGGCGGGAATGGAATACCTGAAATAAATTTATCAATGCCCGAAACCTTGAAGACATTCAAAAAATAAAATAGTCCAATTATGATAAAAGAAAATCTGTAAGGTTTCATTTTTATAAATACCTGTTTCAGATTTATATTTACCGGAGCCAAAATGATTGATAAGATAAATCCTGTTCCTACACCGATGAGGGTTCCGATTTCTTTTATAGGAAATAGCTGAAAACTGCGGAATAAAAAATCCAGAATCGGGGCAACGAAGATAATGAGCAGGGGGATTAAAAGATTCTTTAAAGAAAATGCCTCTTTATAAGATATCTTTCCTTCAACCTTATTCAAAAAAAATATCTGACCGAGTATCCCTGCAATTACCAGTGTGGGGAACAGGTAGAGAATCGCACTGTAAATATTCAATCCTGCAATCTTTGTCGTTGCAATAAGGTCTGAACTGAGTGGATAGATGAGAATCAATAGATGTCTGTACCAGATATTTATTGCAACCTTTAAATCATCGTTCACGCCTTCACCACTCTTTTCCATTATTGGGGCAGAGAATAAAGCACCACCAGGCATCGGTAATAATCCCATTATTGCAGGGGCGAGTGCCATTATACCTTTTTTTCCAATGCGTAAATTCTTTACGATATTATCCATCTGTCCGGTTTCACGCATCACCCCACCAATCATTGGAATAAAGAATACAACAAATGCAAGAAGAACCACCGGAATATCCGTGATTGTATTTAAAAATATCTTAAGAATATTTAATGGTGGAATTGTGAAGAGTCCAAGTATAATTGTGCCACAAAAAAGTGCTAATGGTAAATTCTTCTGACCGATGATTACAATGACTATAAATGCAATGATAAAACCAGTGATAATTAATGTCATAACTTATGCGATTTCAAACCGGTGCCGGTAAATGTCGAAACAATTAACTCTTTTTTATTGGACAAGTCCAGATATTTTTTTACACCGGCAACCGCAGTGGCAGAAGTCGGTTCAATATAAATTCCAGAGAGATTTGTTTCTTTCAAGGATTGTTTTATCTCCTTTTCTGATACGGTGATTATCGTCCCTTTTGTAATCTTTATTGCCTTGATTATCTGATTTGCCCTTGGTGGCATTCCAACCGCAATCCCTTCAGCGACTGTTGGTTTTATAGATAGAATCGGAACCCGGTTTGTATGGTGCTTAAACATCCAGTATATAGGCGCACAATTTTTTGTCTGGACTCCAATGAGCCTTGGTATTTTTTTTATGAGCCCCTGATTATGGAGTTCTTTAAAACCTATATATGCACCGAGTATGAGCGTGCCATTACCTACCGGCAGGATTAATGTATCAGGTTCTCTCCAGCCCAGTTGCTCGGTAATTTCATAGGCGAATGTCTTTGTTCCGTGAAAAAAGAAAGGATTATAATAATGGCTTGCATAATAACTTTTTTCAGCAAGTTTCAGGGCAATCCTTGCTGTTTCATCCCTGTTTCCTTGAACAATAAATAATCTTGCCCCATAACTCTTAATCTGTTTCAGTTTTTCTTCACTCGTATTTTCAGGAACCAAAACCATACATTCAATCCCCGCCTTTGCACAGTAGGCACTCACTGCGCAGCCAGCGTTTCCCGAAGAATCGATCAAAACTTTCTTTATCCCGAGTTCTTTTATTTTACTTACCATTATGGATGCACCACGGTCTTTAAAAGAACCAGTAGGAAACAGAAAATCCATTTTAAAAAGGATTGGTCTGTCTTTTATTTTTATTTCAACGAACGGAGTGAATCCTTCATTGAAACTTACAATATTTTTATCATCCCTTAATGGAAGTATCTCCCGATACCGCCATATACCTAATGGTCGTTTTTTCAATTCACCTAATGATAATCGGGTGTTTATTTCTATGTCAATAAGTCCGCCACAGGAACACCGCCATAAAGGCTGTTCAGCACCGAACTCTTTCCCACATAACTGACAATTGAGTTTAATCATAGTTGCTATTATATTCGGAAGTATTTTAAAGTCAATCTTTTTTACTTCAGTTTCCAGATCGGTCGACCAAAGGAATAAATCAAGATTGCATAGACCAGGGTTATTGATGCGGCAATATAGATGGCAAATCTTACTCCCAGTAATTGGGCAGCTGTGCCGATCCAGAGTGAGCCAAAAGGTAAAAGTCCAAAGAAGAAAAATGTGTATATCCCCATTACCCTGCCGCGCATATTTTCATCAACCTGAGTTTGGACAAGGGCATTGCTAAGATTCATAATCAGAATCTGCCCCATACCAGCAAGAAACAGGAAAATGACGGATGCAGTAAAGTTATGGGTTGAGGCAAAGATAATAATAAAAATCGGATATAAGAATGTGCCGATAGTGAGTAGTTTACCTTTGAAATGGAATATGCCTAAAGAGGCAATGAATAGGGCAGAGAAGAGCGCACCAAGTCCACGGGCGGTCTGCAGGAATCCATTGGTTCGTGCGTCACCCTGGAGAATCTTTACTGCCCAGGCAGGTAAAAGTGTAACAAATGTTGCACCAAAAAGGGCGATTATTCCTATCGTCAATATGAGGTATCGTATGGTCGGATGGTTGATTGTGTATTTAATACCTTCTTTCAAATCCATAATCGGAGAATTATCAGTCTTTGGTTTATAAGAGTCTTTCAGTTTCATTGCCAGTAATGCAGCGATCACTGCGATGAAGGTAAAGCCATTTATGGTAAAACACCAGGCAGGCCCGAGCGCAGCATATATGATACCACCAGCAGCAGGACCGATTGCAATTGCAGTATTGAACATTGCCGAATTTAAGGCAATGGCATTGGTCATCGCCTCTGGTTCAACAAGTTCACGCACAAATGCCTGGCGTGCAGGTGCATCAAATGCATTGGCAATCCCCATGCCTAATGCCAGCAGAATGATATGCCAGGGTTGAACGATTTTCAAAAATGTGAGGGTTGCTAAGATAAATGCAAGTGTCATCATTGAAGTCTGGGTGATGAGCATTATTTTTCTTCTCGGAATACGGTCTGCAATCACACCGGCATAAAGCATAAAGAGCCAGGTGGGTAAACCAGCGGCAAAACCAACATAACCAAGGTATGCTGGAGAATGGGTCAATTCATAGATGAAGAATCCCTGCGCAGTTGTTTGCATCCAGGTGCCGAATAATGATACCAGTTGTCCCGAAAACCAGAGCCTGTAATTTGGATACTGGAGTGCCAGGAATGTTTTACGCAAAAAGAAATTTTTGTTCTTGCTTTCCATTTTCCCCTTTATTTGCTCTTCTTCATACTTCTATCCTTAGTAGCGAGTAGAGAGTAGCAAGTAGAGAAAAGAACTAAACAATTCAAAAGGGTTATTAAGGGTTATCAGGGGTGATAATGGGTGATTAAAGATTTCCCCATCACTTCCTTTCGGTACACGGTTAACGGTAAACGTGTCAGGATATTTCCCTTCTTTACCCTTTTTCACCCTTATTTTCCCTTCTTTACCCTTTCTTGTTGCCCTTTTTTAAAATACATCTTTTCTCTCCAGTTTAGCCGCTGCAATCGCCTCACGAAACTCCTTTGGTGTAATCCGGCGATTTAATTCTGGATATTGATTTGCCTTATATGTTGGATAGTATTGGTCCATAATATTCACAAAGGAATTTTTTGATAACTCATTTATGATAAAATCAAGGCACTTTTTCGAATCTGCAAGGTCATTGGGCAGGACAAGGTGTCTTATCAATAGACCCTTTTTTGCAATTCCATTTTCAATGATTAAATCTCCAACCTGTCTGTGCATTTCTTTCAATGCCTTTTTCACCACATCCCAGTAATCAGGCACTTTTGAATATTTCTCACCTTTTTTGTTATCTCCATATTTTATATCGGGCATATAGATGTCTATAATTCCTTCCAGCATTTTCAGTGTTTCAACAGATTCATAACCTCCACAATTGTAAACTATGGGAATCCTTAAACCATTTTGCTGGGCTAATGATAGTGCTTCTACAATCTGTGGCACCCAGGGTGTTGGTGTGACAAGGTTTATATTGTGGGTTCCGAGTTCCTGGAGTTCAATCATCATCCGGGCGAGGTTTTCAATTGTTATTTCCCTGCCGATACCATGCTGGCTAATATCATAATTCTGGCAATAAACACAATGAAGATTGCAATGGGTGAAAAATATTGTGCCTGAACCTGATCTTCCGACAAGGCAGTATTCTTCTCCAAAATGTTGATGATATGAAGAAACCTTTGGTTTAAATCCAGCCCTGCAATTACCCAATTCGCCTGCAGGTCTATTCACCCTGCATTCCCTGGGGCAGAGCCGGCAGGGATTTAGTAATTCATATAGATTATCTACAAGTTCTCTGGTAATCTTCTTTTTATACATTTAGGTATTCAAGTATTTCTAATAATCCTTATATCTGTAGTATGCAGCACAAGAACCTTCAGAAGATACCATACAGGCACCAATCGGATTCCCTGGTGTGCATTTTTTAGCAAATAAAGGACATTCGGGTGGTATCTTTACTCCGAGCAATATTTTACCACACAGACATCCTTTAGGCTCTTTTGATTTAAAAACTTTTATATCATATCTCTTTGTTGCATCAAACCTTTCAAATTCCTTTTTCAACGTGAGTCCTGATTTTGGGATTTTTCCAATACCACGCCAGTAAGAATCTACAGGTTTGAAGACTCTTCCAAGTATCTTTAAAGCGACCTGATTACCTTCTGGTCTTACAACCCTTTTGTATTCAATATCTATTCTTGCTTCTTTATTGATGATTTGGTCAATAATGTCTTTTATACCGATCAAGATATCAATTGGTTCAAATCCTGTGATACAACCCGGAATGTGATATTTTTTAGCAATGGATTCATAGGGTTTTGAACCGATGATCGTTGATACATGGCCGGGCAGGATAAAACCATTGATCTTTATCTGTGGTGAATGTGCAATGAATTCAAGTGCAGGTGGAATCAATTTGAATGCAGGAATGATATAGAAATTTTTTATATTCCTTGCATCGGCTTCAAGGATTGTTGCGGCAACGGTTGGCGATGTAGTTTCAAAGCCAACACCGATGAATACAACATCTTTTTTGGGATTTTCCCGGGCAATGTTGAGAGAATCCCTGACTGAGTAGACAACAACAGGATGATAAATTTCAAGATTTCCCTCAGTCCCCGGAACACGCACCATATCACCAAATGTAGTAACTATCACTTCTTTTCTCTTTGCCAGTTCAATCGTCCAGTCAATCACTTCCTGGGGTGTTACGCAGACCGGGCATCCTGGTCCTGAAAGGAGTTTTAAATTTTCAGGTAACATCTTTCTTATTCCTGATTTTGCAATAGCCATTGTATGGGTCCCGCAGACTTCCATAATAGAAATTGGCAAATGTAAATTATTTTTTATCTGATTGATTATATCATTCATAGATTTTCATATAACTGGAATTTTTTGGGGATTAGATTTTTTCAACTTTATGATAGAACATCATCACCCGGTTACGACCAGCATTCTTTGCTTCATAGAGTGCCTTGTCTGCGTTCTTGATTAAATCGGACGGTGTTAATCCATCATCAGGATATGTTGCAATGCCCGCAGAGAAACCAATTTTTTTCTCACCCTGGGCAAAATCATACATCCTGAAATTACTTAATAAAGTTGCAACCATTTTTGCTGATTCTTCTTTTTTTGTTTCCGGGAACATAACAATGAATTCGTCTCCACCATATCGCGCAACAAGGTCGGTATCACGGAAATATTTACTGAAAATATTGGCAAGGCGGATTAATAACTGGTCACCAGCCTGGTGCCCGAATGTATCATTAAAATATTTGAAATTATCAAGGTCAATGATCGCAACCGAAAGATTATGCTGGAATCTCTTTGCGCGATTCAATTCTTCAGCAAGTTTATCTCTAAAAAAGCCAATATTGTATAACTTTGTGAGCGGGTCGATAGAGGCAAGGTCACGCATAATTGCCATACTCAGGGTATTTTGCAGGGCAGTTGAAGTGATTCTGACAACCACACCGACTATGTTTTTTTCTCTTTCATCAAGATGCTTTTCACGATTAAATGCAATCACACCAAAGAGTCTGTTTTGATAGACAAGTGGATAACATATATCAGGGGTAAAGAAAGGATAGGGTTCTTTAATCCTCAAGACTTCAGACTCATTTGGGCTTAATGGTATCCTTTTTTCTGCAGTAACACCTACTCTTCCTTCACCGACATCATAAACAAGTTTTGGAATCCAGTTTTCATTTAAACCGTGGTGGGCAACGAGATTCAATCTTTTTTCTTTTTCATCAAGAAAAAAAAGTGCAACGATTGGGGCATTTAGATAATTGTTTAAAAAACCGACAGTTTCTCTTGCAATCTCAATGGGTTCTAATCTTGATGTAAGTCTTATAATTGAAGAAAAGAGTAGATTGTCCTGAGAAGTTATCTCCCGCAATTCGTTTCTTAAACCGATATTTTCCTGTTTCTGTCGGTCTAACTCATCGGTAAGAATCGCAATTTGAGATAATATCTCACTCTTTTTTTGCATCCTCTGGAAAAGAACTACGATGAAGATGACTAATCCGACAATCAAAATTACAACACCAGTGAAGAGATATTCCATATCTTTTGCCTCATCTAATTATACATAAGTTCCTGAAAAAATCAATACAGAAGTCTAATTTGATGAGCAATCAATTATGTTTGATTTTATTGACTAAGTTATAATTTTAGATAAAATAATGAATGCAATATTTCGGTTTCCAATGGCATATAACTAACTATTGTAATCTTCGTTGTTATCATTGTTATCAGGATGATTTCTCCCATAGCGGTGAACTTAAAATTGATGATAATAAAAAGATTCTATTAAAGATAACTAAAGGACTGAAGGATGGAAAGATAACGATAAATATAACTGGTGGCGAACCACTTTTATACAAGGATTTTTTTAAACTTCTGGATATAATTAGTAAGATTGATAATATTAATAGTTTCAATATAATTACCAACGGCTTATTACTAAATAGAGAGACTGTAGAAAAATTAAATCGTTTGAAAAAATTAAGAGAGATCAAAATTTCACTGGATGGTGGTGAGCCAGAATCTAATGATAAGATAAGGGGCAGAGGTGTGTTTGATAGGGTGCTTATGAATATTGAATGTCTTCGTCGTATCTGCAAAAAAGAAGTCATCTTAATGTTTACCATCGGAAGTTATAATTATCGAAATTTAAATAGAATGCTTGGGCTCGCAAAGAGTTTAAATATTGATGGTGTAATTGTTGAAAGATTTGTTCCCTGGGGCAGGGGATTATTATTAAAAAATCAATATTTAAAAAAAGATGAATGGTTTGTTGTAATAGAAGATATCATAAGGTTTGTCAACCTTGATTATAATCCGAAAGAACTGCTCCCATACAAGGCTTTTCACATAATATTTAAAAATTCAAATGAATTAAAGGGGGCATTATGTAATCTTGGCGATGAATCAATGGCATTAATGCCGAATGGAGATGTATTCCCCTGTCGGAGATTTCCAACAAGGATTGGAAATTTAGTGCAGGAAGATTTTGGTGAAATACTGTTGCGTTTAAAAATTTTAAAAAATAATATTATGGATAATTTAAAAGGCAAGTGCAGAAATTGTATAATTGAAGGGTGTTTTGGTTGTCGTGCGCTTGCTTATGCAATAAATGATGATTTTTACACTGAAGACCCTCAGTGTTTTTTATAAGGAGGTATTATGCATATTGGAATCATTTATTATTCAGTTACCGGAACGACTGAGGAATTTGCCAGTCGTATAGGCAATGGATTGATTAAAGAAAAGCATCATGTTGAACTTGTTAAAATTAAAACAGATGTTAAAGTGACTGGACCGGGACAGAGTTTTAAGATTCTAAATGTAACCAATTGTTCAAATTTTGATTTTATTATGTTTGGTTGCCCGGTCTGGGCATTTTCTGCCTGTCCGGTTATTATCGAGGCAATAAAAAAATCAGGCGGGCTTTCCGGTAAAAAGGTTATTCCATTTGTTACAATGGGATTCCCGTTCAGATTTCTCGGTGGTTCTCAGGCAGTAAAACAGATTGAGAAAACAGCAAGGGAAATGGGTGCGGATGTCCTACCCGGTATTGTTATTCCAAAATTATTCCAAGATTTTAAGGCACTTATGGATAAGGCAGTTAATGATATAATTGAAATTACTAAAAATCCTTGACCATTAAGAAATTTTATTTATAATAGCGTGATGGATATTAAAATTTCAGAAGAAAGAAAAAAGAAAAAACCCTATGTTGTTATTGAGTGTCCGGAAAGGATCCCCTGTGATCCCTGTGTTAATGCCTGTCCACAGGGTGCGATTACGATCAACGGCAGTATAATCGAATTGCCTGAGGTTGATTATGAGAAATGCACTGGTTGTTTATTATGCATTCCAAAATGTCCGGGATTAGCAATCTTTGTAATTGATGAGAGGCCGGATACTCATTCAATTATTTATCTTCCCTATGAATTCCTGCCTTTGCCAGAAAAGGGCAGGAAAGCCATTGGCCTTGACCGTGAGGGAAGAGAGGTTTGCGAAGTAACGATTGAAAAGGTTGTTCAATCACCTAAATTTAACCATTGTGCAATAATTGGCATTTCTGTTCCAAAAGGGATGGAGCAAGAGATAAGATTTTTTAAATTAAAGTGAGATTATTTTCTTTAAAGTCTCAATTGTTATTTTAATATCCTCTTCAGTAATTCCATAATGGGTAACCATTCTGAACCGATTCGGTCCAGTTTGTAGAAATTTTATTCCTTGTAATTCCATCTTTTTAACCAATTCGTTTGGTGATATTTTGCTACTAACAAGGTCAAAATATATGATATTTGTTTTTACCTTTTCAAGGTCAATGTATAGACCAGGGATTTTACTGATACCTTCAGCAAGGAGTTTCGCATTATTATGGTCCTCTTTCAGCCTTCCAATCATATCTTCAAGTGCAACAATTCCAGCAGCAGCTATTATTCCTGCCTGACGCATTCCACCACCCATCATCTTTCTGTATCTTCTTGCTTCTTTTATAAATTCCTTTGTTCCACATACAACTGAACCTACTGGTGCAGAGAGCCCTTTGGACAGACAGAAACTCAATGAATCAACATTTTTCGTTAGTTCCTTTACATCAACATTCAATGCGATAGCAGCATTAAATATTCTTGCACCATCAAGATGGACCTTGAGATTACGACGATGGGCAAGTTCACAGACGGAATTGGTATATTCAACGGTCAGGGGCGCACCATAACAACGATTATGCGTATTTTCAATACAGATGAGTTTTGTTCTTGGATAGTGGATATTATCACCCCTTATTGCGGATTCAATATCTTTTAGAGCCATAGTTCCATCTTCCTGATTGGATACAGTATGTGGGTGTATGCCACCGAGTGCTGATATTGCTCCTACTTCATTCAAGAAGGTATGGGAGAGGTCACCGAGTATGACTTCATCGCCCCGGGCACAACGGGTCAATATCGCAACGAGATTGCCCTGGGTCCCGCTTGTAACAAGTAAACCCGCTTCTTTGCCAACGATTTCAGCAGCGATTCTTTCCAGTCTATTGACGGTTGGGTCCTCTTCGAATACATCATCACCCAAATCAGCGCTGTATATCGCCTCGCGCATCCTCTGGGTGGGAAGGGTAACAGTATCACTCCTTAAGTCAATTATTTTCATCTTTCCTTTTCATCTGTTTGCCTGATTTTCTGATAACCTGATAAACAATTTAATAATCCGCCTTCTCTTTTCCTATCCAGCAATATGTGCAGAGTTGTTTCTTTGATAAACCAGTTGCCAGAATCATATCTTCCAGTCTTTGATATCTCAGTGATGTGATATTAAGTTCCTTCTCCATCTGTTTGAGCATTTTTTTATATTCTCTTGAATCTACATCAAGATAAGGCGTGATATCCTTTGGATGATGTCCCAACATTTTTTTTAACACTCTGCGGGCAAAGAGTTCATCGAGTGTTCGCGTGGAAAAAAGAAATTTACAAGGAAACATTAATGCCGGGCACGCGGGTCTGACATGGATTTCTTTTGCACCTGCAGCCCATAGTTTTACCAGAAGATAGTTCTTTAACTGTGTGCCTCTTACTATTGAATCTTCAGTTATGGCAATCTTTTTATTTTTTATTAAGGATTCAGCAGTAATTTGTTTCATAAGTGCAACCAGGTTTCTAATTTCCTGAGAAGGTGGGACATAACTTCTTGACCATCCCGGTGTATACTTCAAAAGTGGAATTCTAACCGGAACACCTGATTCATAAGAATAACCATGGGCATAGGCAGTGCCTGAATCAGCAATACCAGCCACCATATCAACATCTACATCATCCCTGCGTGCAATAAGTCTGCCGGATTCTTCTCTAAATTCTTCTACATTTTGTCCTTCGTATTCGGATGCTGGGAATCCAGTATAGACAAACAAGAAAGTGCACAATCTTAGATCGGAAGTTGATTTCTTAATCTGCTTTATCCGGGTTTCAGTCAATAATAGTATCTCACCGGGTCCTAAAAACTTTTCGGTTTTGAATCCTAAATTCTTATAGGAACAGGTTTCTGAGACAACGATTTTGTCACTATTTTTGGTCGCCAGCACAAGAGGGGTTCTTCCATATTTATCACGCACTGCATAAATCCCTTCTTTTCCCAAAAGTAAAAGGGACATTGAACCCTGAATCTTACTGAACATATAATCAATACCATCAATAAGGTCCCTGCCTTTATTTATGAGATGGGCAACGAGTTCAATTTGATTTATTCGGTCATCATAGGCTTCGGTTAAAACCACTCCTTCCTGGATCATTTTTTTCGCAATTTCATTTTGATTGTCAATATAACCGGTGCCGCATATTGCATATTCACCAAATTTCAATCTCATTATTAGTGGTTGTGTATCACGGTCGCTTATGACACCTAAACCTGCATTTCCCTGCATCTGCATAAAGTCAATATCCTCATAAAATCTTGATTTAAATTGCGCTTTGGCAATGCTGTGGATCTTTTTTGTTATCTTTTTGCCGTCGTATATTGCGATACCACCATATTCAGTGCCCAGGTGGGAATGGTAATCTGTTGCATAAAAGAGATTTTCTTTGCAATCTTTTTTTGAAATCAACCCAACGATTCCACTCATATCCTATTATAACCAGTTAAATAGTTTTTGCAAGATAGGATTTATCAATGAAAATACAGGTCTTCGCGTCTCTGTTTGAAAATGTCGTTGTGTGGGGTTACTTTTTTATCAAGGGCGAGCAGGGGATTGATCTCGATTATTTTTACGCATTCATCATCACCAACCCTTATTAAGATTTCACCATTTGGTGCGACGATCTGGCTTTTGCCGATAAAATTCAGTTTTTTTGTTCCCCGTTCTTCAAAACCCGTTCTATCTGCCAGTATTGTGAATATACGATTTTCTAATGATCTCGTGACCATGGCATCAGGGCAGAAATGTAAAACAAGATTGGCCGGAAGCACGACAATCTGAGCACCTTTCAAAGCAAGGGTTCGCATTGCCTCAGGG
The DNA here is from genome assembly GCA_036796695.1 of bacterium. Lineage (GTDB taxonomy): Bacteria > Hydrothermota > Tepidihabitantia > SM23-42 > JAOAFX01 > JAOAFX01. Next base: position 110,440 of record DAIRCK010000003.1, read on the forward strand.
TAGATGTAGTCAAAACAAATTAAAACTCCAATCTTTACACCATTATATTCAAAGACCCGATATGGTAGATCACCGGGCGTAAAGATAAACCACTCTTCAAAAAATAGATGGGTCTTGCGATAATGTCCAATAATACCTTTGGCAGACATCATAATTGCTGAATTATATAGATTACCTTCATCTTTTTCAGCAAAGCCATAAACGATTGCACAATTTTTCTTCCTGCATAGATTATGAATAAAATCACAGGTCTCACCGTCTTTGGGCTCTGCCATTTCTCTCAGTTCTTCTTTATTTAAAAATAGGTAACCGGTATTAAATAATTCAGGAAGCACAATCAGGTCAGCACTAATATTATTTAAAAGTTTTTCTACTTTTTCAAAATTTTTTTCTTTCGCCCCGAATACTGGACTGAATTGGAGAAAACCTATTTTCATAGATATTTTTGAATTGACTTCAGGCGGGTGCCCGAGAGTATTTTTACCAAAGAGAGGACCTGGATAATTTCTTCTTCATTTTTTATTATGCCCATCAAATACTCCTTTGTTTCTGCAATTTCTGGGTAAGGATATATCTCATCGGTAGAGACGATGCCGTATACCTTTTCAACTTTAAACCCAATCAGCGTTTCATTTATTCCAGAGATGATTACTTCGAAATCTTTTCCTTGTTTGATACCCAAGAATACCGGGAGATCAAAGATCCACAATCTTTTTCCCCTAAATTCACAGGATCCGGCAAGATTTTTAGGTAATTTTTCTTCAAATACAATATTCTTTGGACGGATGATTTCCTTAATTTCATTTATATCGGTTGCCATTTTTACTTTGCCAATTTGATAATAGAGATAATAGTTCACTTTTTCAACTGATTTATTATTTCATTCAATTTTGAAACAACCTGGGAAAGTATCTGTGCAGTAGAAGTAAACTGTTCCATAGAGGCGGTTTGTTCTTCTACTGCGGCAGAAACTTCTTCAGTTGCTGAGGCAGTATCAGCCGCAACCTGTGCAACCTGCTCTACCTTTTTCACCAGTTCTTTTGTATGGGTTAACTGGTTCGCAGCCGCATCGTTTATCCTTCCGATCATATCAGTAACCAGATTCACTGCCTTAACAATACCTGTAAATTCGTCTTCAGTCTGGCTGGCAGATATGTTGGCTTCATCAATTTTTTCTCGTTCAAGGTTAAGAAGGCTGTTGAGTTCTTCGGTCGTTTTATTTATCTCATTTATAAGGTTTTCTACAGTCGTTGAAGAACGCTGGGTTTCGTTTGCAAGATTTCGGATTTCATCAGCCACAACCGCAAAGCCCTTACCCTGTTCACCAACCCGGGCTGCCTCAATTGCTGCGTTCAAGGCAAGGAGGTCGGTCTGTTCAGTTATTCCCTGAATAATATCAACGATCTTTTTTATCTCTGTTGCTTGGTCACGAAGTTTCGCCATTTTATCCTCTGTTAGTTTTGTCTGTTCAAAGATATCTTTAAGGATTTTTGCCTGCTGGACCGTGAATTCCATCCCTTTTTTGGCTGATTCTGTTGTTCTCCTTGATGATACATTCACCATTTTCACCTGTGAGGAGATTGATGTTGTAAGATTATCGAGTTCTTCAATGGAGTGGGCGATTGATGTGATTGCCTCAGATTGGTCCTGGGCACCTTTGGCAATATGCTGGACCGTGGAAGAAACTTCTTCAAGTGATGCATTCATTTCTTCAGAAGCCGAAGAAAGGTCTTCAGCAGAACTCCTGATCTCTTTGCTCAAATTCTCTATTTCTTCAAGTGAAGAGTCAGTTTTGAAAAAAAATTCCTTACAGGTGTAATAAAGTTGTTTTAACAATGGAATAGAATTTAAATTTTCGATGTCATCTGATTTCTCCATTATTTTTGATTTGAACTGATTTAACAGCATATTGAATGAAATAGTAATGACAAGTCCGACAAACAATGAAACTACTATTAGAATAAAAAATATCTGTATTGATTGTGTGAGTGATAAAAAAGGAAATAAAATCACGATATATGCTGATGGGGCAAAAAAGGAGAGGGCAATTTCCAGTCCAAAATGATAACCACTTTCTCTAATTTCAAATAGAATTTTCTTGAGATGATACAGGATTGTGGCTACAAAGAGAGCGGTTACAAAACCGTAAATAAAAAGTAATGATAATGTATTAGGGTAATTATGAAAGAGGAACCCTGATATTATGAATGCAATAAATGTAGTAAAGAAAAAGAATCCAAAGGTTCCTTTTGGTGATTGTTTGAATCCAGAAATCAGGTTATAAAAAAAGGCGATGACGATAATAATAAAATAAGTTGTATAGTTACCTTGAAACAGCAACAGTTTCCTGGCAATCGGTAAAAAAAGGAACGCCTGAATAAGAAATCCTAAAAAAGGAAATAGATTTTTATTTATTCTCATTTTTTGACCTCCATTCGGTGATAGTTTTTAAGGCTTGATTTAACCTTATAATTCCTGTCAACCTTCCTTTATATTCTATTATGCCCTCAAGAAATTTTTGTTCTTCGGCACTAAAACAATCAGGCAGGGCAAAGGACTGGCATTCCGAAGATTTTATTATTTCAACATCTGAATCCACTAAAAATCCAATCTTTTCACCACCGGATATTGAAACTATGCACACCTGAAAATTTGTTATGTCCGAACCGATATTTAAGAGTTTTTTTATATTTACAGCGGGTATTGATTCTCCCCTTAAATTTATAACACCTTCAAAATATTCGGGTAGATGCGAAACCGGCACAATCGCAAAGTCGTGCAGGATTTCAAATATTGAATCAAGGTCAACACCATAAAATTCATTACCCACGGCGAATACTGCATAGCCTTTCTCTTCTTCTTTCTTCACAGTTGATTTGAATGCGGGAACAGGGTTTTTAATTTTTCCTTTATTATCCTTTTTTGATTTTATCGCCACTTCTTGACTCCTTCTGGTAAATCATTGTAATCAATCCTGTAATGCCCGGGGCAGATGGATTCGGTTTTCATAGTTTAATTATCTATAAATTTTTGTCCTTGTCAAGCATTGTTTTTCACTTGACATTTAAGTATATTTAAATATAATAGCCCAATGAATTTTCAACGGGCAGCATTGAGAGAGGTTCAGCGATATCTCAATGATATTGCCCGTTCTTTTATTGAAAATTTACATGCTGAGAGCATCGCAATATATACTTATGATTCAGGAACAAAATTATTCCACATTTTAACTTCAGCTGGCAAAGATATTTATCTTAAAAATGCAAAGATACTAAGATTGGGTATGGATATACCCGCTTCAATACTTTCAAAAAAGGCTCCTCTTTTAATAAAAACCGGAGAGAAATATAAAATATTTAGTAATATTCCGGGTAGACTTTTAATAATCCCTGTTGTATTCAATGGAGATACCATCGGTATATTGGTAGTTAAATTTTTGAATAAAAAATTAAATCCAGGACAAATATCAAAGATTAATAAAGAATCGCTTATGCTTGGAGTCTGTCTCCATAGTTATATGATTTTAAAGACTATGAGTGATGAGGTAACAGGATTAAAAATGGTGGATGATATGAACAGGATTGTCGCTACAGAATTAAACCTGGAAAGACTTTATAATAAAATGTATGAACAGGTGAAAACGATTGTAAGAGTAAAAAATTTAAGGATTGATCTCTATGACCGGGGAAAGCATAGTTTAAACCCGATTTTTTTTATTCATAATGGTAAGCGAGAAGATAAACATCCCCAAATAATTATTGGTAATTCAAAGATTCTTTCTGAGATTTTTAGACGAAGGAAGGTGATGCTGGGTCCAGAATATAGAAGGTTATTAAATAAATACAACAGGGTTTATCTGTCGTCTGATATGGATGTTGCATCTTTTATTGCCCTTCCCCTTATGATTAGAGATAATTTTCTTGGCGTGATGATGTGCTGGGATAAGCATAGAAAAAATATATTTACGAATAGTAAAGTTAGATTTTTAAAACTTATGGCGAATCAATCAGCGATTGCTATTTACAATGCGCGACTTTTTGAACAATTGAACAAGGCGATTAATGATTTGACCCTACTTTATCAAATTGAGTATCATATCAGCAGTATATTGAGTATAGATGAATTGCTCAAGACTGCAGTAGAACTGATTGATTCAGCGCTCGGCAATCTTATCACTACAATATTAATCCCTGATGAAAGGAATGAAAAACTTGAAATTAAAGCAATAACACCGAATGTCAAAATAAAACCCGGATTTGAAACTGTTCCTCTATATCGTGGTATCGTTGGTGAGGCAATTAAGACAAAGAGATTGATATATGTGGCAGATGCGGAAAAGGATGAAAAATATGTTTCGGCAATCGATGGCATAAAATCTGAAATTGCAATTCCACTTATTTCAGGAACAAAGGTTCTGGGGGTAATAGATTTTCAGAGTAAACTTAAGGACCGTTTTGATTTGATGACGATAGACCTGCTTGATGATATTGCCCACAGGATTGCTACATTCCTTGAGAATGCAATTCTTTACGAAAAGATTGAAAAAAGTTATGCTGAGACGATAAAGGCACTCGTTCTTGCAATGGAAGTGAAAGACTCATACACCCGTGGACATTCAGAACGGGTCACCGAATTGGCAATGAAATTAGCAAAAAGAATTGGAATTGCTGATGGTAGAAAGAGATTTCTTTACTGGGCAGGTTTATTGCATGATATAGGTAAGATTGGTATAAGTGAATCGATATTGAATAAACCCGGTGCCCTTGATGAATTTGAATTTTCTGAGATAAAAAGACATCCGGTTGAAGGCGCAAGGATGCTTGAGCAGATTGATGGTTTAAAAGAGGTTGTTCCAATAATAAAACATCACCACGAGAATTTTGATGGCACTGGATATCCGGATGGTTTAAAGGGTGATGAAATTCCTCTTGAATCAAGGATCCTTGCTGTCTGCGATGTCTATGATGCAATGACGACAATTCGTTCTTATCGAGAACCATTTTCCAGTGAAGGGGCAATGGATGTGATTGAGTCTTTCAGCGGAAGCAGGCTTGATCCGGATATAGTTAAAGAATTTTTAAAAATGATGGGAAGAAAAAAATTATAAGGGGGGTTAATGACAAGAAGAAATTTTCTTAAGTCGATTGGTTTTTTTATTAGCACCTGGTTATCTTTTAAAAGTCTGCCGAAGTTATTATGGGCAGGTAAATGGGAGCATTCAAAGAAAAATCTCTGGCTGAATGGTAAATTTATTCAGAAATCAGTGGATGTCTCTTTATATGCCACAGGAAAAATTAAGGCAAAGATTGACGGGAAATGGCAGGCATATTCATTGATTGAACCAAATAAAGAATTCATAGAATGGAATCTGAAAAGAAGGATCGAATTTATTGATAAGATAAAGACCGGTAAGATGCCGGAATTGGGTGGACCACATTCAGGTATTGTTGCAACCTATGGGCTTAAGAGATTCGATTCCCAGTTTTCATTGAATAATGCTGTAAAAGGAACCGGCCTCGCACCAAAGGATGAAAAATTAGATGAGGCAATAGACCTTTTGAAAAGCACATTTGAGAAAAAAATGGTGGAAAAGATGGATGTATTAAGGTCATTATACGAAAATGCTGATTACTTTGACTGGCGTAAACAGACTTCATTAGAATTATATACTACAAAGGATTTTGAAACCCATACTTTTCTTAATATAATGGAAAATCCTGTCGCAACTATCGTCTTTATGGATGTACCAACATACGAGTTAAGGACAATTGCGCGGATCGTCCATCCTGAAGATGAAACCGCCCTGCCCAGTGAAAAGAAATTATTACAGTTTGTAAATCTTGCCCATGAGTATATGCACGGCAGATTCACTAAGGTTTTTCCACTTTTGTTATTTTACATAGTTGAAGTTTTTGACAATACCCCGGGCTCAAAACGCGGAATCAAGGTAGTCCCGGTATTACCTTCAGAGTAAAGAAAATTTATTTATTTTTTCATAGACCGGGCCGGAGGGCAAAAGGGTCGATTTAAAGAGAATAAATTCTTTCACATCAAAAACATCGGTTTTAATTGATTGGTTTATAATGTCATCGAGCCTGCAGGGTGTTTTAATCCTGCCAATCGTCAGGTGTGGATGGAATTTTTTTCCTTCTTTTTTGAAACCGATTTTGTTCAAGTCATCTTCGATTTCTGTTGCGAGTTTGATCATTTCGTCTCCGCCTTGAGAAACACCTACCCATAAAACCCTTGGATTTCTAATGCCGGGGAAACAACCAAAATTTTCCAGGCATAGATTAAAAGATTTTGTTCTGCCACTGATCGTTGATAGGACTGGTAAAATTTTGTTCAATTTTTTTTCCTCTATTTCACCGAGAAATTTTAAGGTAATATGGAGATTTTCAAATTCGACCCACTTTATCGGCAGATTCTTTTTTTTCTGTTCACTTATAAATTCCCAGATTATTTTTTTCTGTTTTTCCGGTATTTCTACTGCAATAAATGTTCTCATTTTTTACCTTCAATTATTTGGATTGTTAATTTCAATGCATTTATACAAGCTTTTTTTCTTATCTGTTGTCTGTTTCCGGAAAAGATATTTTTTTCTACTTTTACCTTTTTCCCTTTTGCCATTCCGATATAAACGAGACCCACTGGTTTCGTTTTTGTTCCACCGCCTGGACCAGCAATACCGGTTATGGAAATTCCGATATCAGAACCGATAAGATTTTTCACTCCCTGCGCCATCTCCTTTGCAGTTTCTTTGCTAACCGCCCCAAATTTTTTTAAGGTAGATGCCTTTACACCTACGATTTTATTCTTTATTTCATTGGAATATGCAATAATTCCGCCCTTGAAATATTCAGAACTACCTGGTATACTTGTGATAATGGCTCCGAGCATTCCTCCGGTGCAGGATTCACAGATACTCAGGCTCAGATTTTTTTTTAGCAACAATCTTCCCAATTTTTTTGTCTGTTCATTCATATTGAGTTTTATTCGATGATAATCACTTTATAAAATTTTCTAAATTTTTTACAAACATCTTAAGATAATCATTATCAGGGAAAATACTTGAGAAGATCTTTACTGCAAATGGGATTGCCTGTTCAGGAGGTAGACAGTATTCCATCTTTGAAAATTGACTGCGAAGTTTCTTTACTTCTTCTTTGACATTTTTGTTTTTCATTATCACATCCGCAATTAATCCTGCAATGGGACCAAAATCCTTCTCCTTCATACCAAATCTTGTCATTTCCTGGACACCCATTCTTATGCCACTTGCATCAAGGAAACTTTCGTCATCGGGTAAGGCTTGATAATTCGCGATGATGTTATTATCTTCAAGCCTTCTTGCAAGTTCATTACCACTTCCATATTTTTTGACCCTTATCACGACCTGGTGGGTTTCAGTAAATCCATCTTTTTCATCCCCTTCAACATCAATGCCACAGTCCTTTAATGCCCGGGCAAATGCCTTTGCATTCTTTATTACCTGTGACTGGTATTCTTTTTTGAATGCATTCATCTCGTATGTTGCCATAAGTAATGCAAGCATGGTTCCTAAATGGTGATTGCTCGTTGAACCTGGAAATGCCCGGCTCTTAATTTCAATCCAGAGTTTTGAAAAAGGCGAGTCCTTTGTAATTGTTGAGGCTATCACACCCCGTTGAGGTCCAAAGAATGTTTTATGTGTGCTACCAGTTACTATGTCTGCACCTTCTTTGAATGGTTCCTGAAAAGCGCCATAGAGACCAAGCACATGTGCCATATCAAACATCAATACCGGTCTCGGATTCCAATCTTTTGTGAGATTATGAACGAATTCAACCGGCTCTCTGTGTAAAAACATACTTTTGCCGAATACAATCAATTCAGGTCTTTGTTTGTCTAAGATTTCTGCGATTTTTTCCAGGTCTGCCTTGTGCATACATTCTTTTTTCACAGGAAAGTTTATGACATTTTCCTTGCCGGTATTGGGATCTTCTTCTACATAATTGAATAATGCACCCATTGGCTGAGAACTCAAATGACCACCTTTATTCAAATCATTGTTCATAACGAGTTTTAACCTTCTAAGTGGTTCACCTGGTTTTCGGTCTCGATTGATGAATTTGACCATTGCCTTAAATACTACTTCATTTGACATCTGCCCACTGATAGGTCTCAGTTCAATGCTCGGGCAACCAAAATACTCTGCCATCTCGCGCCTTAGTTCCTCTTCAACATCTCGGATAAAATCAGTCCCCTGATAAAAATAAATCTCTTCACCCTTCATCGTCCGGTGCTCTGCATACCTTCCAGAAGGGTCAGATATCTCACATAGTTTTACCAATAAACTCGGCGTTGTTTCAGAAGGAATTAGATTTATACACTCCCTCTGACGCCAGATATTATTTTTTATTATCCTTTCGGTTAAATTCTCCACTTTTTCTTTTAATCCTGCCAAATGTCCTCCTATCAAGATTGATTATATCCAGGAAATATTGATTAGTCAACGATTATCTATCGCTTGACTTTTTATAGGCTTTAGATAATATTATAACCATATGAACTGCGCAGTTGTTGGTCTCCAATGGGGTGATGAAGGTAAAGGTAAGGTCGTTGATTATCTGGCAAAGGATTTTGATGTAAATGTAAGGTTCCAGGGGGGACCTAATGCCGGACATACGGTCTGGCGTAATGATAAAAAGTTTGTTTTCCATCAAATTCCGAGTGGGGTTATAAATAAAGATATTATTGGATTTATTGGTGCTGGTTGTGTATTCGATCCAGCAATATTTTTTGAAGAATTTAATGAGATTAAGAAATTTGATCCCCGGATTGAAGATAGGATAAAAATCTCCCGTTTCTGCCATTTAATCCTTCCTTATCATATACTCCTTGATAAAATCAAAGAGGAAACGACGCACGGGATAGGAACGACCAAGAAAGGAATAGGTGTTGCTTACGAAGATAAATATGCAAGGATAGGGATAAGATTGGGTGATCTGTATTATCCAGAAAATTTAGAAAAAAAATTGAGGGTTAATATATCAAGAAAAAATCTTATTCTTATGGAGATATACCATGCAGAGCCACTTTCTGATACAGAGGTTGTTGAAAAATGCCTTGAATATGCAGAAAAATTAAAACCATTTGTTATTGATGATTGTGATTTTATAAAAAAGGTTACATCAGAAAATAAGAAAATTCTTTTTGAAGGTGCCCAGGGTGCTCTTCTTGATGTGAATTTCGGAACCTATCCCTATGTTACTTCTTCACATACTATAACCGGTGGTTTATTTATTGGTGCCGGTGGTATTCCTTTAACCCTTGAACGTGTAATTGGTGTTTCAAAGGCATATACAACAAGGGTCGGAATGGGACCTTTTCCTACCGAAGATAAGGGTGAATTTGGAGAAAACTTAAGAAAATATGGTAATGAATATGGTGCAACAACTGGAAGACCAAGAAGGTGTGGTCCTTTTGATGCCTCAGTTGTTAGATATGCGGCACAATTGACCAATGCAAAAGAATTGTTTTTGACTAAACTCGATGTATTATCAAACTTTGATACTTTAAAGATAGCAGTTGGTTATGCAAATGCGAAGGAATTCGACCCATTCATAGCAGATGAATTAAAACCTGTATACGAAGAAGTGCCCGGATTTAAAAAAGATATATCCAAAATTAAAACATTTGAAGATTTGCCAGCCGAAGCAAAGGAATATATAAAATTGGTAGAACACTATACAGGGCTAAAAGTTTCATACATCTCAGTTGGTGCCGATAATGAGGCGGTTATAAAGAAATCCTGATTATTTAACCTCAGATTTAACCTTTAAACAATTCTGTTGTCTAAAAAGTGGAAATAAACAAGGAGGTGATTAATATGAAGAATACTCTCAAACTTTGGGAGCCATTCCAGGATTTGGTAAGGTTTGATGATGATTTTGACCGCTGGTATGATTCAATGGTAAGAAGGTTTTTCGCACCAGAAATCAAAAACTGGATGCCTGCTATAGACATTGCTGAAAATAATGGTAATATTGAGGTGCGGGCAGAGATACCAGGTGTGAAGAAAGAAGACCTTAAGGTGACTGTGGATGGTGATGTTCTCTCTATCTCTGGCGAGCGGAAACAGGAGTCTGAAACCAAAGATAAAAAATACCATAGGATTGAGCGCTATTATGGAAAATTCTCCCGCACCATCAATCTGCCGTATAATGTAGAGGCTGATAAGGTTAAGGCAACATACAAGGATGGTATTTTGACCATAACCTTACCAAAGCCTGAATCGGCAAAGACAAAAGAGATTGAAGTGGAAGTCAAATAACCATCAACGGGGTCGGGTTTGCCGACCCCGTTTTTTTATTGTAATATACCCTTGACTTTTTTGTTATTTTTTGTATAATCTTTTATGCCACAATCAAAATATAAAATAAAAAAGGTTCGTCAGCAAAAGATTCGCCAATTGATAGAAACTAAAGATATTTCAACCCAGGAACAACTTGTGGATGAACTCCAGAAGTGTAATATTCCAGTTACTCAGGCAACACTTTCGCGTGACCTGCGTGAAATAGGGGTGATTAAAGTCACAAAAGGAATGGGCGAATATGTTTATAAAATTTCTGATGAAACTGCTTCGTCTGAGCGTGAACTGAAGAATAAGTTTTTAAACTTTGTGAAGGAGATAAAGGATACAGGAAATCTTATTTTAATAAAAACTCCACCAGGTGAAGCCCAGGCAGTAGCAAGGGTGATCGACCTTGCGGAAATTGAGCATATACTTGGAACCGTTGCTGGTGATGATACAATTCTGGTTGTTGTTGATGAAGTAGAAAATGCAAAAACAGTCAAAAAAAAGTTTCAGGATTTGTGTATTAAACCTAAAACATAGAGTAGAAAATTAATTCTGAATTAGCACTTCAAAACTTGAAATAAATTTCAGATACTAAACCCTAAACCTTTTGAAAATGCGGTATTAATCTTTTCGTTCAATTATAAAATTATTTTTTATTTTAACTACCCCCTTGACATTGCTTAAATTATAAATATAATTATTCACTTTTTATGAATAATTATTCAAAGGGGGTAAAATGAACAAGGTCTTACTCGCCTATTCAGGCGGGCTTGATACGACGGTGGCGATAAAGATGATAGAAGAGAACTATCATTTACCAGTTGCCACCCTGACCGTTGATGTTGGTCAGAATGAAGATATACAGGGTATAAGGGATAAAGCCCTGACAATTGGTGCGGTCCAGGCATTTATATATGATGCGCGGGAAGAATTTGTCAAGGATTATATTATACCCGCGCTCAAGGCTAATGCCCTTTATGAAGGTGCGTATCCGCTTGCGACTGCACTTGCACGACCATTGATGGTAAAGCATCTGGTAAAAATTGCTGAGAAGATTGGTGCTACCCATATTGCCCATGGTTGCACGGGCAAGGGAAATGACCAGGTTCGTTTTGAATGTGGGATTGCAGCCTTAAATCCGGATTTGAAGATAATTGCGCCGATGAGGGAATTCAATCTGAAAAGGGATTATGAGATTGAGTATGCGAAGAAGAATGGCATCCCAATTGAAGAAAAGAAATCAGTCTATTCTATTGATGAGAATCTCTGGGGAAGGAGTATTGAGTGTGGACCGATTGAGGATGAGACGAAAGAACCACCTGAGGATGCATTCTTATGGACGGTTTCACCACAAAAGGCACCGGATGAACCTGAATACATAGAAATAGAATTTAAGAAGGGTATTCCGGTTGCATTGAATAATGAACCGATGGGCTTGGTTAATTTGATTAACAAACTCAATGAAATTGGTGGAAAGCACGGTGTCGGCAGGATTGACCATATTGAATCCCGATTGGTCGGTATTAAGTCCCATGAGGTTTATGAGGCGCCTGCAGCAACAATTCTTATAAAGGCACACCAGGACTTAGAAAAACTTGTTTTGACAAGGGATGTTTTGCACTTCAAGCCAATACTGGATAATCTCTTTGCAGAACTGGTCTATAATGGGCTATGGTTTAGTCCATTGCGTGAGGCAATCTCTGCATTCATTGAAGAGACACAGAAGAATGTTTCGGGAACTGTCCGTTTAAAACTATACAAGGGTTCTGCAACAGTTGTGGGACGGTATTCTGGAAATAGTCTATACATAAAAAATCTCGCAACTTATGAAGGAATAGATGAATTTGACCAGACCCATTCAAAAGGATTCATTGAGATATGGTCATTGCCATTGAAGGTGAATACGATGGTAAATAGCGAAAATAAATTTAGTTCAAAATGTTCAAAAGTTGTTGTTATGCAAGGAGAAAAAATATGAAAAAAGAGGTTATGCCTTTCGTTGGGGAAAAAATACCTGGTAAAAAAGGGAAGGAGATAATTGAAATTGAAGAGAAATACTTAGCAACATCAACGAAGCACCTTCCTCTGGTAATAAAGCGTGGAAAGGGTGCGATAATTGAGGATGTTGATGGAAATATGTTCATCGATTTTACAACCGGGGTCTGTGTAACAAATATCGGATTGAGCCATCCATCGGTCATTAAGGCAATCAGCAATCAAATAAAGGATTTTATCTATTTTGCGGGAACTGATTTTTCTTATGAGATTCAGGCAAGACTTGCCAAAAAATTGGCTGAGATAACACCGGGTGATTTCCCTAAGAAGGTATTCTTTGCGAATTCGGGTGCAGAATCGGTTGAGGCAGCAATTAAATTAAGTAAATGGTCTAAGAAGAGGAATCAGTTCATTGGTTTTATTGGTGGATTTCACGGAAGGACGATGGGTGCAAATGCATTTATGGGGTGTAAGGTTGTCCAGCGTGAGAGATACTTTCCAATGATGCCTGGTGTCTGGCAACTACCCTATGCCTATTGTTATCGTTGTGCATACCATGAAAAATATCCTGAATGTGATATCTGGTGTGCACGGATAATAGAAGAGATTTACTTCAAACAACTTGTTTCGCCAGAGGAGATTGCAGGGATACTTGTAGAACCGATACAGGGTGAAGGTGGATATATAGTTCCACCTGATGAATTTCTCCAGGAATTAGCACGAATAGCAAAAAAATATGGAATTGTTCTGATCGCCGATGAAGTCCAGACTGGATTAGGAAGGACAGGAAAGATGTTTGCAATAGAATACACGGGTGTTGTTCCTGATATTATCACTGTTGCAAAAGGACTTGCTTCAGGATTACCAATCGGCGCAGCAATCTTTGATGCGGAACTTGATTTCGAGGTTAAGGGTGCACATTCAAATACATTTGGTGGCAATCCAGTCTGCTGTGCCTCTGCACTTGCTACACTTGAGGTGATAGAAAAAGAAGATTTAATAAATTCTGCATTGAAGAAAGGTGAATATATGAAGAACCGATTATTAGAATACCAGTCCAGTTATGAATTTATCGGTGATGTCCGGGGTCGGGGTATGTTTGTTGCCATTGAACTCGTTTACGACCGCAATACCAAGAAGTCATTTCCTGAACTTGTTGATTACATAACTGAATATTGTTTCCAGAATGGTTTGATTCTTATGCCCTGTGGATTTTCCTCACTCCGTTTTGTCCCACCATTGAATATTCCAATGAATATTCTCAAGAAAGGATTTGATATTCTGGAATCGGCATTTGCAAATGCAAAGAAGAATTATTCAAAGATAAGAAACAAATGAAGGCACCAGTCTGGCATAAAAGGTTCAAGAAAAGAATAAACCCTGAGGTTCTCAAATTTACGGATTCCACAAGAGAAGATGAACATCTAATATACTATGATATCCTATCCTCCCTTGCCCATATTGGAATGTTGAGAAAACAAGGTTTGGTCTCTCATAAAGATTACATAAACATTAAAAAGGGTTTGAATATGATACTGAAGGCATATCGTGGAGGTAGATTCAGATTGTCTCCACTATATGAAGATGTCCATATGAATATAGAACAAGGACTTAAAAAAAAGATTAAAGATGCTGCTTATAAACTCCATACTGCCCGTAGCAGGAATGACCTTATCGCAGCGGATTTGCGTCTCTATTGTCAGGAACAGATAAAGAAAATGATCAAAAAACTCATTCGCCTCCAGAAGGTGATTCTATCAAAGGCAAAAGAATACCATAATGTGATAATCCCTGGTTATACACATCTCCAGCGTGCCCAACCTATGCTCGTCTCCTTCTATCTCATTTCCTTTATCCTGAAATTCCAGCGTGATATTGAAAAATTGTTCGCAGAACTCGACTCGATTTCAGTATCACCCCTTGGTAGTTGTGCATTCACAGGGACTGGATTAAACATTGACCGAAAATACATTGCCCAAAAACTCGGTTTTAAGTATATCAGTCTGAATGCACTTGATGCAGTCTCTGACCGTGATTTTATCATAGACTTTCTCTATTATCTAACGCGGATTATGGTTCACATCTCAACACTCGCTGAAGATTTTATCATCTTCTCTACTAAAGAATTTAACCTTGTGGAACTTGATGATTCTGTTACCACAAGTTCAAGTATAATGCCACACAAGAAGAATCCGGATATCTGTGAACTTTTAAGGGCAAAATGCGCAAAAACAATAGGTAGTCTTGTCTCTGTTATTACAATATTAAAAGGGCTTCCTTCATCATATAATCGTGACATCCAGGAGATGAAATCAATACTCATAAAACAGGTAGAAGAGTTAAATATATGCCTCCGCATAACCGAGATTCTTTTAAAAGGTTGTGTATTCAAAACGCAAGGTAATTGGATAAATGAGCCCGATTTTACCGGGACCGTTGACCTGATTGATTTTTTTGTGAATAGAGGATATCCATTCAGAACAATTTATGAAATCATCGGAGAGTGTGTGAGGGATTCAAATGGTGATATAGAAAGATTTATAAAGATGGTAAATAAAAAAACTAAAATCAATGATAGAACCATTAGAAAAATCCTGACTCCTGCATCATCAATTGAAAATAAAATTTCAGAAGGGAGCACAGGGAAAGAACCAGTCAAAAAAGCAATGCAACAATTAGAGGCAATTGTAAAGAATAACCTCGCCAGGTTGAAAAAAAACTAATCCTTGATTTATTGAGCGGTTATTGTAAAATGAGATAAATACCTAAACTATTTTATTTCTAAGATGCGTGAGAAAGGAGGTATGATGGCTTTATCAAGATATAAGGGTGTGGCAATCCTTGGTTGTGGAAATATTGGGTTGGCAATAGCAAATGGGCTTGTTGAATCAAAGAAATTTACTCCTGCGCAGATTATCCTGACAAAGCGAAGACTGCAGGGTTTAAAAAGACTTAAAGAAAAGGGATTCAACATAACTGATGACAATAAAAAGGCAGTCCAGAATTCAAGATTAATTATTATTTCTGTCCTTCCCAGTGACATAATTGGTCTTCTAAAAGAGATAAAACCTGTAATCAAGACAACAAAGCACATAATAATATCTGTGGTCACCGGCGCCACAATAACTGATATTCAGGATGTTCTTGGGAAAAAGTTACCAATCTTCAGGGCAATGCCCAATACTGCAATCTCTATAAAGGAATCGATGACCTGTTTATCTTACAATTCTAATGGAGAGAAATACATAGGATATATAAAGGAATTGTTTGACTGCCTTGGAAATACGAAGGTTATCCCTGAAAGTGATATGATTGCTGCAACCTCTTTATGCGCCTGTGGAGTTGCATTCTTCTTAAGAGGCATAAGGGCAGCAGCACAGGGTGGGATTGAAATTGGTTTTCATCCTGAAGACGCAATATTTATGGCGGCACAGACCGCACTTGGTGCTGCAAAGTTATTGCTTGAATTTAATCATCATCCTGAACAGGAGATTGATAAAGTAACCACACCAAGAGGCTGCACCATAGCCGGATTAAATGAGATGGAACATGAAGGGTTCAGTTCAGCAATGATAAAAGGAATAAAAACTTCAGCCGAGAAAGCAGCCCAGTTGTTTAAAAAAACATAATGATTTTCAGAATCTTGGATTGACTATATTGCTGTATATGGAGCCGAATGTATAGGAAAATCCTACGGATAAATAGTAGGAATACTGTGTAGCAAGTATCCTTTTCTGGAGTATTATTTCTTCCTCAGTCAATTCCCTTTTGGGTAGTGAGATCTGGTCATGAATCATTGAGACATAAGAAAATACTTTGAATGACAATCCCTTCACAATTGGTAATGATATGTCACTATGAAGCGTCAGTCGATTTTTTTTGAAATTATGAAAATAATGAGAACCTGTGAGTTTGAGGTTGATTGAGCCCCAGCGTTGAATGATATTTGTTTCTATTGAGCCGGTTTCCTTAAATAATTTTTCCTTTAATTTGTTGAATATGGTCGTGTCATAGTATTCAAAATAGACATACCCCAGATCATAAAAAAAAATTAGTTTTCGGGTTGATGATTCTTTGTATGGATAGATATTGTATTCTATAGCAGGCGAAAAACCACTGCTTATGAGAATATTTTCATAAGTAGATGAATAGAAAGATAGATAATAACCAGCAGAAAAATGGTTTCCGAGACCAATAACCAGGTTGGTTGAACCACTATAACTTTTTGATTCGCTTATGATTGATGAGTCATTTATTTTATAGATGTTTTTCCTGTAGTAATAAGACAGGTGATTTAATATCTTCCATTCTTCAAGAACCTTATTCGCTGAGAATGTAGTATTGATGTTATTGAAATTGTATTTTTGCTGACCGTTGAAATATCCATAGAGATCTATGCTGAATACCCAGTTATGCCAGGGGTCTTTTGGTTTTAAAGTAATCTTCTTTTCCGGTATTGTTATAAGCAATCTTTCTGCAATATGTGTTTTTGCAAGATACCGGACAAGTCCAAGTTTTATTTTTTTAGTTATTTCTCTTCTGATAATATCATCGGAATCCGATTTTAGCGCATAATACTTAAGGGTATCATACATTCCAGAAAAGTCTTTTTGTCCGATAAAAAGTATATTATATTCTTTCCCTTCTCCAGCCGTTGTCTGGGTTGTGATCAATATATATATATCTGCATCCTTTCTTTCAATTACATAGTTCACATAAGGTATTCCCTTTTTGATAAAATCCATATCGATTAATTCGTAGTCAATAAAGACATTTGGTGCATCTTTTTCAGTCAGGGTATCAACAGTCTGGGCAAATAGAGGAGATGTTATTGTTAAAATGATCATTACATATCTTATATTTAAAATTTTCTTAAACTTTCCATTTATATTAATTTGCATTTGACCTCCTGCAGCAAATTATTATACAGGAATTTTTTTAAAAGTCAATGGACCGATTTAAATCAAAATGCTTATCCGTTTAATCCATAACTTTGCATTTTTGACTAATTTTAAAAATATATTGCATTACTCTAAAAATTATATATAATAACGAATACAGAAAAAAATATGATGATATTTCTAATGTTATTTAACGGTTTTATATCGGTTATGCCTGATATGAATCTTGATTCTATTTTTATCATAGCAAAGGCTGAGGATACTATTTTTATCAAAAATGGAATTTATAATGCCATTGCCGAAAAGTATATTGAAAAAATATGCGGGAATTGTATTGAGCCCCTGACTGAAGTGAAGACTACTGTCGGATTTCATATCAAAGATAAGAAATTTGTAATCGTGGGTGAGAATCGTGATAGCACGATTTTATTTACAAATGCTGGATATGGTTTATTTTTTGAAAATTGTGATGTTACTATCTCAAATCTGACCGTCACCGGTGGTAAGAGGAGCCCTGACCCAAAGGCGACCGATGCGGGTATTGTTATAAAAAACAGTAATGTCAGAATACATAATGTGGTTGTGCGGGATAATACCCATAGAATTGATACCGTGGTTGTTGGCATCGGTGGAATCTTTGGCAGGGAAGGGGCAGAGATTTATATCAGCAATTGCTTTATCTATAACAACACCTGGGATGGCATTGCACTCTATCGAGGAGCAAGTGCAATAATATCTGATAATATCATTAAAAAGGGAAGGGGTGCAGGGATCGGCATTACCTGGGATGCAAATGCATTAGTTTTTCGCAATTTCATCTCTGAATACTGGAAAGGGATTGGATGTTTTGGAAATTCAAGTGCAGTCGTTATGAATAATGCGGTATTTGACAATTTAGGCTGGGGAATTATTGCCACAGGCAGTTCATATATGAAGATATTAAATAATTTGATATATCATAATGGTAATTGTGGGTTTGCAGTATGGGATTCAAATGCCACAGGAATATTTGAGAATAATATCGTTGCAGAAAATGGTTGGAAAGAAGAATGGGTATGTCCATGTGTTGGTGCCTGGATGAATGGAATATTAGATAGATTTCCAATCAGGTTTAACAACTTCTGGAATAATAAATCTGGAAATTATCAGGGTATGCAAGACCAGACTGGAAAAGAAGGCAATATCTCTGCTGACCCATTGTTTGTTGGAGAAGAATTTTTTTTAAAGCCAAATTCACCATGTATAAATAAGGGTGATACATTGATAATTGATTTAGATGGGTCTCGTTCAGATATGGGCATCTGGGGAGGACCGAGGGCAAAAAAATAGTGTATGCGTGAACTTCTAACACTTAAAAAATACTTTAAAAAATATTTCTGGCAGATCATCATCGGCATCATTGCCTTGATAATCATTGACCTTTTGCAGCTTTTTGTGCCCAGGGTCTTGAAACTGGCAATTGATGCCCTTGCCCAGGCAAAGGCTACACCGGGTCTACTGGGCTACTATTTCTTATTGATAATGTTGATAGCACTGGGAATTGCCTTTGGCAGGTTCTGGTGGCGATATTTGCTTATCGGTTCAGCACGAAGAATAGAAAAAGAACTCCGTGAGGATTTTTATAACCATCTTACTACCCTTGATTTGAATTTCTTTGATACCCACAAGACCGGGGATTTGATGGCACACGCAGTGAATGATATAAATGCCATAAGGATGTCGATTGGCTTTGGTCTGGTGATACTGGTTGATATATTTGCCTTAGGTATCGCATCCCTGGTGATGATGATTTTGATAAGCCCGCGCCTCACATTTTATGCCTTATTGCCATTTCCTCTCATAACATTCTTTTCTACTTATTTTGGTCGGTTTATACACAGATTATTTGAAAAAGTCCAGGAGTCTTTCTCAAATCTGACCGAAAGGGTGAGGGAAAATCTTTCTGGGATAAGGGTCGTGAAATTGTTTGTCCAGGAAGATGCCGAGACAGAAAAATTTAGAATTGCAAGTCAGGATTATGTAAACAAAAATATGAAATTGTGGAAGATACTTGCGTTATTCTTTCCTATAATTATGGGGCTTGCAGGTATCGGTGAGGTGATTGTCCTTGGACTCGGTGGTCGTTATGTTATCATCGGTGCGATATCAGTCGGTTCTTTTGTCGCATTTATGGTTTATTTACAGATGATGGTCTGGCCAATGATGGCTATCGGCAGGGCAATAAATATGTTCCAGCGCGGTGCAGCATCCCAGGGCAGATTGAATCGGATATTCAGGACGATGCCAGCAATAAAGGGTGGTGGGAAATGTATTACTGAAGAAAAGGCAAGGATTGAATTCAAGAATGTGAGTTTTATATATCAGGGAAAGGAAAAACCTGCGCTAAGAGATATTGAACTTGAGATAGATGCAGGTTCCTTTGTTGGAATCACAGGTCCGATTGGTTCAGGTAAATCGAGCCTTGTCCATTTGTTGCTCAGGCTTTATGAACCCCAGGATGGTGTGATATTACTCAATGGCATTGATATAAAAGAATACAGACTTGATGATCTGAGACGGCATATTGCATTCGTTCCCCAGGATACATTTTTATTTTCTGAAACAATAAAAGAGAATATACTTTTTGGAAATCAGAACGCAGATTTTAAAGAAGTGGAAAGAGTTGCAAGGATTGCTGAAGTCTATGATGAGATTATTGAATTTCCAGATAAATTTGAAACGATTGTTGGAGAGCGGGGGATAACCCTTAGTGGTGGGCAGAAACAGAGGATTGCCCTGGCAAGGGCATTGATTCTGAAAAGACCTGTTTTAATCCTTGATGATGCATTTTCCGCTGTAGATGCCCATACCGAACAGAAGATTGTAAAAAATTTAAGATCAGAAGTGGCAAATCGCACGACCATAATCATTTCGCACCGCCTTTTTGCAATTAAAGAGGCGAAGATGATAATCGTTCTTGACGAAGGGAATATCGTGGAGAAAGGAACCCATCAGGAATTGATAAAAAAGCGGGGATTATACTACAGCATCTACAGAACCCAGCAACTGGAAATGAAACTGGAGAAGATATAATGATGCACGAATTTCATATTGAAGAGAAAGAGCTGGGCAGGGTATTTGACCGCAAGATAATTGGCAGGCTACTCGTCTTACTAAAGCCATATCTGAAATATTTAATAATCTCTTTTGTCCTTTTAATCATTGCTGCCCTTGTTGAACTTATCTTTCCAAATATTATGAGATTCACGATAGACCGGTA
This sequence comes from bacterium, assembly GCA_036796695.1. Lineage (GTDB taxonomy): Bacteria > Hydrothermota > Tepidihabitantia > SM23-42 > JAOAFX01 > JAOAFX01. Next base: position 130,937 of record DAIRCK010000003.1, read on the forward strand.
TATTACAAAGACTGGATATAAACTCCAGATTGAATATGATAAAAATCTGCCCAAACTTTCAGAGGGTGTTTATTTCATTACACAATCACAACTTTCAAAGGTATCACCGGATGTTGTTCATAAATGGCAGAAAGAGAATCTATTATCAAAACAGAGATATTTTTATCTTTATAAAACCGAGATTGATGAAGAAGCAAGGATTTTGATAGAAAAGAATTCAGCAGTTTTTGAAAAGTATGATAATCTTGTGATTGCACCTTATGATAATTTGAAAAAGATTGGTGCACAGGAATTACTAAAAATAAGAAAGAATGATTTAACAGGTGTTTCCAGGATGGCGATTTTATTTCTTGGGATTATTTTTATTGGTGTTATCGTGAATTTTATACACCTTTATTTAATGCAATATGCAGGGCAACTCTTTATGCATTCTTTGCGAATGAAGATCTTTCAGAAATTACAGGATTTAGACCTCGCATTTTTTGACCATAATCCAGTGGGAAGGCTTGTCACGCGTGCGACAAATGATGTTGAGGCAATAAATGAGGCACTTTCCAGTGTATTTACTACACTGGTCAGGGATATCTTACTTTTGGTTGGTATTGTTATAATTATGCTCTGGATTAATATAAGGCTTGCTTTGATAACATTCGTTGTCGTTCCCCTGGTTGTAGTATTGACTTCTTATTTCAGAATAAAGGCAAGGGATATATATCGGCTTGTGCGTCGCAAACTTGCACGATTGAATGCCACATTACAGGAGAATATCTCAGGGATGAGGGTTATAAAAGTATTTGCCAATGAAAAGGAGAGTCAGCAAAAATTTGATGCGATAAATAGAGACTATCTTTCTGCCAATCTAAAGGAAGTGACACTTATGTCATTCTTCAGACCTTTGATTGAGGTGATAAGTTCCCTTGGTATAGGCCTTGTTCTTTATTATGGTGGTGGTCGGGTTATAACTGGTAATCTTTCTCTGGGAATCCTTGTTGCCTTCTTGACCTATGTAGAAATGTTCTTCAGACCAATTAGGGAATTGACTGAGTCTTATACAATACTACAATCAGCAATGGCTTCAAGTGAGAGGATATTCCAGTTGCTTGATGAAGAGATAAGGATTATCTCAAAACCAGGAGCAATAGAACTCACTGATGTGAAAGGTGAGATAGAATTTCAGAATGTCTGGTTCAGCTATGATGAAAAGGAATGGGTGTTGAAGGATGTATCTTTTAAGATTAGACCAGGGGAGAGGGTTGCTTTTGTTGGTCCTACTGGTGCAGGTAAGACTTCAATCATCAGTCTTATTTCAAGATTTTATGAGATTCAGAAAGGGAAGATTTTAATTGATGGTATTGATATAAGGGATATAAAACTTGAATCATTGAGGTCAAAGATCGGTGTGGTGATGCAGGATGTATTTTTATTCTCGGGTGATATAAAATCCAATATCAGATTGAATCTGCCGATTGAGGATGATCGGGTTAAAGAGATTGCAGCCTATATCAATGCAGATAAATTCATTGACCGTTTTCCAAATAAATATGATGAGGTTGTGATGGAGCGGGGTGTGACACTCTCTACTGGTGAGCGTCAATTATTATCCTTTGCCCGGGTTCTGGCTTTTAATCCAAAAATTTTGGTGCTTGATGAGGCGACTGCAAGCATTGATGCCGAGACCGAGCAGTATATCCAGGATGGCTTGAGAAAATTGATAACAAATCGGACTGCAATAATCATTGCCCATCGTTTGAGCACGATAAAGGATGTGGACAGGATATATGTTTTACATAAAGGTGAGATAAAAGAGGTCGGCACCCATCAGGAATTACTCGCGAAAAAAGGCATCTATTACCATCTATATCAACTCCAATCAATGCAGTGAATTGAATTAATTACAAATAAAGTTTTTTCCTGTTATGCTGAACCTTGCCCTGAATCAAGTTCAGGGTCTCCGATTTCAGCATCCTGATTTTCATCGGAGCTTGCCCTGAATTTATTTCAGGGACGGCGTCTATAAAATCAACACTTTTGAGATCCTAAAATAATACTGAAAACAGGTTCAACAAACGATTCAGGGTGACGATTTATGTAGGGACAGGGCTTGTCCCTGTCCGAGACAATGGACTTGCCGGTAATGTGACAAATACTCACTTTCCGTTTTTATGTTCTGAAGAAATGTTGTCATACAATGTTATATATAAAAATCACGATAAATTAAGGACTTGCTGGGCACTAATACTACAATTAAATTTGCACTTTTCACACATTTTTTATGTGAAATTTCTACTTTAGTTTTCTTCTCGCTACTTGCTACTAAAGTAAGAGATGGAGGGCAAGGCTTTAGCCTTGCAAAATAAAAGGCTTGTAAGGGCTGAAGAATCCCGGTTTTCTATTTGTTGTCTTCCTTAAGACGGAGTAATTATCACTTCATTATCGTTATTGTCTTTGTCAGCCTTTTGTTTTCTGTTTCAATGATGATTATATATGTTCCGCTGCTCACGACCTTGCCTTTATCATCAGTTCTGTTCCAGATAAACTCGTTTTTTCCTTCATTAAGAACGCCATCTGCAATAGTGCGAACTATCCTGCCTGCAGAATCATAGACCTTTATTTTCAAATTCTGTCTGTTCTTCAGAGTTAATTCACATTTTACCCAATCAGATGCAGGATTAGGATATAAAGAAAATCCACTTAGAATATTTTCTTTTGAATCTTCTACAACAACGGTTTGTAAGAGATACTCCATATATTTTGTTACCAGTTGGAGTTTTGTATTTGTACCATTGCGTAAAGCACCGAGATTGAATGTGGAATATATTGAGCGATAAGAATTTGATGTCCCGCCATAGCAGATTACCCTTCCATAGTTTTCCTGAGACCTAAACAGTATCGTGCCTCCATTAGAACCGATATAGTCAACATAATTGTCAGGTATCTGCTGGTACATATAGTTGTAATTCATCCCTGCAACAAAGGTGTTAGGCTGTCCTGTTACTGATTGCACATTTCCTGTGGTATAACTATTGCCATCACCGAGATATGTTGCACCAAGCATCTGATAAAGGACTGTGCCGCTATGGGCATAACCAAGGTCAGGGTTTTCAATATACAAACCCTTGCCAGCATTTAAGACATTAACCAGAGTTTGCTGCTCAACCTGAGTCAGCTGGCAGTCACTTCAGCAATCATACCAGCCACACATTGCGAAGAAGACCTGATATGGTGAAATATTTGAGGGTAGGGTGGTATCCATTACAAATGTATGACCGAGTGAGGTCAGGGACTGTCTTAACCAGTAGGTGTCATCAATGGTCATTCCTATTTCTGGTTCATATACATAATCAGTATCAGGATAGTCCCAGATAAAGCAGTGTGCTGCACTGGCAAACATAGGGATTAGAAAGAGCATCCCCAGATACTTCATATATACCTCCTTTCTTATTTTATATTATAACAAAAATATTTTAATTGTCAAGTATTTGTTATCTAATAAACTCAAAAAATTTGAATAAGCAAAAGGCGGCGATGACATTCGGTCATCTAACAGTTATAGGTCAAATGGCATTATTGTGGAATTGATGAATGGATAAATTCACAGTCTGTTTCAATTAAAACCGATATAAATACAATCATTCCAGTTCAAATGGCATTGCCCAAGCGGGTAAAAACTTTATCTGACAATTATTTATCTTTTCTACTCTGTAGGTGTTCTTTGTTAGGATATAGCCTTTATCTACAGGATTTTCCTTTATAAATTTCCTGAAGGCATTAGAAATCTTGGGATAACCACTCCATTTTACCTCAATGGGAATAATCCTATTTTCTCTTCTCAAAAGAAAATCAATCTCCTCACCTGCCTTTGTTCGCCAGTACCGCAACTCATCTATATCTCCAAGACACCGAAGAAGTGAGACATAAACACCGGATTCTACCAGCAATCCGGAATTAGCACGGAGTGATAAATTCTGAAATGTCTTCAATGTGTAATTTAAAAATCCAGTATCAAGAAAGAATAATCTGGGCATCTTTATTATCTCTTTGGCACGACTTTTTGCCCAGGGTCTCAATGTCTTTATTATAAAAGTCTCTTCCAAGATTGAAAGATAGCGCATAACCGTATTGCGGGCAATTCCGGCTTCCTTGGATATCTCAAGGCTTTTCAATAGACCACCATTCTGGGTGGCAAGAAATTCAACAAATGAACTGAATTTGACAAAACTTTCTTCAGCCACAAGACTGCGAATTTCTTTTTCAAGATATGTGGATTGAATTTCTTTTAAGACTCTTACTTTCATCTCATATTCCGGGGTTAGCGCGACCTTGGGATAACCCCCATAAATAATATATTCCTCATAAGCAGAATTGACTTGTGAGAGAAAGGGCTCTGGAATTGGTTTAGTCTTATATTGTTTTATAATTCTTAATAACTCTACTCTACCGGTAAATTCCAGATATTCCAAAAATGAAAGGGGATACAGAATAAAGACTACCTTCCTACCGGTTAAAGGTTCAGCCATTTGGAATTTCAATTTTAGACTTGAAGAGCCGCTCACAATAAATTTCAATCTCGGGTAATGGTCATGGATATATTTTAAAATACTTGTGCAATTTTTCATATAATGAATCTCATCAAGGAACACATAAGTAGTTTCTTTACCGTCCTTTCGCCAACCCATTGCAGTGAGATATGAAATAACATCGCGCACAGTCTTCAGTGCATTTCTGATTTCAATATCCTCAAGGTCAATAAAATAGGTTTCTTTGCCTGCGTACTTAAGTTCTGTCTGAAGCAATCTTAGGATCGATGTTTTACCTACCTGGCGTGCACCGAGAATTACGATTATCTCATCCCGCTCAAGCCATTTATTTATCTTTTTGATTATATCCCTATACAAAAAGTTTGGACTTTTTGACACTTCCATATTGCAATTTTATATAAAAATCCGTTGATGTCAAGGGCAGTTTTTAATGGTTTTTCTTTTTTCCTTCAATTTTGCAACATTTTTCGGGCAGGCGGAAGGCATTACAGGGAAAGGTTATTTTTGATTTAAATCGGAATATTGACAGGTCATAAGTTTGGGGTATAATATAACAGTTAATTATAAAGGAGATGGCGAAGGCGAATCAAAAGAGGAGGAAAAAATGAGATTAATAAAGACAGCCATTCTCATTAGTCTACCGGTCGTCTTGCTCTGGGGGGGGGTATACGGTTGATTACTCTCCCGCTGAGTTCTCTTTTTATAAAGAGCATAACTTTGACCGGATAAGGGCACCGAAGTTTAGCCTTCGTGGTGAACCCGGCACACCTGAGTTGCCGGTAGTCTATCTTAACTATATCATTCCCCCGAATGCAAAGGCTGAGTCGCTAATTGTATCACAATTCCAGTTTGTCCAGATACCTAATGAATACTACATCTATCCAGCACAACCACCCACGGTGATTGGTGAAACAGTAACCTGGGTTCCCCCAGATACAATCGTTTATAATTCTGATAATATCTTCCCTGGTGAGTTTATAAAAATTGTTGGTGAAGGGATAATGGATGGTGCAAGGATTGTCACGGTTGAGGTTTGCCCGCTTCAATATCGTCCAAAGACAAAAAGGTTATTCTTGGTTAGGTCTATTGGTTTTGAATTTGTCTATGGTCCGAATAATCTTCCAGAGGTGCGCGCACGGAGACGAGGCAGATATGAGCAGTCAGTTTATGATGCGGTATTGAGGAGTGTAGTTGAAAATAAAAATGAAATTTCTATGTATTATCAGAAACCAACAATTGTTGAAGAAGAACAGCTCGGTTTCCTTGCTCCATATCCTGTGGGTCCTTCAATTATTATTGCCCCACAGGAATTCTGGTCTGCATTCCAGTCCTATGCAGACTGGCTCACTGACCAGGGAATAAAAACCTATCTTATCACACCCCAGACAATCTATAATTATTTCTCCGGCGTTGACAATGCAGAAAAGGTGCGCAACTACATAAAATACTGTTATGAAAACGCTGGCGGTACTTATTTCATTCTTGGTGGCGATGATTATTCAAATGTGGGCACCACTTTTGTGCCAATTCGATATTGCTGGTCTAACGGAGTTTCTGCTTATTATTGGGATACAATTGTTCCTTGCGACCTTTATTTCTCGGATCTAACAGGAAATTGGAATTCAAACGGTAATAATCGCTGGGGTGAAATGAGTGATGATGCAGATCGCTTCCCTGAGGTTTATGTTGGTAGAATTACTGCTTCTAATGTCCAGGAAGTGACCAACTGGATGACAAAAGCACTCCATTATGAAAAGACACCCGGAGTTACTTTTAATAATGCGCTATGGATTTACAATGAACCAGAGGTTGGAATTGGCGACGCCTGGGAAACATTTCCATTATACTTTGCCCATACACATTTACCTGACCGCTATGCTGATGTGGTTTTATACCATCTGAACCAAGGCTATGCCTTTGCGAATATCAATTGTCATGGCAACGTAACAAAATTTTGTTGCTGGATGGACGGGACAGGATGGTGGGGTTGGATTCATAGTTGGCAATCATCACAACCGAATCATAACCATGCTGGACTCAACTGGTCTGATAATCTGAATAAATACTACCCAGTCTATTCCATCAGTTGCTGGACAGGAGCATACGACAGTCTCATATACACACCCCTCTCTCCATCAGATACCTGTATTGCCGATGCCTTTGTTGATGCTTACTTACACAATCAACAAGGCAATCAAGGACCCTTTAATGCCTGCGCTTTCTTAGGAAATACAAGGAATGGCCTGATGTCTTATTCTCACGACCTACAATACGAATTCTACTGGCGTATCTTCAATCCCTGGTGGATTGGTGCGCCACCAGAGCCATCATGGACCAGAATCGGAGTTGCTGAGGCACTCTCTAAGTGCGGAAACAGAATAAACTGGGGCGACTATTGCGCCAGATATGTCTGTTATACACATAATCTCTTTGGTTCACCTTATTTTGAATCCTGGACAGATACACCAGGTAATTTACAGATAACTCATCCGACCCGAATTTATGTCGGTCAGCAAATTCAATTTACTGTGACTGTAAAAGATGCCATGACGAATAGACTTCTGCGGTATGCCAAGGTCTGTCTAAACAAACCAGGCGACATCTATCAAGTCGGTTCCACGAATGCAAATGGTCAAGTGACTTTCACAATAAAACCACAAACAACCGGAACAATGAAAGTAACAGTCACAAGACTCCATAATGCAGATAACAATTATACCCAATATCGACCCTCACAGACCACCTGTCAAGTAGGAGAACCTGAAGGCGGTGGTCAAGCATTAGGTTCTGATGATTTGATTCCTACTACACTCTGCATTGTTGAAATGTCTTCGATATTAAAGAGTAATACAATGTTAAAATTCGGTTTGCCAAAAGAAGATAATATTTCGCTTGTGCTTTATGATGCCACTGGCTCAAAGGTAAAGTCACTTTTAGAAGGGAAACATCGTGCTGGTTATCACAAGATAAGTCTGCCCACTGAGCAACTTCCTGCAGGTATTTACTTTGTCGTGATTAGACAGAATAACGAGCAGGTAAGCAAGAAATTCTTGCTCATTAAGTAGATGATCTATGAGAAAAGCCTTCGCCATCTCCCTTATTATAATTTAAGGAGGCAATTATGCAAAAGTATTTTATTCTTTTAATTTTTTGTTTGGGCCTCGGTCAGATAAATTGGGAGTTTGAAATTATTGATTCCATAGATTATTTTCATTCTTCTGACCTTGATTTCCGCTGGTGCTCAATCGCTTTAGATGCTAATAATATACCTCACATAATCTATTATAAGGCGAGTAAATTAATACATGCTTTTCGTTGTGGTAGTGACTGGCAAAAAGAGGTTGTTGAAAGTGGCTTAAAATATTACTGTTTTTCTCTTATCTTTGATTTTAACAACACTGCCCATTTAAGTTATTATCGTTATGATGAATACCTTAATAAATTCTATCTTTGCTGCGCCCATCGGAATAGCACTGGTTGGTTGATTGATGTAGTTGATTCAATGAACTATTGGCCTCATTGGTATGGAATTTATGCTTCCATAGATGTAGATACCTTAGGCCAACCAGGGATTGCGTATGTTACTTGGAGTTTAGCCGACTCAATCTGTTATCTTAAATATTCCCATTATAATGGCTCGCATTGGGATTCTTCTGTTATTGAGTATGATTCAATGTATGTCCATACCCAGACCTATATCACTGATTGGAACCCCTCTGTAAAATTTGATAGTAAAAATACGCCCATAGTTGCCTTTAATCAACTATATTATTATCAATACATTGATTATGATACAGTAAAAATTGCGTATTTTGATGATAGTTTAAATAGATGGATTGTCAGCCCGATCATCTGGTCCCCACCGGACGGACAACCTTCCCTTTCTTTGGAATTAGATAATCAAGATTTTCCCCATATTGCCCTTTGTCGAAGTGGCACACTTTCCTATTCCTGGTGGGATGGTTTATCCTGGCAAATCCAGAGTGTAGCTGGAATAGATATCGGTGATTATGGCGCTGTGATTGATCTTGAGTTGAACAGTTTAAATAATCCACACATTGTATTTAAGGGCGATTTCCTTACACCTTTTCCAAGTTATTGTTATTATGAAGACAATATCTGGCATGAATATATCCCTTTTGATAATGATTCCTTGCTCTCGTTTGGTGGAATTTCAATGGTCCTTGACCATTACAGTAATCCTCATATTGCCTATTCAATTAGTAATTATAATGGTAATACAACCATTTTTGGCATCAAATATGCCAAAGGGACTTTTGTGGGAGTTGAGGAAGATAGAGGAATAGCGAATAAAAAAATGGTCTTAGAGGTTTATCCGAGCATTTCTAATTGTCTGTTAAATATTGAATGTGTGTATCAAACCCCAGACGAGACTGAATTGGCAATTTATGATGTCTGTGGTGCGAAGAGAAAAGCACTGCAAATTGAGAGGTATCATCCCGGGAACTACAAGACAACCTTAGAACTTGCTGACCTGCCCTGTGGGACCTACTTTGCAGTGCTTAAACAGAAGAACGCGCAGGTTCAAAAGAAGTTTCTACTTGTAAGGTGAAAGGGGAGTATATTTTGAGTTGGCATAGATTATTTATTTTATTGTTCCCCTTATTATCCTCGGGTTCAATTACATTTGAGAAGTTCTATTCCATTACCCCCTGGGATGACAGGGGATTTGAGGTGATGAAGAGGCTGGATGGCGGCTACAGTATCATCGGAACAGCGGGAATCCAGATGGGAAGAATGATAATTCATCTTCTGGTGGTTGATTCCTTGGGCAATCTTCAATGTTCAACAAGTGTCAACAAGCCCTATGTTCACAAAAGTGCCTATTCTTTTGTTCAATTACCAGATGGTCGTTTTGCCTCAGTTGGTTATGTGGATAGCCTTAGTGACCCAGTTCCCCCTGATATGTATCTTGTCTGGTTTGATGTAAATGGAGATACGCTTCGGTCGGAAATCTATGGTGGTGATAGCCTTGATATAGGCTACTGGCTTGAAATCACGCCCGACAGTAATTTTATTATTGCTGGTGAGACAAAATCTTATGGTTTGGGCAGCAGTGACGCCTGGCTTATAAAAACCGATACCGCAGGCAATATCATCTGGACAAAAACTTTTGGTGGCGTAAGTTATGATATGGCTCGGTGTGTCAAGAATACACCGGACAAGGGATTTATTATTCTTGGCTCATCCTATTCCTCTGGTGCGGGATTCAGTGATATCTGGTTGTTAAAGACCGATTCATTAGGAAATCTTGAGTGGTCAAAGACCTATGGAGGGGAGTGTTATGAATGGGGATACGAGGTTGAGGTTTTGAATAATGGTTATATTATCATAGGACAGACTAACTCCTTTGGCTGGAATTATGCCCAGGATGTCTATTTAATAAGGACCGATTCCTCAGGTGATACATTGTGGACAAAGGTCTTTGATAATTGTTCAGACGATGATGTTGGTTATTCAATTACCTGCACCTGGGATAATGGCTTTGTGCTTGCTGGTTATACTACACCGCAAGTTTTGAGTGATAAGGACCTCTGGCTTATAAAGATTGATTCTATGGGGAATATCTTATGGCAAAGGACCTTTGGCGGAATCAGAGACGATGGTGCCTATTCAATAGAGACGACATCAGATAGTGGTTTTATAATTGCTGGATACACATTCTCCCAACCTGCTGATACGTTATATAGTGAAGTCTATCTCATCAAAACCGATTCATTGGGCAATGTCTACGGCATAGAAGAAAGGAATTTTGGTTTTGAAATAGAAAGTGTGGAATTAAGGATTTATCCCAGTGTGGTAAGGAATTCTATAAACATTGAATGGACATTAAAAAAGCCGGCATGCATAGAACTATCAATATACGATGCAACAGGTTCAAAAGTTAAAACGATAAAAGAGACTGATATACCAATTTATCATTATAAAGAATTCATAGATCTCCACGACCTTGCCTGCGGTGTCTATTTTATGGTTTTGAAACAAAACAATGAAGAGGTAAGTAAAAAATTTATACTCATAAAGTGAAAGAAGAGAAAGAAGTTTGTTATAGAATTTTGTCAATTGATGAAAAAAAACTGGTTATTGAAAGTGATTATTGAGTTTGATATACTTACATGAATTTTTTAACACCTTGACAGGAAAATGATTTAATTTATAATGGAGATAGCGAAGGCGAATCAAAAATGGAGGCAAAAATGAGATTAATAAGAACCATAACTCTCATTAGTCTACCCACACCTTGTTTCTGTGGGGTATACTTTGGCGCACGGGTCTGGAATGTTGAACAAAAATCTCTTCTACCGGGTTATTATGTCCAGAAGATAAATCTTGAGGAGTCATCGGGCGGTATCTATTTTGTGGTTCTCAAGCAAAATGATAAACAGGTTTCACGGAAGTTTCTGCTCATTAAATAGTGTGTATTATTCTTGCTACTATTTTAAAAAACCCTTCGCCATCTTATTAAAAGGGGAGGAAAAATGAAGAGGTGTTTATTTTTGATATTCCTTTCAGTCCTGGGCTATGCACAGGTAAATTGGCAATACGAGCAAATTGATTCTGTTGACATCTATCAAAGCTATTTTGGAATTATAAATTGCCTTGCCATAGATACAAATGGTAATCCTGGTGTGGTATATTGTTCTACAGGTTATCGTAGAGGCTTTTATGCCTATCGGCTAAATGATGAATGGCATAAAGACCGATTAGTTGCTGGTGGTGTTGGACACTCACTTGCCTATGACTTTAATAATATCGCGCATTTGAGTTTCTATATAGGGGATACAACTACCACTCCAATAACATTACTCTGTTATGGCACCCGAATAGATAGCGCAAACTGGCAGATTTCAGTCATTGATACCATCCACTATCATTTCCCGGGTTGGAATGAGATGAAGACCTCGCTTGCTTTTGATACTGCAGGTCTGCCAGCAATTGCCTATGTGAGCCATGATACGATTCAACCCCAGTATATAAAATATGCCCATTACAATGGGTATTTTTGGGATACTTCAGTGGTTGAGTATGAAGGGCTTAACAATCGCTGGACCTGGCCGCCCTCATTAAAATTTGACAAGCATAATAAACCCCATATTGTCTTTACCAAGACTGAAGGTAGTGGAGTGGTGTTGAGGTATTATACCTATGATAGTCTCAATCACTGGACATTGAGATGGTCAAAACCTCTGTATGGTGGGGGGACGGTGGCTTTAGACCTGGAACTTGATTCTGACCAGTATCCCCATATTGCCTATGGTGAGGGTGCGGGGCTTGCATATAGTTGGTGGGATGGTTCTTCCTGGCAGACCGATTATATCACCGGTATTGGTTGGGTTGGTGTAAGGATTCGCCTTGCCCTGGATAATTATGACCAACCTCATATTATATATTTACCTGATATGATGTGTCGGGTGTGGTATTGTTACAAAGATTCAACCTGGCACAATGTCTGGTTATGCCCAGATACGAATACAGGGACGTGCACAAACCAGGATATAGACATCCAGTTTGATAAAAAATTCTGTATAATGCACGCACTCTATCCCAGTCAGACTATGGGTATTCCTTTTTCTTTCCTCAGCCATGCCTGGGGTGAAGTTGTGACAAAAATAAATGAGGGTAAAAGGAGTGAGATAAAGGAGGCAAGCATTGGTTTTAATATCTATCCGAATATTTCAAGTGGTCTTTTGAATGTGGAGTGGATTCAGGGATTTCAGGGTGGTATTGAACTGACAATCTATGATGTCTGTGGAAAAAGGGTTAAATCAATAACTGAAAGAAATTGCCCCATAGGAAATTGTAAAAAGACTTTAAATATTTCTGACCTTGCCTCTGGTATCTATTTTATTGTCCTGAAACAGAACGATAAGCAGGTGAGCAAGAAGTTCGCAATCATAAGGTAAAAGTCAACATCTTCCAGCCTGTCTGAAAAGTGTTGACTTTTGAAAAATGTTCCCTATTTGTTTGTAGCATTCAATTTGACAATTCCACAACTGTGGAATTGAGAAAAGAGCAAAGCATTTTTGTAGTAGCGATAATTTTCTTGCACAAAAAGAAGGAATTTTTGTCGCATAAATGCGACCGCTACAATTAAGTTAAAAGATTTTCAACGTATTTTCACAAATTTAAAAACTTTGTTTTCTCTTTTAGAATCCAGTTTGACAAAATAGACACCGGATGGCAAATCTGAAAGCTCTATTAAGATTGAGCCTTCATTTCTGGCTGAGGTATCAATATTTTTTACCCTTTCGCCCGAGGAATTATACAGGGCTATGCTACATTCTCTATATTTTGTTCCCAATGTTATAATCAAATTGTTTTTTGCAATAGAAGATATAATAGGATGGTCTATATTTGTTTCATCAATCTCTGTAATCCCCTGTCCAACATAATGCCATCTCACTGCATCAAATGCAATTCTTTGCATTGCGGTTCCAGTTGCATCGCCAAGATAGACATAACCACCATTTGTATTGAATGGGAATGTGCCGAGTGAGACCCATTGATTTGAATAGTTGTTTTGGTTTATTGTCACAGTCTGGTTGCCACCTGCATAGTATACTTTATAACGGGCATTTGCGTTCGCATTGATTGAAGGAATATAAACAAGAACCTCATAGATTCCAGAAGTAGTTAGATGTGGTGTCCAGGTTACATAGCAGGTGTCAGCAGATGCTGTGGTATATGTCCACCAGAAGTGTCCATTATAACCAGCAAGATTATCACGATAAAATCTCATTGTTGAAGGTGCACCTGTAAACATATAAAATCCATATGGTTCATTCGGATAGCGGATCTGCAAGTCATCTACAAGTGTATCTACCGGTGCAGGCAAGGAACCGCGTGCACCCCGGCACCAGTAAACAGAATTGAGATTCTGATAACCATTATTATAACCAGGCCAGTCATAACGGGCATATTTTCCATCATAACTTGGATAACCAGGTGTGTTTTTATTACCATAAGGGTCATTGAATATAAGCGTATGCCAGTTTAGGACCTGACCTACTGCAAGAACCAGATGCCCAGCAGTGGTCAAGCCAACACACATACAATATGGCCAGCCAGCAGAGACTTCAGCCTGGGTTTCTTCCCAGGTTGGTGTATCATCAACCCAGGAATTGAGGTTATGATAAGTTAAGTAATTATACATTCTTGAATATGGGGAATAGCCATTATACCACATATATCCATAACCACCCCAGGCATCATTACCACCTGCATCCTGGGCAACTAAATCATAGGTTACCTCACGATAATAATATTGAGAACAGATATAATTTCCAAAATGGCTTGTATGACCATATGGCGAAGAACACCAGCAATCCCAGTAGGGTAATTTGCGATAATAGACAATAGCCATAATTGCAGTGGTCGGTGCACAGGACCAGTGTCCATTGTGCCAGTCTGGTGTATCATAGACCTGATGGACATAGGGCACATCAATGGAATCCCTTGAGCCAAAGTTGGGAGTTATGTTGTAGTAATGAACTTTTAAAGTCTTTTTATTTTCGTAAACTTTTTGAATGTTTTCCAATCTTTGACCCAAAATCTTTCCTGTCCAGATCTCCTGCCTGTCATAATTATGAAAGATAATCTCCTGAGCACTTACAAAACTCGGTTCCATTTCAAAGATTTCTGGTGTATTGGTGAGTTGAGTTTTCTCTGTTCCATCAAATTTTGTGAGAAATAAATCTGAATTTATTAGACGATGTCTGTCAGTCTCTGTCCTGTAATAAACCAAATATTGAGAATTCTTGCTCCAATCAAAACCTTTGCCTCTGCCAATATCATAGGTTAGGTTCAGAACCCTGTCATATACTCTTATTGAATCATCAAGGGTTGAATAGGCAATAAATCGTGAATCAGGAGACCATCTTGGATTCCAGTAGCCCTTCTCAGAATCAGTTATACATTTTTTTGTATTATCATTTAGATTCAATAACCATAATTGGTCTCTGTTATCATTATAGACCACAAAATCACCATCAGGTGAGATAGGGCAGAGGTTTGCATAGACACCTAAATCATATTTCTTGATTTTTTCGTTATCAAGAACGACAAGTATTTCGCCAGTTGTAAATGCGATCTCTCCATTTTTTGAAAAACTCGGCTGTCCTGCATTCTGGACTGGTGAATATAATCTTGTAATATTTTTTGTCTGCAAATCATATATCGCTGGTGTTTGCATTCCATCTTCAGTGATTATCTTAAATCCAATTTTACTTTGATCATAAGAGATTGTATAATATCTTCCACAACCAGGTGAAGAATAGATTTCTTTGAGATTGCCATCAAAGAGAATATACAGGTCATTACAATAATTATTTGTGAGCACAACTCCATAAGCGGTGCTGGTTGGATTACAGAGATAGATTTCTGGTTCAAGGATTGTTATTAATAATAATATAATTTTCATAAAAACTCCTTTTATCTTATTTTCACAATCTAACCTCTCGTAATTATTTTAACCAACAATGCCTGGTTGTCAATGCTATTTTGCGGATATTTTTATTATACCTTTAAGATCTTCCGGGTGTTCGCTTTTAAAAATTATCTATATAGATGTTCCTTTTTATTATTCTTTCACAGTGAAACAAATGCGGGACAGAATTCCTGCCCCGCATTAATAAATCTCAATTATCGTTGAAGAACGACTTTTGCATTACGATGATAGTCTCCTGCAGTGAATCGGCAGATATATACACCACTGGCAACAGCCCGGCTGAGGTCGTCTTTTCCATTCCAGGTCACTACATACTTGCCTGGGTCCTGGGTTGTGTTGATTAATGTCCGGATTTTTCTTCCGGTTATATCAAAAATCTGCAATTTGGTATGCATTTTGGCATCAAGCGTATATTGGAAATGGATTGTGTTATGGAATGGATTTGGTGCAGGAGAATAGAACCTTACCGTTGCAAAACCTGATTCGTTCCAGCCAAATTTTTCCTGTTCTTTAACACCCACTTGGATAATGTTACTATACCAGAATCCGATGTGTGCTATATAATTTGGCGTGGTCATCCAGCCAATTGCAGTTTGACCCACAGTTGAACCAACCCGATACGAACCTGTCATAAAATTACCACCTGACGCCACAACCTGCCAGTTGCATCTGTAGGATTGACCAGAGAGAAAAAGAACCGGAAAGAGAAGACAGAGCATAAACTTAGACATTATTGTTCCTCCTTTTATCGTTCCAATTCCTGCAGATTTTTCATTTGCTGGTATCTTCTTCTACCTTCAGGGGTGCGGAAATTTATACCAGATGCTTTTCCTTCGTGCTCAAGTTGCTCCATACAACCGGAAAGGAACTCATCATCAAGCATTCTGCCCGAAAGAGCACCGGTTTTTGGCTGTTCAACCGGCATCATCCTTCTTATTGCCTCTGCAGAGACATCAGCCCGCTCACCAGTAACCTGCCAGTAAACCTTTGTCCCGGGTTTTCCACCGATGACAAAAGAATTTCCTTTAATATCTTCTGCAACATAGACATCGGATGTGCCAACACCGGTGAGTTGAATATGGGCATTTCTATTGAGTGCGGAGAAATACTCCGGTAGTTTCACTTCTGCTTTGCCATTGGCATTAAGGACAACAGAACCCCGATAGATATTAATCATTTCAGGACTTTCAACAAAATAGTGGTTTAAAATCTTATTGTATGGGTCAACAGGGTGGTCAATTGTAAAAGTGCCACCGACTTTTGAGAGTGTGCCGCAGCGCAACTGGTTTGATGAAGTTGCGGTAGTTCCATTAAAAGCCGCGGAATTTGAATAACCCGATGGCACGATCGAACGATAGCCAACCGCGAAACCGTAGAATCCAGCGACGGTGTCCATGACTCCGCCACCAACCGTAGCATAATCGCCTGAGGCGATGTTTTGAGAACCACCACCAACCGTGGAATGGCTACCCGAAGCGGTATTTCCAGCTCCGCCACCAACCGTGGCACGAATATTCGAGGCAGTGTTTTGATAGCCACCACCAACCGTAGCATTGGTGCCTGATGCGGTGTTCAATTGTCCGCCACCAACCGCGGTATACGCGCCCGAGGCATTATTATTTGCACCACCGCTTATTGTGGCATATGAATTTGATGCAACATTCTGACTACCACCGCTAACAGTAGTACCTGCAAGTAAAGCTCTATTTTGATACCCGCCACTAACGGTAGCATAGATATTTTCAGCTATATTGGAATATCCACCACCAACAGTAGCATAACTGTCAAATGCCTTATTGTTTCGTCCGCCACAAAGAGTAGCATAATTGCCAAATGCACTATCATTGCAACCGCCACCAACTGTGGCATACTTGGCTAATGCATAGTTGTAACAACCACCTGAGACAACTGCACCTGTATCTGCTGCATCATCCCCTGCTTTATTGTAAAAACCAGAAAATACCCCACTATAAATAGCAAGAGCAGTATCTTTATATCCACCGCCAATCGTTGCATAATCGCCTGAGGCGATGTTTTGAGAACCGCCAGCAACCGTGGCCATACCACCCGAGGCGATGTTGTAACCTCCACCACCAACTGTGGCCCTGTCTCCCGAGACAGTATTATTCCTTCCCCCGCAAATCGTGGCGAACCAGTTCGAGGCAGTGTTATTAAATCCGCCACCAATAATAGCATATTTGGCAGTAGCACGATTATAATAACCACCAGCAATGACTGCCCCGGTATCAATGGCTACGTCACCCGCCTTATTCATCCATCCGGAAAATACCCCAGCATAGGCACCTGCCGCACTATCCGCAAAGCCGCCACCAACCGTGGCACTCCAGCCCGATGCATTATTCAACCATCCGCCGCCAACCATGGCATAGGTGCCCGAGGCGATGTTTTGAACCCCGCCACCAACTGTAGTATAGGCACCTGATGCGGTATTGTCATACCCACCATTAACTGTGCAGTAACCATAATTCTGTCCATTTGTTCCTGTTTTAGAGTAAACTCCAAGATTTATGTGAGTATAGCGTTGAGAACCATAAAGCATATTATTCCCACCACCACGGGCAATACCAAGTTGACGGATTGTATACAGGACCGAATCCGGTGTGCCACGGACCCAGGCATTATCACCAGTGCCAACATTATCATCAGCTGGAGCCCAGATTGAGCCACTCCATTTTAATACCTGGCCGGCACCTGCACCCATCTGGTTCATATCGGCTCCCACGATTGTGCCATCAACTATCATTCCGCTGTTAACTGAATTTGCCTGATTCTCATTGACATATCTTGTATCCAGACCAGCAATATTATAACCACCAATCCGTTCTGAACCAACAGCACTATCAGCATTTGCGGAACGTTCAGATAGATAACTGTATGCAGATGAAACAATTCGTAGCCTTGGTGATAACTCTGGTTCAGAGCTGACCTGGAGACTCAGCCAGATTGAACCTGCTTCAGGGATTGATGCTATTGGTGTTACAGCACCTAAAAGAACTGAAAATAACCCGCTGGATACATAAACTGTTTGGGTTTCAGTCCAGAATGGTGAGCCACCGTTTTCCTGGGGATAAAATCGGAAAGTCATCTGATAATTGTCATCCGGCACTGGATTACCTAAACTGTCAGTTAATCGTCCCTGATATGAAAGCATCCTTGGAATGGTTATTGCCTCGGGCAAAATCTTTATGGGTGCGATGATTGCACCATTATTTTGGGGAATGACACTTGTATCTGTTGCCCACAAGACCATAACGAGGGCAATGATTGATGATATAATTAATCTTTGGTTCATTTTACCTCCACTTTTAGAATTTAATATCCATTAAAGAACTACAATATACCTAAGAACCAATTAAACTTTTTTGTTTTTTTACACCTCCTTTTATTATAGTATCAAGACTATATTTATTACAATCCTAAAACTATCCTGCATTTACTTTAGATAAATCAGGAAGTCGAAGGACTGTATATCGGGCATCCAGGAGATGGATTGAGCAATCTCTCTAATTTTTTTACCGTAGGTTCCTTGATGGTATATTCGTTAGTGATATACCAATTCAGGAACAGATGCCCAACCGGCGCAACTAATTTTACTCAAAAATTCTTAATTAATTATAATAAAAATATTTTTTATGTCAAGGCTCCATTTAGAAAACTCAAAAGGAGTTACCAAGGGTTATCAGGGGTGATGAGGGGGATTAAAGGGGTTGCTCGTTGGACGGTTTCGCAGCCTGTATCGGAGTGTTGGAAGTTGGTTATTAAGTGAGGAAGTGAGTATGGAGGTTAGAAAGCGGAAGAGTGGCGGACATTATTCAAACTTCCAAACTTACTTCTTCAACCAAATTCCAATATCTAAGAATTCCTTTAGAGATCGCGGTTGGAAACCGCTCCTACAAGCAGGGGGAAAATAATGTAGGAGGCGTTTCTAACGCCGAGAGGTTCTCCGTAGATAGTAGAGAGTAGCAAGTAGCGAGAAAAGAATTTGGAGTAGAGACTTCAGTCTCATATCTTCAAAGATCGTTAATCGTTGGACGGTTTTGCAGCCCGTATCGTTTGTCGGCTATAGGTTAAGTTTGAAAAATTACGAATAACGTTACCTTTAATGACGAAACGGGCCTCGTAACCATTCAACCCTCACCTCTCCACCATTGATTTTTCCACCACTGGTGGGAAGGGAGTAAAGAAATATCGTTCACGGTTATTGGGCGTAGATGCCAGTATGGTGATTGGGCATAGTTAATTGTTAGAAGATTGACTAACAACCAAAGGCTTTAGACCATACTGGCTGCCACGCCCTATCCTGGATTATTCATACCAAAAGTTATTGCGAGCCCGAGCCAAAGGCGAGGGTGTGGCAATCTCAGAACTGTGCGATAACAAATTAGATT